>JBCCDN010000070.1:0-15328 GCA_039030755.1 Planctomycetota bacterium | reverse complement strand
GGAGCAGATTGTGAACATTGCCGAAGGTGCGGCAGATATCATCATCGGGACGCAATTGGTGGCCAAGGGTCACCCCACGGTTTCGGCCCGTGGTTGGCCGGTCGGCGGGTGCCGAGCAAAATCGCCGCGTCGGGCGTGACGTGGCGAGTCGGATAAATTAGCGGAATCGACGCCCTTGTCAAACGATTTCGACCGCTCGTCCGTCGTATGGTGGGGGCATGAGAAGTTCACGTCTCTTATCGGTGCTTTCCCTCCTGTTTTTCCCCGCGCTGGCCGGATGCCCGGTCGCGGACGTTGAGGTTGAAACTCTGCCTGCGGTGGACCTTACGGACCCGGCAACCCGGGCTTACGACGTCCGCGGATTCATCGTCACCCTGCCTGATCCCGCCAACCCGGCGAGCGACCTGCAGATCGATCACGAGGAAATCCCCGATTTCGTCAACGCTCAGGGCGAAGTCTCGGGCATGAAAGCGATGGTGATGCCATTTCCGCTCGCGCCGGGCGTCTCGCTGGACGGGCTGAGCGTGGACGATCCGGTGGCGTTTACGTTCGCGGTCAACTGGGACGCCCAAGGCTCCCGGCCGTGGGAACTCACCGCGATCACGAAGCTCGACCCAGCCGACGCCGAGGGTATAGCCGCCTCCCGTCCGCGCTGAGGTCACGCCGCATTAGCATGCCGCCATGCAACGCATCCTTATCACCGGCGGCGCGGGCTTTGTCGGCGCGAACCTGACCCGCACGCTCCAAGGCCATGACCCCGACGCCGACATCCTGGTCGTCGATGACTTTCGCAAGGGCACGTTTGCGAACCTCTCGGGCGAAGGCCCCATGGGTTGGACGTTCCGCGGCGAAGTGGTTGCGGGCGCGTTGCACGAGATCGATCTCGAGCTGCTCATCGGCGGGTTTGAGCCGGACGTTATTTTTCACGAAGCGTCGATCACCGACACCACGGTGGACGACGAAGCGGCGATGATCCGCGACAACTGCCACCCGTTCGACCACCTGCTGAGCCTCTGCGTTGAGTTGGACACGAAGCTCGTCTGGGCGTCCTCCGCCGCGACCTACGGCACGCAAGCCAACGGCGCGATGCGCGGCAAGCGCCCGTTCACATTAGAAGACGCCGGCCGCCCCGCCAACGTCTACGGCTTCTCCAAATGGACCATGGAAAACGCCGCCCGCCGTACGCTCCGCGACCACCCCGAAGCCCATATCGTCGGCCTCCGGTACTTCAACGTATTCGGCCCCGGTGAACAGGACAAAGGCAACATGGCGTCCATGATCTTCCAGCTCGCCCAACAGATGCTCGACGGCAAGCGCCCGCGCATCTTTAGCCCCGGCGACCAGGCCCGCGATCAGGTGTACGTCAAAGACGTGGTGGGCTGCACGATCGCCGCCGCGGCCGACGACGCGAAGTCTGGCGTCTACAACGTTGGTACCGGCGAAGCGACGTCGTTCAACCAAATCGTGGCCGCGCTCAACGAAGCGCTCGGCACGAATCATGAGCCCGATTACTTCGAAAACCCCTACGCGTTCTATCAGGACTACACCTGCGCCGATCTCAGGGAGACGTACGCCGGCCTTCATTGGAAACCCAGCTACACCACACGCGATGCGATCGTGGAATATGCCGGCATGCTCAAAGCCGAGCGCGACGCAACTTGAAAAGCAACTGCCTCAACCCTGCGTGAACGGCTCGATCGCCTTGGCCCATTGGTCTTGGGCGGTCAGCAAGTGCTCGATCGCTTCGCGCACCGCACCACGACCGCCCGGCCGGGCCGTGGTCAGCGCCGCAATCTCTCGAATCTCCGCGGCCGCGTCCGCCACCGCGATCGGGTAACCCGCCAGCCGCATCGCGGGCAGGTCCGGCAGATCGTCGCCCATGAACGCGGTCTGCGATAACTCGAAACCCGCCGCCGTGGCGATGCGTCGCACGTCTCGGGCCTTGTCCGGCGAACCCTGCAAGACGTGTTCGATCTCCAGTTCCGCAACCCGCTTGGCCAGTGCATGGGAAGACCGAGCGGTCAGGATGCCGATCCGTAAGCCGACACGTTGCGCCGCGCGGATCGCAAAACCGTCCTTAATGTCGAAGCGTTTGATCTCGACATCGTTCGGCCCATAGAAAAGCCCACCGTCAGTAAGGACGCCGTCCACATCAAGCACGAGCAGGCGGATGTCTGCGGGTCGGCTGGGCTGGACGGGAGGGGCGGACATAGCCAAGCAACATAACAGGCCGAGATGCGCGGGCACCCTCGGCTTTTCTCGCATCGCGGAGCCGCCCTGAACGCGTTCCGGCCTGCTACCTCACAAAATCGTTTCTATGAGCACCTTGAGTCCTGCCACAGCAACGATCATGCTCGCACAACCCGTTGGCTGCGGCGAACAAAAACCATCCCGCCACGCGCTTGGGCGTCGAAGCGTCGGGCCGATGTTCGTTCAGCGGCACGCACGGTGATCGTTGCATCCAAGACGGGATCACCCCTCGATGACCTTCAACGCCACCAAATCCTGCACGTCGATCAAACCGACCGGCCGATCTGCCGCATCCACCACGGGCACTTCGTCAATCCGCGTCTGACGCATCAAACGAACCGCATCCCGCACCACAGCATCGTCACGCAGCCGCTTCGGGTCACGCGTCATCACCTCGCCGACCGGCACGCTCAGAGCCTCGCTTCCGCGGAACGCGAGCCGTCTCAAATCACCGTCGGTGAAGACGCCCGCGAGTTTCCCGTCTGCATCCACCACCACCAACGCGCCAGCGCGACGCAGGGTCGGGTCATCGGGCTTGGCCATCTCGAACGCGACCGGCAACGAAGTCTCGTGCGGAATTAATTTCAAATTCTCGCCAACCTTGAAACGCATCGCCCGCGCGATCGGCGTGAGCTGTCGGCCCAAACCGCCGCCCGGATGGAACTTCGCGAAGTCGTCGGCCGTGAATCTTCGTTGCTCGCAGACCGTCAGCGCCAGCGCATCACCCAGCGCCAACATCGCGGTCGTGCTCGACGACGGCGCGAGTTCGTTCGGGCACGCCTCGGCCACGTCGCCGATACGCACGGTCGCATCCGCAAGTCGCTCCAGGTCACTTCCGGGGGGGCCGACGAGCGCGACGATCGGGATACCATCCGGCTTGAGCAACTCCGCGAGGTTGACGACTTCTTCAGTGTTGCCCGAGTAACTCAGCAGGAGCACGGCGTCGCGTTTCTGGATTCGGCCCAGGTCGCCGTGCACCGCTTCAACGGGATTGACGAAGTGGGCCGGCGTACCGGTGGAGGCGAACGTCGCCGCGAGTTTGGCCGCGATGTGCCCACTCTTGCCCACGCCCGACACGACCAACGCCCCATCGCGTTTCGGCAGATCGAGCATCAACAACACCGCACGCTCGAAACCGCTGTCGAGCGCAATCCGCCGGATCGCGTCCGATTCGGCATCCAACACGCGCCGAGCGAAGCGTGCGATCTGCGGCGCATCAGGCTCAACACTTGAAGAGGCCTGCGATGTTTGGTCAGAGGTGGGCGTGGCCATAAGTTCCCGTATGATGCCCGCTCGCAAGGATGCACGCCACGCCGCCACCCACGCCCGAGCCAGACGCCGCCGCGGCGGCCGCCCAAACCGCGTTGCCAGATGCCGCCGGCCCGGCGGCCACGACGTTCGGAGCTTCCGGAGCGCACCGCGTCCAGCTCGACGCCTATGCAGGCCCGCTGGACCTGCTGTTGTATCTCGTGAAACGTCACGAGATCGACCTGCACGACATCCCAATGGCCGAGTTGGTCGAGCAGTACCTCGCGCACCTGCGGGTGATCGAGACGATCGACGTGGAGCAAGCTGGCGAATTTCTCGTGATGGCCGCGACGCTCGTTGAGATCAAAAGCCGGATGATCATGCCGCCGGCGTTGCGTGGCGACGACCCGCAAGACGGCGAAGACCAAGGCGTAGACACCTCCGATGCGCAGGTCGATCCACGCTTCGAGCTCGTACAGCAACTGCTGGCGTACAAGCGTTTCAAGGACGCGGCCAACACCCTGGAAGCGCGGGCCGAGTCGTGGGAAGCAAGGTTCCCCGCGTCGGCCAAAGCCGGAGAAGCCGCAGACGAGGCCGACCCCGAAGAAACCGACGCGGCCTCGGCCGACCTCGATCTCGACGACGTGAACGTGCTGGACCTGTGCTCGGCGTTCGGTCGGGTCATGGAAGGGATCGGGCACTTGGGCAACCATGAAGTCACGTACGACGACACCCCGATCTCGCTGCACGCCGACGACATCGCCGACCGACTGAAGCGCGACGGCGGCGACCGACATGCCATGACGTTGCGATCGATCTTCCAAGGCCGAAACCGTGGCGAGATGATCGGACTCTTTCTCGCAACGCTCGAGTTGGTGCGTCAACGCAAGGTCAAGGTGCTGCGTGGCGAAGCGGCCGGCGACCCGGACCAACTCGAACTGCAACTCCAACCCGAAGATGATTGGCTCGATCCAGACCGCGTCGAATCCGATGCGGCGCCGGCGTGGCAGAACGAGGACCCCGGCGAGGTCCAATACGACTGGCCCGATGAGGCTTCGCGCCGACGGGCCGAGCGTCGCGAGCGCCGCCGAGCTGCGATCCTCGAAGGCCAAGAAACGCCAGGCGATCCTGATGAAGACGCGCTGGATGAGGGTTCCGATGAGGAGCCGTGCGTCCAGCCCACGACCGAGCAAACCCCGGCACAAATCCCAGCCGATTCCCCACAGTCCGACGGGAAATCCGCCGATACTCAAACTGTCTCTGTTTCACAGGAGGACTCGGCCGAATCGCCTATGCCTTCTTCGATTTCGAGTCCGCCTTCGGACGACAGCAAAAGGGAGAACGGCAACCGCCCCCCCTCGCCACCTCAACCCCCGGTGGCACCCCCGGGCGAGCCCGAACATCGGCCATGAGTTTGACGCCTTCGACGAATCCCCGCGACGCCCGACTCGTTTACGAAACCCACCTGCACACCACGTTGTGCAAGCACGCCCAAGGCGATCTCTGGGAATACGCCGAGCGGGCGATCGCCCGCGGCCTGGCCGGGATCACCGTGACCTGCCACTGCCCCATGCCCGACGGCCACTCGGCCCACGTCCGCATGGCCCCGGCCGAATTCGACACATACCTTGAGCTCGTCGCGCAAGCCCGCGACGCCTATGCCGGTCGACTCGACGTTCGGCTCGGCCTGGAGTGCGACTACTTCCCCGGCTACGAAGACCACATCGAGCAATTGCTCTGGCGGGCCGACTTCGATTTCATCCTTGGCTCGGTTCATCCGCAGCTACCCGAATACCGCGAGGCCTATTGGATGGGCGACGCGCAGGCGTTCATGCACTGCTACTTCGAGCACCTCGCACAGGCCGCCGAAACCGGCTTGTTTGATTCGCTTTCCCATCCCGATCTTGTCAAGAACATGGTCGCCAAGTCGTGGAATCACGGCGCCGTCGTCCCGCTGGTTAGCAACTACCTCGACCGGATCGCCCGCACCGGCATATGCATGGAGCTCAACACCTCGGGCAATTACAAGCCGGTCCGCGAGATGAACCCTGGCCCGGCCATGCTCCGCGCGATGCGGCAACGCGACATCGGCGTCACGGTCGGCGCCGATGCGCATCAACCTTGGCGTGTTGCTGACCAGTTCGAGGACGCCTACGACGCACTACGGGTTGCGGGTTATTCGGACGTGTGCCTGTTTACTGGCCGGGAACGCTACGAGATCAACATCAATGCGGCGCAGGCGTCGCTCACGTCCGATCATCGTGAAAATCTCGACGGAAGTTCGATGCAACTCGAAGCCATCGGCCGTTAATACCCGATGGAACTATTGCTATGAATGCTGTCTCTGCCATCAGTGCCTTCGCTTCCGACCCGTTTGCCACGGCCTCGGAGATCAACCACGCGAAGGTTCAGCAGGAAGTGACGACTGCCGTGGCGGTGAAGCAACGCGACGTCATGAAATCGCAAGGCCAAGCCGCGATCGAATTGCTCGACGCCGCCGCGAGTATCGCAAAGCCGTCCACCGGCATGCCCGGCTACGCCCCCGACAAAGGCCTTGTCGTCGATCTCTACGCCTAAGCGGTTCGCCGCTGCGTTCTACAATTTCAAATTAAGCCAATGCGATGCCGACTGCGTCCACGATACGGTCGTGAAATTTGCCGTTGCTACACACCACGCCGCCGTCGGGGCGAAGCGTTTTGCCTTGCCCGAAGTCGTGCGCGACGCCGTGCACATCGGTCACGGTGCCGCCGGCTTCTTCCACCACCAGCTTGCCCGCCGCGTGGTCCCAGATCTTCTCGGCGTAGCCCGGCTTGGTCGGTAACCGCAGATACACATCCGCCAAGCCCATCGCGACCGCGGCGTACTTGCACTGGCTATCGATCCGATACGGCTCGCGTGTGATACCCAGCGCTTCGGAAATCTGGTGCGACGCGTCATGATTCGAGTGACCCGACTCCACCGATTCGCATAGCTTCGCATCTTCAAGGTCTTCGCCGCTGACCCGCACGGGAGCGCCCTTAAAACTCTCGCCCTCGAGCGCGAGACGCTCGGACCCGCCGCCCTTGTGTGCAACCATCGCCAAACCACCCTGCAGGTTTGGGCAACCCAGCACACCGAGCGTCACTTCACCGTCTTCAATCAGCGCGAGTGCGACGGCATATTGCTCACCGCGCAAGAAACCCTTCGTGCCGTCGATCGGGTCGAGGGTCCAGTACGTCTGGACGTCCGGATTCGCCGCCGGGTCGAATGCCCCAAAATCGATCGCCTCCAGCGTTGCGGCTTCGTCGAGCATCGCGTGCTTCGCCACCGCCGCGAGTAGTCCCGCGTGCGCACCTTCCCGAAGCTCGGCCGATCCCTCTTCGCCCACCACGGGCACGCCGGGGAACGCATCCCGCAAGGCCAAGCAGATCACCGCCTGGCTTGCAAAATCGGCAACGGTGACCGGCGATTTGTCTTTTTTTTCCAGCGTTTCCGCGTTCACCAAGTCGGCTTGCACACGCTGACAGACCCGAGAGGCGCGGCGGACGGCAGAGACAGCGAGGATCACGGCTTCTTGAGGATTCATGAAGGGACCATACCGCCCGACCGACCCGAGGAAAAAAATCCCTAAATTTACTTGACTAGATTTAGTAGGCAAGCCTAGTGTACGACGCGATGGCCATCGCACTGCGTTTGTACGGGTCAGCCGAACGTCGGCTGATCCACACATCACGAAAATGCCCAAACCAATCCCGGAGTAGAACCATGAAGATGTTCCAACTGTCCGCCGCCTGCGCAGTCGCCACGCTCGCGGTCACCGCGTCTGCGGGCTCGGTTCAAGTGGTCGGCGGTACGACTAGCGTCGTTCTTGACACCGACACGCTCGCTACCGCTGCCTCGCTCACGCTTTCGGGCGTGTCGCCAGACGTTGCCAATTCAACCGACTTGGCTGGCGGCGTCGCTTTTTCGATCAACGCCACGGACGCCCCGACTCTGCCCACCACATTCATGTACGACCCCGCCGACTTTCTCGGCACCTTTTCGGGAACGATCGAACACACCGGCTCGGTCTTCTTTAACGACAACAACGTTGAAGTCGGCGACTTCACCATTGGCTTTGACGGGACCCGTGCCGTCGGCGACGCTTCCGGCTTCTTCGTCGAATCCACCACCGGCATCGCCGCGATCTTGTTCGACATCGAAGCGCCCAGCTCTCTCAGCGCTTTAGGAGATTCACTACAGATCGGAGCCGACCTGCTCGTCTCGCCCGAGTTCGCGTCGTTTCTGCAAACCAACAGCTTGGCCACGGCCGACCTGACGGGTGCCGACGTCGGCGATGCGTTTGTCAACGCCACGGCCGTGCCCACGCCGTCCGCCGCCGCAGGCATCTTGCTGGGCTTGGGTGCTCTGGGTCTCCGCCGTAAACGTCTTGCGTAAAGTTCCCCCCTCCCCGCGTCTCGGCTTCTAGCCGGGATGCGGATTTCTTCCCTACGCTCTAAACGTGCTCGACGCTTATGCAATTCGGTACCAAACAACTCGACATCATGCGGGTGCTCTGGCGTTTGGGCCGAGCCAGCGCAAAAACGATCACCGACGAACTCAATCACGGCAACGCTGATGTCGCGCACAGCACCGTGCAGACGCAGCTCCGCCTACTGCTCAAAAAACACGCGGTGGATTTTGAGAAACAAGACCGCACGTTTGTGTATTTCACACTGGTTGAAGAAAACGATGTTGCTCAAGACGCAGCGGGCGACCTGCTCGATCGCGTGTTTGGCGGGTCGGCCACGGCGATGGTGAGTCACCTGATCGGCAGGTCCGACGTAGACGCGGCCGAGCTAGCCGAGATTCGGCGATTGCTCGACGAACACGAGAAAAGTCGCATAGCACAGCAGCCCAAGCCGAAACCGCGTCGAAAGAAACCGCGCTAATCGCGCACCGAGCCTCGGCTCAATTGACCCAGAAGCGCAGGAGACATGCGATGCATCTTGAATCCGTGATGGCCGGTACGTTGATGACCGCCGGTGCAAACATGCTGATCCAGGTGACCTGCGTACTTGCCATTGGCTGGCTCCTTGAACGAATCATGACGCGGCGAGGTCCTGAAGCCGTGGCATTCGTGCAACGCGCAACGCTGGTGGGCTTGCTGTTGATCCCGATGGCCGCAATCGTGGTGCACTCGCTGTTGCCCACTGGCGGGCTGTACATCTCGTTGCCCGAGCCTGGGGAGATGGCCGGGCCTTTAGGCACGGCGGGTTTCGCGTACCTGACGCTTTCGGCCGTTTGGTTCGTCGGTGCGTTGAGCGGCTTGATGCGTCTAGCGTTTGGCATGCGGATGGCTAGCCTATTGGTCGACGCGAGCGAACCGGCCACCGGCGCGTGGGTTCGAAGAACCCGACAACTAGCCCGCGCGGAACGCTTACCCGCCAAGCAGATCGCGGCGTTGGATGTCCGGGTTTCTCCGCGAATCCATGGCCCCTGCTTGGTGGGGTTGCGGCGTCCGGTGTTGCTGCTGCCCGCAGCCCATCTCGAAGCTTGCAACGACTTGGTATTGCTCCACGAGCTGACGCACCTGCGTCGTAGCGACAATTTCTGGAACGCGCTAACCTCGTTCGCGCGATCTTGCGTTTGGGTGCATCCGCTTGCTTGGCGGTTACCGCGGGCGCATCACGTCACCAGCGAACACGTCTGCGATGATGCCGTGATCGCCCGCCGGCCCAACGCGGTGGCCTACGTCCGCACCCTTCTCGATTTTTCACACGCCGGCCCAATGATCCCCGCCGCCACCCCGGCCGCGAGCCTCTTCGGCCGACGCGGCGAACTACTCGACCGAAGCCGCCGTCTGCTTGGCCGCTCGGACCAGCGCGATGCGCGATCTGCGAGTCGCTCGCAAGGGTTCACGACGCTGTCGATCGTGGCGTTGACATTGGGCAGTGTTGTCGTTGCATCGGCGTTGGTGGCCGTCCACCACACCGCGACCGCCGCATTGGCGGGTTGGGCACTTTTGTGGTGCGCGATGCCTTAACGCAAGGCGAAACCACAACCATCAGTAGTCGCGGTTACGGCTGCTGGCTAGATTCTTAAATCGCGTCGTCGCGCCGTCGAAAAGCAGGTTCACCGTGCCCGTCGGCCCGTTGCGCTGCTTGGCGATAATGACCTCGGCCTCGTTTGTATCCACGTGCTCGGGGTCGCCGCGGTGGTAATAATCCTCGCGGTGAAGCATCATCACGACGTCGGCGTCCTGCTCGATCGAACCCGACTCACGCAGGTCGGACATCCGCGGGCGGTGGCCTTCACGCTGCTCGGCCGCACGATTGAGTTGCGACAGACAGATCACGGGCAGCTCAAGTTCACGGGCGAGCGCCTTGACGCCGCGGCTGATCGCGCTGACTTCGTTCTGTCGGCCGTCCTTGCCAGCACTCGGCGCGGACATGAGCTGGAGGTAGTCGATCATGAGACACTGGATGTCGTGCCGCTGCTTCATGCGTCGCGCCTTGGCCCGCAAGCCCATGAGCGTGAGGCCGGGCGTATCGTCGATGTACATCGGCGCATCGGCCAGTTCACCGCAGGTCATCGATAGCTTCGCAAAATCGTCGCGGCTAAGCATGTTACGGCGGACTTTTTGGGAGTCGACGCCCGAGCGTGCACATAGCAAACGTTGCGCGAGCTGCTGCTTGGACATTTCCAATGAGAAGATGCCGCAAGACACGCCCTTGGTTGCGGCGATGTGTTCGGAAATGTTCAACGCGAACGCAGTCTTGCCCATCGACGGACGCGCCGCGACGATGACCATCTCACCAGGCTGCAAACCATTGGTCATCTCGTCAAGCTCGTAAAAGCCCGACTCGATACCGGTGACCATCTTGCCTTCTTGGGCTTCGAGGCGGTCGAAGGTTTCCTGCAGGAGCGTCGCGATGTCGGCGGTGTCGTTGTCGGACTTTTTCTCAGCGATTTCAAAGATGCGCGTCTCAACCCGGTCGAGCAGGTCATACACCGGCTCGTCGGACGTGTAACAGTCCTGAAGAATGAGTCCCGCTTCGTCGATGAGTTTTCGCAGCAGCGCCTTCTCGCGGACGATCCGGGCGTAGTGCATCGCGCTGCTGGCGCTGGGGACGGCCTCGGCAAGTTCGACGATGTATTCGAGCCCGCCGACTTGATCGAGCAGCGCCTTGTCCACCAACTTCTGGTTCAGTTGAACCATGTCGATGGATTGCTGCTGGTCGTAAAGTTCGACCAACACGTGGTAGATCGCACCGTGGGCGGGCTTGTAGAAATCATCCGGGCCGGCGACTTGTTGAATGACATCGCCGACGCAGCGCCAGTCGAGGATCATCGAACCCAGCAGCGCCATCTCGGCTTCGACCGCGTGGGGCGGAAGGGACTCATAGAGGCGAGCGAGGTCGATTTTGCGTTCTGCGCCAGAGGATTTCCCCTTGCCGTAGCCCGAGTCGCTGCCGTCGAGGTTGAACGTGGGGGCCGAAGACATTTCGGCGAGTGTAACCCGGCACCGACGCTGCCCGGCGAGCGAGCAAAGTTTCTTTCACAAGCCGTGCAGAACGTGTCGGCTCATACGACTTCGGGCGGCGGGAGTTCTCGGCAGAATGCAACGAGTTCGGACAGCTTGGGGCTGCGGGCGTTGCGGACGTAGAAACCCGAGGTGCCGACGCCCGTGCACAAACACTGCTCCAACGGCAGGCCGGCAAGTAAGCCGAGGCAGAACCCCGCATTAAAATTATCGCCGGCCCCGGTGGACAGCTTCGGGGTTTCAACGAACGGGCCCGCGAAGCGAGCGATGGTTTCTTCCTGGTGGCTGGAACCGTGGCCGGCCTTGCTTCCAGGAGCGAACGCCGCGGCGGCGGCCTCCCGAGGGTGCACAATGACGCCCGTGAGGTTGAGTTTTTGGCGGATGAGCGAGCAGGTGGTTTCAATCGCCAGGCGGGCTTTCAAGTCGCCGGGATCATCACCGAAGTCGCCGAGGCCCAGCACTTTGCGGACCTGTGTGCCTTCGGACAAGTTGAGCCCGAGCACAACGTTGGCCTTGCTCTGCATCTGCGTGAGCAACTTCAGTGCCCCGGCAAGGTCGGTTTCGTCACGCTTGGCGGGGTCGGCGAAGTCCACGAACACGTACGGCTTCATCGTGGCGTCGGCGTATTCCGGAATCAGCTCGCAGACGCGTTTCCAGAGCGATTCGACGCGCGGGAACATCGTCCAGTTGGTCATGCCGATGAGCTTCGATTCGGTCGCGAGTTTCTCGAGGGTCGCGGTGCCCAGCGCGTTTTCGACCATCGCGGCGTCAAGGCCGGCCATGTGGGCGTATTTCCCAAGCATCAGCTTGCCGTTGTCAAACTCGGCGGCATCGGTTTCGCCCGGGTCGGCCACGGAGTACGCGGTGCCGATGCCGGCGTTCACGGTCGCGGCGAATTCTTCGAACACCGGATGCAGGTTCGGGTGCCCAAGCGCACCGATGTACGACACGCCCAGCGTGGCTTCGAGCAGCGCGTTGGCCATGATCGGGCCGTTGCCGCCGAGCTTTTGCTGAGTGACGACGAACTCGAAGTTGGCGGACTTGCCGTCGGCCGCGACGATCTTGTCGCCGAAGCTCTTGATGGACGGCATGGCCGTGTAGTGGTCCAGGTCTTGGCGAGTCTGCACGACACGGATGATCGAATCGACAAAACCATCGAAGCCCACCAGCACGGGTACGCCCGGAGCCTTTTCGGCAAAGGCCTCCAACCCGGCGGCGGCGGCTTTGGCGGTGGCGTCGCGGGCTTGGAGGGAGGCGGGATCGTCGGGGCTGGTTTTGGTGGGCTTGGTATCGCTGGGCATAGGTCGCGGAGATTAGCAGGGTGTCCACGCTCCGTGCGGAAAGCGGTTGGTGAACGGCGGCGTGTCAGGCGCGGCGCGGCCGAAGCTGCCGAACTGTCAGGGTGGCAGCCGAGCCTCGACGCGGCACCAATCCGCTCCAAGTCGCCCAAATCCGTCAAAAAACCGTGAAATCCGCCTTTACCGGCCTTGAATCCCGACGTCGCAGCCGCGACCGTCGCCCCGCATCACTGGCACCGTCGTTGCCATCGTTCTAATTCGCGGGCCTCGATCCGGGCCGCGTTCGTTGATTTTGACCCGAACCACATTTACCAGGGAGACCTCACCCATGGCCGTCAAAGAACTGGCCTTCGAAGCCGAAGCCCGCCAAGCCCTGCTCCGGGGCGTCGAAAAACTCGCCGCCGCCGTCAAGTCCACGCTCGGCCCCCGTGGTCGTTCCGCGATCATCGACAAATCCTGGGGCGGCCCGACCGTGACCAAGGACGGCGTCACCGTCGCCGAGGAAATCGAACTCCGCGACAAGGACGAAAACCTCGGCGCCAAGCTCGTGAAGGAAGCCGCGAGCAAGACCAGCGACAAGGCCGGCGATGGCACGACGACGTCGACCGTGCTCGCCGAAGCGCTTTTTAAAGAAGGCCTCCGCCAGATCGCCGCCGGCGCCGACGCAAATGCTCTGGTCCGCGGCATGAAAGAAGCCGTCGATGTCATCGTCGAAGGCATTAACGCCCAAGCCAAGAAGATCAACGGCAAGGCGGATATCGCCAACGTCGCGACCATCTCGGCCAACAACGACCCGACCATCGGCAAGATCATGGCCGACGCCATGGAGAAAGTCGGCAAGGATGGTGTCATCACGGTGGAAGAAGGCAAGAGCCTCGAAACCTTCGTCGATGTCGTCGAAGGCATGCAGTTCGACCGCGGCTACCTCAGCCCGAACTTCATCACCGATCAGGACGCGATGGAAGTCCAGCTCGACAAGTGCTGGGTACTGATCTACGAAGACAAGATCGACAGCATCCAGAAGCTCGTCCCGCTCTTGGAAAAAGTCCAAGACACCAAGAAGCCGCTGCTTATCATCGCCGAGGACGTGACCGGCGAAGCGCTCAGCACGCTGGTCATCAACAAGCTCCGCGGCGTGCTCAACGTCGCCGCCGTTAAGGCCCCGGGCTACGGCGACCGTCGCAAGGCCATGCTCCAAGACCTCGCCGTGCTCACCGGCGGCGAGGCGATCATGAAAGACGTTGGCACCGATCTCGACGCCGTCGAAATCTCCCAATTGGGCGTCGCAAAGAAAATCCGCATCTCCGCGGACAACACGACCATCATCGAAGGGGCGGGCACCACCGCCGACATCCAAGGCCGAATCGCTCAGATCCGGCGCGAAATCGAAACCACGACTTCCGACTACGACCGCGAGAAGTTGCAAGAGCGCCTCGCCAAGTTGGCCGGCGGCGTCGCGCAAATCAACGTCGGTGCCGCGTCCGAAGCCGAACTCAAGGAGAAGAAGGCCCGCGTCGAAGACGCCCTCCACGCCACCCGCGCGGCGGTCGAAGAAGGCATCGTCCCCGGCGGCGGCGTCAGCTTCCTCCGTGCGTCGGCCAAGCTCGACAAGCTCAACGCCGACGGCGACGTGCTCGCTGGTATCGACGTGGTTCGTAAGGCCCTCCGCGTCCCCCTGTTCACCATCGCCGAGAACGCCGGCGAACGCGGCAGTGTCGTGACCACCAAGGTCCTCGCCGGCAAGGGCAGCTTCGGCTTCGACGCCCTCAAGCTCGAATACGCCGACCTCGTGGAACGCGGCGTCATCACCCCCGCCAAGGTCGACCGCACCGCGCTGCAAAACGCGCTGTCCGTGTCCACGCTCCTGCTCACCTGCGACTGCACCATCACCGACGCCCCGGCCGACGAAGAACCGGCCGGCCACGGCGCCCCCGATATGGGCGGCATGGGCGGCGGCATGCCCGGGATGGGCGGCATGGGTGGCGGCATGCCCGGGATGGGTGGCATGGGCGGCATGCCCGGCATGATGTAATCCCCAGAATTTTCATTCACTATCCCACGATCTACTCGCACCCGATTTCACGAAAGACCCCACACCATGGCCACTGCCACCAAAACCAAGAAATCCACCAAAGCCAAGAAGACCGCCATCAAACCCCTCGACGACCGTGTCCTCGTCCTGCCCGACGAAGCCGAAACTAAAACTGCGTCGGGTATCTTCCTCCCCGAAGGCGCCAAGGAAAAGCCGCAAACCGGCAAGATCATCGCCGCCGGCCCCGGCAAGCTCGACGACACCGGCAAACGCGTTCCCCTCAACGTCAAGGTCGGCGACACCGTGCTCTACGGCAAGTATGGCGGCACGGAAATCGACATCGACGGCACCGAACACAAGATCATGCGCGAGTCCGAACTGCTCGGCGTCCTGTCGTAATCGCCGTTTACCAAGCAGCGGCCGGTGGCCGCTGACGAACACCCACCAACTTTCAAGGAGCCAAACCACATGGCCACCAAACAAATGATCTTCGGCAGCGAAGCCCAGCAAGAGCTGCTCAAGGGCCTCGAAAAACTCGCCGCCGCCGTCAAAGTCACCATGGGCCCAACCGGCCGCAACGTCGTGATGCAAAAGTCGTACGGCGGCCCGGCCGTCACCAAGGACGGCGTCTCCGTCGCTAAGGAAGTCGAGCTCGACACGCCCTTCGAAAACATGGGCGCGAAGATGGTCGTCGAGGTCGCCAAG
The DNA here is from genome assembly GCA_039030755.1 of Planctomycetota bacterium. Lineage (GTDB taxonomy): Bacteria > Planctomycetota > Phycisphaerae > Phycisphaerales > Phycisphaeraceae > CAZIXN01. The sequence continues at coordinate 291 of JBCCDN010000070.1, read as the reverse complement.
AAGACCGGCGACAAGGCCGGGGACGGCACCACGACCAGCGTCGTCCTCGCCGAAGCCATCTATCGCGAAGGCCTGCGTCACGTCGCCGCCGGCGCGAACACCGTCGCCCTGCAGCGCGGCATCAACGCCGCCGCCGAGGCCGCCAGCGAAGCGATTCAATCCGCCGCGACCAAGTGCAAGGGCAAGGCCGACCTGCAAAAAGTCGCCACCGTCTCCGCGAACCACGACGCCCGTATCGGTGAGCTCATTGCCGAAGCGATCGACAAGGTCGGCGCTGACGGCGTGGTCGAG
>JBCCDN010000069.1:0-15493 GCA_039030755.1 Planctomycetota bacterium | reverse complement strand
CCCACCCTCGACGACATCCAACGCCTTTACCGATGGGACGCGCTCACGCCTGACACCAAGGTGTACGGCGTCATCGGCCACCCGATCGGCCACTCCATGTCGCCGGCCATCCACAACGCCGCGTTCGATGCGCTTGGTCAACAGGGCGAGCCGTACGACGGCGTGTATCTCCCGCTTCCGATCCCCGACGCGTACGAAGCACTCAAAGCGACGCTTTTAACGTGGCTCGATTGCGATGGCTTGAACTTCCGGGGGGCGTCGGTGACGATTCCGCACAAGGCGAATCTGTTGCGATTTGTCGCCGAGCAAGGCGGCAACGTCGAGCCATTGGCCGAGCAGATCGGTGCGGCCAACACGCTGACGGTGGACGACGACGGAACCCTGCACGCGAGCAACACCGACTACGCCGCGATTCTGGACGCGACGTGCGACACGTTGGGGATCGATCGTGCCGGGCTGGCAGGCCGCAAGGTGGCCGTGCTCGGCGCGGGCGGCGTCGCCCGCGCGATCGTGGCGGGCTTCGCGGCCCACGGGGTCGACGTCACGGTCTTGAACCGAACCCTCGAAAAAGCGGAAGGGCTTGCCGCAAGCTTCGGCGTGCGGAGCGCCCCGCTTGATGAAGCACCCCAGCAAACCGCCGACGTCTGGATCAACGGCACATCGGTCGGCATGCACCCCAACATCGACGCCTGCCCACTGGCGACCGCACCCGACTCGTGGAACTCGGGCACGATTGTGTTTGACACGGTCTACAACCCGCTGCGGACGACCCTGCTGGCGCTCGCGGAAGAACGAGGTTGCCGGACGATCACGGGGGTGGACATGTTTGTTCGTCAAGCCGCGGCGCAATTCGAGGGCTGGACCCGGCGTGACGCGCCGAACGAAACGATGCGGCGCGTGGTGCTCGATGCGCTGCGTGGATGATTTTCTTTGTGTCGAAGCGTGCGCAAACGCGTGATACAAAACGTTCAGTATCGCAATAATCTTTCACGGACGGCGGATCAGAAGCCGATCGCGTGGTGAGATGCCGAAGGTGAGCGGGCTGGCGTAGCCGTGGGGTTGCCGGACGAGGGGCACGTTGATTGAACGTGGCTTTCCGAGCCGGAGATCGACCGGCACGGAGCGCGTTTCCGAGAACCCCGGTGGTCGGTACGCGAGGCCGAGGGCAAAGCGGCGCGGGAGGCGTCGCGGGCCGCCTCGGCTGGGCTGGGCCCGCCCGCGTTCTTTGGCAAGTGAAGCAGGACGTGGTGCCCCGACAGGGGCAAACGCGGGGCATCTGCCGTTATGGCGTCGCGTATCGGCTCATCGCGATGCTCGTGAGCGCGTCGACCATTTCTTCGGGCTCCGTGAAATTGCCTTGGTCGGAGAGCCGAGCGAGAAATTGCTCGGTCCGCAAACGCTGTTGCTGTTCGCGTAGCGCGGCTTCGATCGAAGCCTGGGCATCTTCCAAAGAAACATGCGGGGCACGCTCGACCCGATCCACTTTGACGAACCACTGCCGTCCGTCATCAACCCGCACCGGGCCGAACCACGCGCCTTCCTCGGCGGCGACCATGGGGGTTTCGATCTCGGGTCGATCAAACGGGCGATCGCCTTTGACCGCCGGCATCGTGCCGTCGGTCGTAAGCCGGTTGAGCGGACCGGCGGCGATCTCCGAAAACGCAACGCCTTTGTTGAGTTCGGCCTGAACCAAGTCAGCCGCTTCGGGCGTGTCGGTCACAATGATCGTCAGGTCACGCACCGGCTCGGGTTGAAACCGGTCGAGGTTTTCCTGATAGAACCGCACGATGTCGCGACGCGTGACATTGATCAGGGCGTTGAGGTTCTGGTTTAGATAGGTACGCGTAATCACGCCCTCCTGAAACCGCACCAACGTTTCTTCGAGGCCACGCCCGGTTTCTTCCCGGAGCACACGGTCGGTGGCCTTGAGCGAACCTAAGCCGTGCTTACGCAGCAGGGTGTCGCGCTGCTGTTCACGCATATACCGGACGGCGGCCCATTCGTTTTCGGCGAGCGCCCGCTCGGCCTCGGCAAGGATGAGACGAGACTGGAGCGTCGCGCGGACGGCTTGGGTGATCTCGGCTTTGGCCTGGTCTTGGAATTCAGCTGCGTTGAGTTGTCGACCCTTGGCCGCGAGCGTGTCCGCCAAGTCGGCAAGCACGTCGTCGGCAAAGACTGGCCGACCGTTGATCTGCCCGATCATGCCATCGACAGGAAGCGCATCGTCGGGAAAAACCCGCGGCGGCATGGTGACCGCGTTGCTCGCCGCGGCGTCACCCGCTGAGTTGGTTCGATCGCGAGACGGTGGAGTGGTGTCGAAACGAAGGGCCGAACCGTCGGAAGTATCCGCGACCGTCGTCTGCGATGTGGCATCATCGGGCGCACCAATAAAGTCGTCGGGTTGCACGCGGCGTTCCTCGCCGCCAAGGAGACCGCCTGAAGACGGATTGGCGGTGCAGCCGATTCCAGAAACGAAACAAGCCAACGAAAAACCAGTCACGGCGGCGACGCGGTGTCGAGAAATATACATACGCGGATTATCGGCGGTTTCACCGATTTTGCCACAACGGACTCCGCACGGATCGGGTTGCCGCCCAGCGCTGGGCTTCGTACACTTTCCGATCGCGGCGACGTAGCTCAGTTGGTTAGAGCATGGGATTCATAAGCCCGAGGTCACTGGTTCGAGTCCAGTCGTCGCCATTCCCCCACCCACCCAAGGCTGGCGATTCGCCTGATCGCAAGGCCTGAGGTCGGATCAAGGGGACACCTGGAGAGGTGGCCGAGTGGCTGAAGGCAACGGTTTGCTAAATCGTCGTAGGGGTACTGCCCCTACCGCGGGTTCGAATCCCGCCCTCTCCGCTTTGATTGATGATGCTCCGTCGAGTTAGAGACGGGGCCTCCACTGATTGGCGATTCTGCCGCAGTTTCCGGGCAACCTGACATCCTGGGCGAGCGTCTCTTGGCCCAGAGAACCAACCGCAAAGGCCCCTTTCGGGGCCATTCTGGCGAATCGTCTCTAACGCCAGATACCGAGGTTAGTTTTGGCTCCTGATACAGGCGTAGCTCAAGCTGCGATGGACTCAGTCGAACTCTGGCGATCGAGTCCGAGGTAATCCCACTGCCGGGTCCAATCCAGCAACTTCGCGGCGGCGAGCAGTCGCTTGAGGTTGATCTGCGACGGCAGATCTCCGTTCAGCGCTCGACTTAGAATCGCTGGGCTCAGTAGCGTCAGCCGGAGAAGCGTGTGAATGCGTGCGTCCGAGACTTCGATTTCGGCTGCCAAGTCACGCGTACTAATCTCTTCTTCTTCCAGCCGCTGTTTCCAGTGATAAGCCTGTCCGATCGCCAGCACCAAATGTGGCTCGGGGTTTGGCGAAGCGGGCACCACGAGATCTTGCCCATCTGGCGTCAGTAAACGTCGTTTCCCGTCGAGACGCTTGACCTGAACTTGGAGTGATAGACGGGTGATGCCGCGGCCTTCCAAATGCTCAACATTCGGACGGCATGCAACCCTGACTGCTGGCGATTCGTCTGAGTTGGAAATCGGCCAATCTTGATTCCCATGTTTCTTAAGTGCCGCATCGCTTAAATCGATCTGAACCGACTCTGTGCTCACCACAACCTGATCGACGACGTCGCGAACGATGCGATCCCTGACTTCATCATGGCCCGCCGCCAAAGCCTTCCGGGGTCGGTCGGGTAAGTGATCGAGGACAACGGCGCTAACGAGTTCGTCGAGATGCTTGGCGTTAAGCGTCTTGATTGGGCACTGACCGTAACCTTCGCGGATGCCCTTCTGGCTCACGTAGTAGTGGACGCGCCGTTTCGGCCCCTTGTTCTTCCGGGGGCAGGGTCGATGCACGGAGGAAGGACTCATCGTAAAGCCCTCGTGCGTGCGAAGCTTGCCCTTGAGCAGGTGCGGGTGACTCCAGCGGTGTTGAGCTTTTCGGTCTTGGGTGGCGATGGCTTGCTGAACTTGGTCCCAGAGCGTCTGATCGATGATGGGTGGGTGCCGCCCTTTCCAATCCTTGCCGCGGTGCACGATTCGGCCCCGGTACAGCGGATTGGTCAGAATGCGGTGCAGGTACTTGGGCGTCAGCGGCTTGCCGCCGTGAACCACGCCCTTGGAACTCACCCAGCGTTTGGTGGTGTGGCCATCTTGATTCAATTCGGCGGCGTACTTAAGTAATGAACGCTGCTCGGACTCATTCGCGTAGTCGCGGTAGATGCGTTGAACCAGCTCGGCCTGCTCAGGGATTACGACCAACTCGCCGTTTTCATAGCGGTATCCCAGCGGTGGCTGACCACCCACCCAACGCCCCTGCTTCTTAGTGGCGGCGATCTTGTCGCGGATCCGTTCGCCGGTGACCTCGCGTTCGAACTGGGCGAAGCTCAAGAGCATGTTGAGCGTGAGCCGACCCATCGAGTTGGTGGTGTTGAACTGCTGGGTCACCGAGACGAACGACACTTTTCGATCGTCGAACGTTTGCATCATCCGGGCGAAGTCGTTCAGAGACCGTGAGAGACGGTCCACCTTGTAGACCACGACCGCATCCACCTTCCCGTGTTCAATGTCTTCCAGCAGACGCTTAAGCGCGGGCCGCTGCATGTTGCCCCCGGAATAGCCGCCGTCGTCGTAGGGGTCGGGCAGCGCTTGCCAGCCCGCGTGTTTCTGGCTGCGGATGTAGTCCAGAGCGGCTTGGCGCTGGGCGTCGAGCGAGTTGAAGGCTTGATCGAGGCCCTCTTCGTGCGACTTGCGGGTGTAGATCTCGCAGCGGAGCGGCCGAGCAGCGGTCTCGCGGTTACTCATCTCTTACTTCCGGGGGCGGGGGTGGTGGGTGGGGTGGGTGAGGTTGAAGAAGCGGGGGCCGGACCAGTGGGCACCGGTGATCGCTTGGGCGATGGGGGTCAGGCTGCGGTAGGCCTGGCCGCGATAGACGAAGCGCTTGCCGTCGTCTTCGACGAGTACTTCGTGATCGACGCCGCCCCAATGGCGGATGAGGCGGGTGCCGGTGGGGAGATCGGGACGCTGACGGAGCGTGCGTCGCTTGGCCTTCGGTGACAGAGTCGTCTCGTGCTGCGTGGTGTGGGACACGGCCGGAGTCGAATGGTCGGCCGCCTTCCGCATCGCATCACGGAGCCGCCGGGCGGTCTCGGCGTCGAGGTCGCCGTGAACGCCTGTCCGCCGTACCAAGACCAGCTTCCTCCGTTTTGCTTCGCATCGACTCGGATCGTTCGGCCCCACTCGGCCTTCGCCTTAAAGGTGAGTTGATAGGTTTGGCCTCCGATTAGGTTTACGTTCTGCGTTGCTTTTGCTTTCCACAACGCGTCGCTGCCGTTGTTGATCGTCGCTCGCAACGCGTTGCCGGACATGCCCGAAGTTGACTGGGTTCCGAACGAGCCGGAAGCCCCGCCGGAATACCAGGTGTTCCAGTTGGTGGTTCCGTTGTCGAATCCGCCGTTGTTGAGGAGGTTGGTGGACCCGCCGCCGGAGTTGCCGCTTCCGTTTGCGGGCGACAGGACGCTGCCCGGGATGACTTCGCTCGGGGCGTTGGTGCCTTGGCCGGGCTTCGCCCAGCCGACCGCGAGGTTGTCGCCGCCGCCGGATTCCTTCATGAGCGCTTCGATGTAGTACTCGCTGCCGGCGTTGAGGTAGACCCCGTTGCTCTTTTGCGTTCCGTATTTGTTCCACTGCTGGCTGCTGGTCCAGCCGTTGTGGTAGGCGATCCGTGTCTTATTGCCGGCGGACGCGTCGGTCGAGAGGTTGAGTTCGACGTGGTCGTCGCCGGCGATCCAGAAGCGATACCAACCCGAAGTCGGTGCGGTGAGCGTGCCGCGGATGCGCTGCCCGTAGTTGTTGCCCACGTTGGACGGGGCTTCGAAACGGTTCAGCGTGGTGGTCGACGAGGGCGTGCTGTTGACCGGGATGCTGGCGACCGTGTTGCCGGTGACGCCGTTCCAAAGCTCTCGGGTGATCGATCCGGAAGCGCCGCCGCCCCCGGACGACCCGGTGCCGAATCCCGCCGCCGGCTGAGCGGTTGCGCGAAGGCCGTACTGGCCGTCGTTGATGATCAGGTTGCCGAAGGCGGTCAGGTCGTTGCCGTTGAACAACCACTTGCCGTCCTGGAGCATGTCGAGCTTCGGGTCGCTGTTGTCGTGCCAACTCCAGGCGGTCCATCCGACGCCGAGGTTGTGGGCGACCTCCATGATCTTGCGGGTGGTGTACGTGTTGCCCGTGCCGTCGTTCGCTTGGACATCGTTCGCGCCTTCCCAGGAAAACTCCCCGATGAAGATCGGCAGGTTGAGCGTGTTCTTGATGTAGTTCAGCTCGGTCTGCACGTCGAAGCGGGCCCAGTCCTGGCCGTAGTTGGTGGTGACGGCACCCGGGTCGTACCACTGGCGGTACATGTGCAGGGAAAAGATCACGTTCTGATGGGGGTCGCTATTGAGCACGGCCTGCCCCTTGTCGCGGATGAAGCGCGCGTCCTGCGCCCACATGCCGGCGTCGACCATGAGCAGCGAATCAATGCCGGCGTTGCGGATGCGTGAGATCGCGTTGGCGTAGGCGTCGGCCCAGTATTGCTCCGCCGACTTCCCGTTGAAGGTCTTGTTCGCGTGATTCGGGCCCCACTCGTTGGCGATGTTGATGATGACCTTCTCTTCGTAAGGCTGCAGGTTCGCCGCGTCGGCCACCCACGTGTCCACGATGGCATTGAGCGACGCGAGGTCTTCGCCGCCGGTGGCGTTGTGGAATTCGATGATCGGCACCATGCCCTCGGCGATCACCGCGTCGATCGCGGCTTTTCGCTTGGCCCACGTTTCTGAATTGGACCACGTGTGCGCGGGGTCGTTGGTGAACACCAGGCGGACCGCGTTGGCTTCGGTTTGATCAAACGTGGCGATCGCTGCCGTGGTCTGGGTGGCGTTGCCCCAGTACATGGTGTGATTGAACCCACGGATGATGAACTCTTGATCGGCCGAGTCGTACACCTTGTTACCGCTCACGGTGAAGCCGTCGTAACCGGCCGGGCTCGACGACAAGAGGACGCGCGGCTCGAGACTCTCGAAGTGGGGTTTATCCAAGCGGAACATGATCGACTCCAAACGTGAAGGGTGAGGGATAACGCAGCTCGAACGCGAGAGCGCCCGTGGCCAAGACGTGCCGTGCAACGACCAACAGATTGAGATTCAGAAACGAAAAAACAGAGGGAACAGGTGGTTACGGCCGATCGCAAGCCGCGAGATAGCCGAGGTAGAACGACGTCGGCCCGATGGTCTGGTGGATCGTGTATTCGTTCATCGATGGCCACAGGAACGTGTCGAGGTAAGCCTCGCTGGTTGGCCAAGTCCGGGAAGCGGGCACGACGCGTTGCAGGAAGTAGTCGTGCATCCAGGCGTTGAACTCGAAGTCGGCGGACGGGTCGCTGGGCCCGTACACGGTGATGCCCGGCGGCGGCGTTTGCCGGGTGTTTCGGCTGTCCAGGTGGAGCGGCGCTTGGGGGTACGTTTGCCCCAGGCCCGTGGTGTAAGTCCGGTTGTTCGGGTTGGCACCCAGCGCCGAGTTGCCCGACCGGATCACGCCGGCCAGGTATTTCGGGTCGCCCGTCACAGCGTGGGCGTAGAGCAGCGACGGCGAGCCGGCGGCGGGGACGGCGTAGTAACCCAGGTAACCCATGACCGGCAGCTCGGGCGCATCGATCGAGATGCCAAAGGCATTGCCATCGCCGAACCGCAGGGCGACGTCGGCTAGCGCGGTGATCTTCGCAACGGCATGGTCGCGATCGCTGGTTTCTGCTTGCGATTCAGGCAAGACCGCGTAGGCGAACAACGGATCGAGCAGGTCGCGATCGGCGATTCCGTCGCGTTGCGCATCGCGATACCACGACCAGAACAGGCCATGGCTTTCGGGGTCCGAGCCGTTCGCCAGAAGCTCGGCCGCCGCCAGCATCTTGGCGTGATACAGGTTGGCCCGAGCTTGACGCAGCGGCCAGCCTTGGAGCCCGTCGAGCGTTTGGGAATCGTTGGCCATGGCCCACCGCCACGCGTGCTCGCCCGAGTTGCGGTACATCGCCGACTTTTCGGAGTCGAACGATTCCAACGCCCGAGAAGCACGCAACGCCGCCGCGGCGTACCAGTAGCTGGTCAACGCGTCCGCCTCGAACACCCCGACGAGGAGCGGTTCTTCCCAACTCACGCCGCCGCGGATCGGGTGTTCGGTGGATTCAACCCCGCCGCGTACGCCGCCGTCCGGCCGTTGCAAGCGGCGATAGAAGTCCAGGTTGAATAAGGCCTCGTCCAGCAGATCGGGCAGATCGTTTCGTGCTTCATCGGCCGGCAACACCAAAGCGAGGCTGGCAAAGAATTCGGGAAAACGATCAAGCAGCGAGAGGTGCGCGAGCGTCGCTTTGAGGTGGATCGAGCGACGGTCCCAGTCGCCCGCGTCCATGTATCCGCCCCATGCCTCGGGCACCGGCGTCAGCTTGGAAACGTCTAACCCTCCGGCTAGTAGGCGCGTGAAAGCGGCGTTGACGGCCGCGGATTCGCCCTGCACCGTCGTGATGTCGACCTGCCGGGGAACCAAGCCGTTTTGTGGATGGAAGCCCCGGGGCCGATCAAAACCCAGGGGTTCCGGATCGAGGTCGATGCCGCTTCGATGCGACAGGAAGCCCTGCATCGAAACGGTGAACGCCTTTTCCCAAACATCCGTTGCGATTGTGAACGGCCGGCTCTTCCCGAGGCCGGGGATGCGGAGGCAATACTCGCCGGGACGATCGAAGGCGGAGAAGTCGAGGGCGTAGACGTCCGTCGCGTTGTGGTTCTTCTCGCCCGGAATCGTTTCGATCTGCTCGGCGTCGTGATGCAACTCCACCGGTGCTTCAAAAAGCACCTGCCCGGTTGTGATCTCGACGACCTCGAAACCCCCGTACTCCTCGAGATCGAAGGCATGCGTGCTTCCCGTTCCGAGCCACAGCGAAAGAAACCCTTGCTTGTAAGGGTCGGCGGGATGGAAGCCGACTTGATTCACATGAATCGATTCGGTCACGGTGTCGTCGGGATCGTGCCGGTAGTCGACGTGGGGCCGTTGCGTATTGACTCCCGGGAATCCGATCTGATAGGCATGGCCGACTTCGAGCGGTTCCGCCAACTCGAGGTAGAGCGTGTGCCGCATGACCGGTTCGCGTTCGGTCATCGTCATATCGATCGGTCGGCTTTTCCGGTATACGGCCACCGGGATTTGGGAGGCTGCTGGGTTTTGTTCCGAGGCCACGCGATAACTCGAAGGATCGTCGACCGTAGGCTCGAACAGATCATCGCCAACCCGCGTTTCCGCCGGGAGCAGCCGGCCGGTCGATTCATTGAGCCAGCCGAGCGTGCGGCCCGCACGAACCACCCGGGTGTAGGCGGGGATCTGTCCAACGGTGCCGTCGGGCAGCACGCCGAGCGAGGTTTTCTCGGAGCGTTCGATCAGGTCCCCGGGCTTAGCGTCATACGGTCGGGCCGGTGGAGCGTCGATCCGGCCTTCGTCAATGGTCACGGCCAGCAGGGTTTTACCCACAGATGCGATCTCGACGACCCGCGGCGAGTCGACGTTCCGCGGCACGTCGGCCAGAAAGGCTTCACGCTGGGCTTCAAGCGCTGACTTGGCTTCGGACGCCTGCTGTCCACGACGGAGTTCGCGCCGCTTCTCGCGGAGCGCTTGGCGATCGCTCTCGGACAAGCGTGACGCATCCCCGGAAGCGCCCGGCTCTACCAACTCAATCGCGTCGATCTCGAAACGCACCGCACCCGTTTGCCAATCGCCTTGGAGTTCGATCTGAGTGATTTGCCCCAGATCGAGGCCCGCTTCTTCGCCGGGTTTGTCGACTCGGTTGGGGGTGTTGAGGTTACGGCCGTCCGCGGGTAACGCTTGGGCCCATTCGCCGCTGGGCGCTTCGTCCAGCGGGAAGAACCACGCGACGACCGTCCCGTCCCGGTCGTGTAAACGCAGGTGCACACGCTCGGCCGCGTGGTCTGCATCGACACGCACCCGCAAGCTCGGCACGCGATGCTCATGGGCCGTCAAGTCCCAAGCATCATTCGTACCAAGCCCGCCGCGCCCGCTCTCCGCTTCGAGCCGGCCGACGCCATCTTGAACCGTCAAGGCGGACTCCCAGTCGCCGTAGCCGTACTGAAACGGGCTATCAAAATCCATGAGGATCGGGGACGCCGGCGGAGCGTCCGCGGGTGCGAAGAGTTCGACCTCGTCCAGCCACACGGCGCCTCGTCCACGCAGAAACACCACGAGCTGAACATTCGTGCCTTCCTGCGGCACGTCGATCTGCGCTCGAAAGGGCGACCAGTCCGGGGCGCCGATGGGCCGAGCGATTTCTTCCCAACGCAGGGTTTGGCCGTTGGCGTCGCGCACGAACAGGGCCACCGACGCGTACGGCCGATCGTCGCCTTCACCGGGCACGACGTCGGCTTTGCTGAAACCCGTGATGACGAACTGGGTGCCTGCCGCCCCAGAAAGCGGCATGCCGGCGTTGCCTTCGGCGAAGCCGCCCACGGATTCGAGCTTCAGCGATGCGGGGCCCTCGTGATAATGGTCTGTATCACGTGAGAGCGCGAGCGTTCCGGCTTGCGTAAACGGCGGCAGCCAACCCGTGGGCTGCGCTGCGCCTTGACTCATCGAGCCGTTGGGCAGCGTCGGCGTTTCGGCCGCGGACGTAGCGTTGCCGATGAACAGCGGCGTCGCGATCAGGGCCATCGGCAAAACGTGCGTCAAGAACGTCTTGCCCAATCGAAAGGAAGGTCGTGGCATCATCAAGAGGATCGGGCCTCGATGGGGAACAGAAATCCACCCGGATGAAAGGCGGGGATCGCGACGCGTCTTACTCGGGGTTCAGGAACGTGTTGTTCGCGTATTTCGTCTCAGCCTCGTTGTCACGCTCGACGTGACCATCTCCGTAGAGCACGTTCGGCGCTTCGTCGTGCCTCAGGTAGTCCGTCGAGTAATGGTCGAGCGACTGGGTGACAGGGCTCCGATTGTTGTATTCGAAAGCGGTTCCCAGCACGGCGTTCTGTCCCGACCCGTCCGCCGTGATGACCGACTCGGTCGCTGATTTCACTTGATCGAGGTTGGCCCCCGCGCCGTAAAGGTATTTCCACAGCGCGTCGTAACCCGCGGCGTTCGCGTCGGCGGTATCCGCGGTGTCTTTGGGCGGGATCCGCGTGCTCATCCCGTAGCCCCCGAGCACCTTGTATCGGATGTCCGTGTTTTCGAGGTGCGTCGCGTCGGCGTAGCTCGGGCAAACGAAGATCGTGCCTTCTTGATCCGGCGACGTGTCCGTCATCGTGGAGAACGCGGTGTATCCGGCGTATTCCGCGAGGCGAGCGGGCCAAGGCCAGTCCCAGATATTGCCCGAGAACGTCGCGTTGTTGGGTTGGGCCCAGTTTGCCTGGAGCGGTCCGGTGATGTCGTAGCTGTTGTCGGTCGCGTTGGCGAAGAACGCGATGCCCTGCTGCCGCATGTTCGATCCGCACGCGATGGCCCGCGCGGCGTTCCGGGCGGAAGCCAAGGCCGGCAACAGCAGACCGATGAGCAGCGCGATAATCGAGATCACGACGAGCAATTCGATGAGCGTGAAGCCGGCGGCACGGTTGGAGATGGAACGCATGAGAGACTCCGTACGGGCTGGCCGAAGAACTCGGCAGGGGATTCGAGAAATGCCGGGCCGACCGGTCGGGCTGGCCCGGCAAAGGGGGGGAGGGGTCAGGCGCTGCGTCGGCGGCGGGCGCCACACATCAGGAGCCCCAGACCCGCGAGACCGACGGTCGCGGGTTCGGGAACCGCGGTGATGCTCGCGAGGTCGATCGTGTCACCGAAGTTGCCGGTGCCGCCGTCAAAGGCGATCACGCGGACCGCGATGGCGTCATAACCGGTGCCTAGGTCGATGGTTCCGGTACTGAACGTCCCGGCCGAAGCGATGGAGCCGGTGTCGGTCGAACCAACAACTTCCCAGCCAGCGCCTTGGCCGTTGAATTGCAGTGCGACGTCGTTGCCGGTCGTCGCCGCGCCGCCGGTCCATCCGAGCACCTGGATCGCGATGCCAATCTCTTCGGGCGTACCGCCATTGAAGTTCACGCCAGCAATCTCAACGTCGAAGCTGATCTCGCCGGTCGTCACGTTGCCGTCGCTGCTGATCTGGCCGATGCTGGCATCGAACTGTGTCGCGCTGTCGCGATAAATCGATGCGGCGGGGCCGAAGCGAACATTACCGCCAACCATGTTGGTGTTGTCGCCCGCCGAGAAAGAGCTGCTAATAAACCAGCCCTGATCCGTCACATCCTGTGGGCCATTGATAAAGATCGTTGAGCCGTCCGCCGGGTTGGGCAACTCCGGCCCCACGACCGCCGTGAAGTCGGTGGCCGTCAAGACCGCCGCCGAAGACGCGCCCGCTAAAGCCATGGACGCCGTCAAACCACAAAGTACCGAAGTCATCGAACGCATCACAAACCTCCAATTCAAGGGAACATCAGAAAAAGAAACAGACTCAAAGCACTAGAACCGGCCCCGAAGACTCAGGGCGAACTAGGCACACCGACAGTGCCGACACGGTGAAATTCCAGCGGGATCGCGACGGCCGTGCGGGACGGTTCGCCCCCTTCGATCAACGCGCAGACTTCGTGGACCGCCGCGCCGCCCATCGCCCGGCCACGCGTCAACAAGCGATCGACCGCGATGTCCTGGTCGGCCGGCGCGTCCTCGTCGAACGTCATGATCGACAGATCGCCGGGCACCGACAGGCCGCAGACCGCTGCCGCCATCCGCATGACTCGGCCTCCACGCTGGCAGAGCACCGCCGTGGGACGATCGGGACTTCTTAAGTAAGTGATGTACGCTTGGAGCAAGTGATCGATCTTGCTCGCGTCGTCCGTCGGGTTCATCGGCATGTCTTCGACTCGAGCGGCCAGGCCCGCCGCCCGCATGGTCCGAGCGAAGCCGTCTTCGCGGTCTCCCGCGCTGTAATGAGTTTCGCCGGAGGCTGAAGACGCCGCGTGGCTCGGCTCGCGGATGTACGCGATGTTGCGGTGGCCGTGCGATACGAGTTCTGACGTCGCTTCGATGGCCGCGCCGAGATCGTTGTGGTAAACGCAGTTTTCGGAGCGCTTTCGGTTGATCCAGATCGCGGGAACGCCGAACCGGTCGAGCGCCTCCCGCACGGCCGGCGGGGTGCCAAAGGCGTAGTTGATGAGGAGCCCGTCGACCGCGTTTTCGCTGACGATGCGCGGCAGCGATGGCTTGGCCTTGGACGCGTCGTTTTCGGCCAAGCTCGACTCGTCGATGATGTCACGGACGAGGCACAGCCCTTTTTCGTTGAGTTCCTCGTCCAAGCCCGCGTCGAACTGCGGGGTATGCACCGCATGCTGGATCAGCGGGCTCCGGATCATGCCGATGAAGCCCGTGCGTCCCGAACGCATCGCGCGGGCGGCGGTGTTGGGCCGGTAGCCGACACGTTTGGCCGCTTTGAAGATCCGTTCGCGGGTCGCGATCGCCACGGCACCTTTGCCCGAAAAAGCCCGCGAAACCGTGATATGGGTCACGCCGGCGGCCTGGGCAACATCATTCAGGGTCGCGGTACTTGGCATCTGGACGTGGACTTCAAAGACGTGTTCAGAGAGCGAAACTCCAGCGGATGTTCACGATAACAAGTTAACGTGAACATTTTGGATGTCAACTAAATTTTCTACATCAGAACGCGGGCGTCGACAGGGTCGATGCTATTTCCGGCAGCGTTTACCCTGCTAAAAGCGGTTTGTGACGCACGCGAATGACGGGATATAGCAGTCCGGCACTGCCACCGACATACTGTTGCTCAACATGGATTTTTGGTTCGAAGCCACCTGCTTATGTGAATCAAATCGCTGGACTCGTGGAACCTAGCCGCTCAGCTTCGACTCCTATCAAATTAATGGGGGGACGGACGGAATGGATTTGGCAAGTTCGAAAATCATCCAGACACCGTTGAATCAAATCGCGTGTGGGAGCAACCAGCGCACTGCCCCACCAGCGTTTCAGAGCCCGAGACAAAGGTTTGACCCTAGAAGCTGTTTCACAACCCATCCCGCTGCTTGACGAGTCGTTGATGACAGATGAGCGTTGCGGCGAGGTCATGGAAGGCTTGGAAGTGGGTGCCCCAACGTTCGTTGCACTGGCGGAGCCGGCGGAAGTGGTTGAACCAACTCGATGTCCGCTCGACGACGTAGCGGATCACGCCCAAGCCGCTGCCGCAGTTGAGTTCTGCAGGTATCGCCTGCCAACTCAGGCTGTGCTTGAGTACGAACATGATGCACGTGAAGGTCTGGCGATTCGTCACCGCCGGACGGCCGCCCTGGGGCCCCACTGACTGCGGGGCCGGCCGCTCCGATTCCACGAACGAACACAGCTCATCCAAAACCAGTGCCTTGCTCATCGACAGCCTCCTTACCGAACGAAGTCAACGCCGTGCGATCAAGATTAGGGACGTTGTAAAAAAGCTTCTTGACACAGCTATCACTTAATGACCTAGCGGAGGCAAGCTCAGGAACTCGTCGAGATGCTCCCGCCGGCGTTCCGGCGACACGAATTGCGATTCGATTTACTCCCGCTCGATGCCGGTTAACCATGGTCTTCAAGCTCGCCGAGTCCGCTTGGAACAAGTAGAGACTCCTCAACAGCCTCCATTTTCTCGGCGACTTCACCGTAGGCATCCCTCTTGCGGATGGCGTCCGATCCCACGCCGGCTAATCACAAGTTCATCCGCCGAGATTGACTATTTCTCGCACCTTCCCGTCTGCATACGGGCTTTAACGCCTACCAGGTTTCGTCGCGTACGCGCAATCGATGCATCAGTAAGCGATGAACGCTCGACCCCCGAAACTGCGGGGGCAGCATCGGGGAAAATCGATCTCGCTTTGGCGCGATTTATGTCAGAAGTGGCCGCATTCCAACGCCCACAACCGCGAAGCTGGCTTCAAACTCTCAAACATTCGGTCTTGAAACGCTTAGCGATCGTTGCCGAGTCGACGGACGGTCGGGTGCCCGCATAGCACGCTGGCAACACGACCAGGACCACCCCACCGAAGCTCGCCGCTGCTTACAGTAAGTGAGACGCGGTCTCATCAATTTGACAGATTGACCGGCCCGGCATAAGTTGCGAATCGATCTCATTAACCGTGAGCAAAGGCCAGATGATGACGATACGGACCAGGCTTGGAATTGCACCGGCGGTGAGTTTTGGATCGTGGGCCACCGGTTGGGCGGAACCGCCAACGGACGGGGGTCGACTCGGCGTTTCGGTCAATCGTTCCGTCGCGGGGATGATGACGCCGGGTGCCGTCGGGAGCGATCGAGTCGATCGGCAAGCCCAAGACCGAGGCGCGATCCTGGCGATGGCCGGTGAGTATCGGGGGGCGTTCCGGTTCGAGCAAAGTATGCCGATCAACCGTGACGACCGCGTTGGCGACGTCGACT
>JBCCDN010000068.1:0-15656 GCA_039030755.1 Planctomycetota bacterium | reverse complement strand
GTCGTCGCTGCGCAGCCGCGCCTGCGCGACGGCAAACAGCTGCCGATCGGCCGCATCGCCCGGCGGGTCCAATTCCATCAGCCGGTCGAGCAGGTCGTGCATACCGCGCTTTGACAGCGCTTCGATCATCTGGCCCTGCGTTACGTTGCCCCAGACAGGCGCCGCCGCCCCCGTCAGCATCACGCCAGCACACAACGCCACCACGCGACGCCGTACCTTCGTTTTTAATCGGCCCGTGGTTTGCATCATCGTCTTCATCCGATCCATCCTTATCGCGCACCGTTCAGCGTGGCTTCGCGAAACTCACGTTGGTGTACTTCGCCGAAACGCAGGCGTTGAACGCATCGACCACGTGTTGCCAGCGGACGTTCGTGCCCGGCTGGATAATGATCGGATTGTCCGCCTCGTAGAGCCCGCCGAGTTGACCGGCCTGGGGGTCGTACAGCTTGCTCGCCAAATCCAAGCGTAAATCATTGAACGAGGTAAACGCCTGGCTACCGAGCTGAATCGCGACCTGCGTGTCGTCCACGGTCCCCGCCGTTAATAGCACCTCGAGCTTCTGGGGCGGCAGCTCCGTGCTGACTTGCGGCTGCCCCGTGCCCTGCGGCAACGTCGCGGTGAGCACGCCTTCGTCGATACGAAAGTTGCTCGTTACCACAAAATAAATCAGCAACAGAAAAATCACATCGATCATCGACGTGAGATTGAGTTGACCGACTTGGCCCGGGCGGCGTGACTTCTTACTCAAAGGCGTGTGATGCACCGTCGTATCGGCAGCATCATCGCCGATGAAAACATCAGAAGTTGTCGTGGCGTCGTGCATAGCGCTGCTTCAGGAGTCGGGCATTAGAGCCACCAGGTTCACCACGCCCACGCCCGCGGCGGTGATTGCGTCCATCACCGGCTGAACCTGGTCGTAAAACAACGCCGCGTCGGCCCGGAGCAGCACTTCGACCTCGGGGCGAGCCTCGACCTCGGTCTTCAGGGCTTCGGTCAGCCCGGCTAAATTACTCATTTCGTAACGGCTACCCGCACCGACCTGCACGAATCGAGCGATGCCAGGGTGGTCCAGCGGGCTTTGCAATCGCGCATCACCCGAAAACGTCGCCGGCGCAATATTGACAACCACCTTGTCCACCTCGCCCAGCTCGCGCGTCTCGGGGTCGGCGAGCTCGGGAACAACCATGGGCACCGATTCGTTGGCGACGATGTTGCTGACCAGCATGAAGAACACGATCAGGAGGAACGTGACGTCGATCAACGGCGTCATGTTCATCTCCGGCTTCACCGTGCCGCGTTGAAAAACCTTGGACATCTATCAATCCTTCAGGGTCAAGATCGAGCAAGGCCGGTCAAGCGTCCGGCTGCGGCGTTGGGCGGTCGCCCCGGCTGCTGCCCGACGATGCGGAACCCGATTTCTTGTCGCCGCTGGACGACTTCTTGGATTTCTTGCCCGAGGGTTTAAACGTGCTGATCAAGTCTTCCGAAACGAGCAACGCTTCGCTCGTCAAGGCATCGACCTTGTTGCGAACCAGCGCGTAACCGGCCAGAGCGGGGATCGCGACGACCAGGCCCCACAAGGTGGTCACGAGCGCGGTCGAGATGCCGGCCGCGAGTTCGGTCGGGTCCGGGGAACCGCCCGCGGAGACCAAGGATTGGAACGCGACGATCATGCCGTACACCGTTCCGAAGAGGCCCATCATCGGGGCGATGTTGCCCAAGACGTTGAGCAGTTCGATCGGGCGGAGCATCTTGGTCGTCTCGGCGTCGCCGGCTTCTTCGACGGCCCGTTCCATCGCGCCGTAGCCGTTGGGGGCTTCGGACAAGGCGGTACCCGTGACTCTGCCGAGGAAGCTGGGGTCCGAGGTCGCGTAGTCGATCGCGTCGCGATACTTCTTTTGGCTTAGCAGCTCTTCGATCTCCACCCGCGTGTCTTCGGGCATGATCGTGCTGCGTCGGAACTGCATCGCAAAACGGATGGACAGCGTGACGCTGACCACCGAAAGCAAAACAAGAACCCAGATGAAAACCAGGCCCATCGGGTCGTCGGACCAAAAAAACATCTGGAAGAACGACTGGGTTGCATTCGCGGAAACCTCGGCGTCCTGAGCGGCAGCGGAGGAACTCATCAATGTAAGCGCGGTCGCCAAGGCGGCGAGCGGGAAGGAAAGGCGTCGGGTCATGCGGCGTCTCGGGTGCGGAAGCAAAGGTTCAAACAGAGTGGCGGCAGGTTGCAGGTTCAGTTGCCGGTGAGCTCGGTGTAACGTCGGTAATAATCGGGTTCGTCCTGCTCATCGATCAGCAGCAGCGCTTCCTCGAACAAAGCATCGGCAAGCTCGTCCGCACCCACGGCCCGGTGGACAACCGCGGCTTCGAGAAGCGCGGGGCCGAGATACGCGCTGGTCTCCCGCGACATCACCACGACCCGCATAAATGCGAGGCCGGCGTCGAGATACGCGTCGCGGTCATTGGTTTCTTCGGCTAGCTTGAGCATGGCGAGGGCTTTGACGAACGTTCGCTGCTGGAGCCGGCCGGGATCGTTTCTCAGCTGGCTATCCACCATGATCAACGCGTCGGCAAATCGGCCATCACGGAGCAGATCGACCGCCGCGTCATCGGAGTTTGCCAGCGTCGCGGGGAGCGCAACTGCGGAGTCGGTCACGCGGTCGGCATTGACAACGCCCGCCGCTTCCTTCGCCGCGGCGTCGGTCTCGGAAAGTTCCGCCGCTTCGCCGGAGAGGACCGCAAGCATCGTGGTGATCGACGCGCGGGCCTCCTCGCTCGCACCGCGTTGGGCGCGTTCGAGCCGAGCCTGGGCTCGTTGGCGTGCATCCCCTTCGAGGCCGGCAAGGCTCTGCGTGGGCGGGTCGGCCAGAAAGAACGGGTCGGGCGTAATCCCCACCAACGCGGCAAACGCGGCGGCGGTTTCTTCGCCAGCCCCCTGCTGATCAAGGGCCTGCACCAGCCGCCAGGATGCAAATTGTTTAAGCCAACCTTCACGCTGGTTCGCGTTGCGGAGCACGTTGCGGAGCATGCCGGCGGCGTCGCGTGCTTGTCCGGCCTCCAAAAAGTTGACCGCCTGGGTGTACGTCGGGTGCGCGTCGATGCGGATATTGCTCACGCTCTCAAGCGGCGCGGAGCGTTCACCCCCGGCCACAAGGTAGATCAGCTGGCCCTCATTGACGCCAATGATTTCGATCCCCGGCACCGCGATACCGTTGAGCGAAATCTGGTCGGCGGTGGCTGGCGGGCCCGTGACAAGCAGGGTCAGACCAAGTACGGGCAACACCCAACCGATTCGCATGTTGAAGGACATCCGTTTCATTGCAGTCCGAGCTCCCGGGCATCCACGAATCGAAACTTTCCGCCGGATTGTTCCGCGACCACTTCAAGAGTCGCACGTTGGCCAGCTTCCATAAACGGGTCAGGGTAAAGGAACTGGATCGTGTTGATCTTGGTGTTGTTGCGATTGGTGTCTTCGATGGAATCCAGTAGTCGTTGTCGATCGATGAGAAACGCGCCCTCACCCAGCGGATTGTCGGTCAGCCAGTAGATAAGTTGAGGCCGATAGGCAAGGGCTTGACGCAGTGCGGGGATGACGTTGGACTTGCCGCCTGCCCAGACGTTGCGCTGGTCCAAGTCCATCCAGGTGATGACGCGCTGTTTCTGCTGCGCGTTGGCCGACGAGAGATTGCCGGGGGGGACTTCGACCAGGCCATTGCGACCGTAGTGCTCGGCGTAAAAGATGACGGTGAAGCGCTGCTGTTCCGACAGCTTGCGGATGGAGCTTTTGAGTTCTTCGAGCACGAAGGGCAGGGTGTCGACGATGGAGCCGCCGGACTCGATGAGGAAGACGATCCGGCGGGCGTTGCCGCCACGCGAGCCCATAAAAGTCGAGTTGAGCTGAGGGCCGGAGATGGTGGCACCGAACGGCACGGAAGATGAGGGCCCGGCTAGACCAACTAATTGGGTGGACAGGTCGATGGTTTCCGTGGGCGTGGGCTGTGGCGTAGGGGTGGGAGTCGGGGCTTGCTGAGGTTGCGGCTCGGTGACCTCGCGGACCTGCATCTGTTGCACGAGCGGCGCGTCCGGGGTTGCCGAGAGCTCCAACTCAGGGATCACGATCTCTTCGTCGGTGGTAGCGACGACCACGGTCCAAACCGCAAACACGGCCAGCAGCACGACGCCGGCGTGGAGGAGCAGCGAGATACCCCAGGGCAACAAGATGTTGAGCGTGGCGTTGACTTCGTCGGCGACATTGACCACTTCGTCGGCCGATCCGTTGGGCAGATCGAAAACCGCGGGTTCGTCGGGCTCAAGCGGAGCGACGGCGGGGTCGCTTACCTCCGGGGAAATCGGATTCGAGTTGTCATCGCTAGGCGGCATGCGCGGGAGGCGGCGTGGGCGGGGATTTCAGCAGTTGGTCAGACTACCACGGTTGTGCCACACACGGTGAGTCATCAGCGAAGCGTGCCCTTACGCATAACCCAAAGACATCGGTGATTTTGCCAGCCGTCTCACGGATTGGGCGTGGGGGCGACTTGATCGAGGCTGACGAAGCGGTGCTGCCCGCCCGATAGCGAAGCGAGTAGTTCGAGCGTGCCCAAACGGCCGCGGCTTGCGAGCGGGTCAGGGTCAATGAACTGAATCGTGTGGACGCGGACGCCCGGGCCCAGCCGTTCGAGCAAGGTCACGAGCTTGCGTCGATCCGCGGCGGGATCGCGTAACCCGGTCACGCCGTCGGAAAGCAGGATGATCGTGTCGGGGCTGAGGGTCAGGGCATGGGCGAGCGCACTGGCGGCGTCGGGCCTGCCCTTGGCGTGGACGTGATTGAGGCGAGGCTCGAGCCAGGTCAGGGTCTGCGTGAGATGATCGCGGGTCGCGGGCTGCATACTGCCCGGGGCGGCTTCGAGGATGCCATCTCCGTTAAAAAACACGACGGCGTAGTGCTGCCGGTTGTCGAGGGTACGGACCGAGCGGTACAACTCTTCGATCGCGAAGGGAAGGGTATCCAGCAGCGAGCCTGAGGCATCGAGGAGATAGACCGTACGCTCGCCGGCGGGTAAGTCGTAGAACGCTCCGGTCATGAAATCGCGCGGCGGTTTGATGTCAACGGGAGCGGCTGACTGATCGACTTGCGGTTGAGAAGAAGGCTTCGCAAGGCTCGGGTCCGTCGTGGACGACGCGGAGTCAAAGGCCGGCTCAACGCTCAACGAGTCCGCCGGCGCCACGGGTTCTGACGGCGGGGCCGGCTCGGCGGGCTCGACCGGCAGGGGCGATTCCACGCGGATCTGCCCCGTGGTGAGCGAGACCACTTCGTCTTGATCCTTGCCCGAGGGAGCGTCGGCCTGCCCCCCCCAATCGACGCTCGCTTCCGTAGCGTTGCCCGTCGGCCGGATACCACCAGGCGGAAGGCCCGACACGGAAGCGGCTTGAGGTTCGGGCATGGCCTTGCTTTTCGGATTCGTAGGTTGAGGAAAGCTGAGGGGCAAGGCATCAATGGTTTCGATCAAGCCCGCCCCATCCGGCCACTCAACAAGATCCGGGATGACGTCAAGGCCCACCGGATTGGCATCCATCTCCGACGTCCTGTCCACCACCGAGGTCGCTTGCACAGCCACCGCCTGCGCACCCACAAGCGTGGACTTGGTTGGAGTTGGGGACGAATTGACGTTCAACATTGGACGCGGAACCGTTTCGGACGGGCGTACCGGCGAAGTTCGCGAAACCGGCTGAGACTGAGACGTGGGCTTCGGCCAACCGTCTTGGGCCGTCGGCCACCCGCTCGCCTCGGCACGCTGAGCGCCCGAGGACTGCGTCGCCCACCACACCACCGACAACCCCACCGCCACGACCAGCACGTGCACCGACACAATCCAAAGCACCTGCGTCGGCCGAGACTGGAGCACGTCCAGAATGTGCGGAAGCTGCGGATTTTCGGACGTTGACGCGGAACGACTTGGAGGATCGGGCAGAGGCATAACACAGCGCAACCGGGACAAACGAACCGCCAACCGCAGGCCACGCGACTAAGCGAACTAACAACGGCAGGAATTGAACTATCGGCCGGTCCCCACGTCCGCTCTTTGCTTATACGCTCTTGCTCTTGCCGCACGGGCCTTTGTTCCCCCGTCGGCTGCCCGCCCCTTGCCGAAAGTTCTCCGTGTCCGACCACAACACCCCCGAAAACACCCCCCCCCTCCGCGTCGCCTTCATCGGCACCGGCGGCATCGCCGAACAGCACTTCATCGCCCTCAAGGCACGCGAGGACGTTCAGATCGTCGGCATGGCCGATCTCAACGAAAAAACTCATGCACGAGCGCTGCGAGGCCTACGACGTCCCCAAAGACGGCGTGTTCACCGACTACCAGCTCATGCTGGAATCGCTTAAACCCGATCTCGTCACGGTCTGCACCCCCAACAGCCTACACGCGCCCAACACGATCGCCGCGCTCGAAGCCGGCGCGAATGTCATCGTGGAAAAACCGATGGCCATGAACGTCGCCGAGGCCCGCGCGATGATCGCCGCCGCCGAGAAGAACGACCGTGAACTCTGTATCGGTTTCCAATTTCGCTACGACCCCAAGACACAGTTCCTCATCAAGCAGCGAGACGCCGGCTTCTTCGGCGACCTGCGCTTCGGCCGGGTTCAAGCGCTACGCCGTCGCGGCATCCCCAATTGGGGCGTGTTCGGCCGCAAAGACCTCCAAGGCGGCGGCCCGATGATCGATATCGGCGTCCACTCGCTCGAGATGTGCCACTACACGATGGGCTCACCCAAACCCATCGCCGCGACCGGCATGATCGATACCTATATGGGCAACTCCGAAGCATCTTCGAAGGTCCACGCCGACTGGGCCGGCTGGGACTGGAAGACCTACACCGTCGAAGACTTAGCCGTAGGCTCGATCCGCTTCGAGAACGGCGCGGTGATCCACATCGAGTCCAGCTTCGCCGCCCACCATGAACATGTCGGCACCACGATGGACTTCCAAATCATGGGGACAAAGGGCGGCGCCAAATGGTCCACCTCCGAGCTCTTCAATGACGCCAATGGCTACATGATGAACAGCCAACCCGCTTACCTGCCCAAGCACGGCTGGACCGATTATTTCCACAAAAAACTCGGCAACTTCATCGACCACCTCCGCACCGGCAGCCCGATGGACGCCCCCGCCGAGCACGGCCTCATGCTCCAGCAAATGCTCGAAGCGATCTACACCTCGGCCGCGCAAGGCGGTCAGGAAGTGGTGATCGATTCATCGTTCGACGCAACGCCGTAGCATGCAAATGTGAACAACAAGAATCGAATCCTCACGCTCATTCGGGGGGGCACCGCGAGAGGTCGCTTCGGCAGCGTGATCGGCGTGATGACGCTTGCGATGCTGGCGATCCTGAACTTCGCACAACTCCACGCAGACGACATCCAACGTCTCGACGCACACGACCGCGCGTTGCCCGAAGCCGGCGAACACGAAGGCTTCGCGGAAACCCTGGATACCGTGGCTTGGACACCTTCGCCATTCATCGTGACCACCCAAAGGGTCTGGGCTCCGCACGAAACCGTACCGATCCGCTTCGTCGAATTCCCCTCGCCCCGACCGACCGCACACGCTCCTACGAACACGGTCCACGCCCGCTGGTACGTCGCGCAGCCCGAGTCTCCGCAACCGGACCAACTTCGCCCAGCCGTTGTTCTCGTGCACTCGCTCCACCCCGACGCCCCCATCGCCCAGGCCCTCGCCCGGACGCTCGCGCAACGCGGCGTTCACGCTCTGCTGATCGACCTGCCCGGCTACCGCCGACGACGCGGTCCCGACGACGTTTGGCCGGGCGTGCGTGCCGTGCTGCACGGCGCCCAGGCCGTGGCCGATGTCCGCCGCGCCTATGACGCCGCCGCCGCCCTGCCCGGCATCGACCCTGACCGCATCCTCCTCCAGGGCACCTCGCTAGGCAGCTTTCCTGCCGCCGTCGCCGCCGGACTCGGCACAGAGCCTTACGCGCTGGTCCTCTTGCTTGGCGGCGGAAACCTCATCGACATCATCGAGCACGGCCAAAAAGACGCCGCCAACTTCCGCGAAACCCTCGAACGTCACGGCATCCATCAAACCCGGCGCGCCGCAGTCTTGGCCCCGCTCGAACCGCTGAAAATTGCCCACCGCCTCAACCCGCAAACCACCTGGCTCCTCGCCGCGCGCAACGACCAGGTCGTCTCACCCGCCAACGCCCTAGCCCTCGCCGAAGCCATCGGCCTTGACGCTTCCCGCTTCGTGTACCTTCCCGGCAACCACTACACCGCCACCTTTGCGCTCCCCGCCGTCGTTGACCTGCTCGTCCGCATCGCTGAGGCCGAAGACCCCGGCACGCTCGACGCGCCGTAGAACGTCTACGTATTCGCACCGCTGATCCTCCCTTCCTCTAGCATCTATCGATGCCCCCGCGCAGCGTGCTCACGATCGGCAACTTCGACGGCGTCCACCTCGGTCACCAAGCGATCCTCGCCGAGTGCCGACGCCGTGCGACCGAACACGGGCCCGAGACCCGCGTCGTGGCCATCACGTTTGATCCGCCGCCCGCAGCCGTCCTCCGCCCTGGTTCCGAGCCGCCACAGATCGACGAGCCATCCCTCTCGCTTCGGATCGATCGACTCAAACGCGCCGGTGCCGACCACACCGAAGCCTGGAAAGTGGACCACGCGTTTCTCGAACAGTCGGCCGACGAGTTCATCGAAAACATCGTCAAAGTGTTCGCGCCGATGACGATCGTCGAAGGCCCCGATTTCCGCTTCGGGAAACGGCGCGCCGGGGACCACGCCCGGCTGCAACAGCTCGGCGTTCGCTATGACTTCGAAGCAGTTCGCGTACCGCGTCAAACCACAACGCTCGCCAATCGCCAACTCGTACCCATTAGCAGCTCGCTGATCCGCTGGCTCATCGGGCGTGGCCGGGTTCACGACGCCGCCACTTGCTTGGGGCGTCCGTTCGAACTCGCCGGCACCGTCATCCAGGGCGAACAACGCGGCCGCACCATCGGCGTCCCCACCGCCAACCTCGACCCCACGGCTTTCCGCGGCCGCATCCTCCCCGCAGACGGCGTGTATGCCGCCAGAGCGATCTGCGACGGACACGACTTCCACGCGGCCGTCTCCGTCGGCACGAAACCTACGTTTCATAACGAACACCAAACGACAGTCGAAGCCCACCTCCTCGGCTTCAACGGCGACCTCTACGGGAAGCCGCTCGAACTGCACTTTGTCCGCTGGGTCCGCGACCAGTACGCTTTCCCCGGCCTCGAGTCGCTCGTCTCACAACTTCACCGAGACATCCAGCGAACCGAGTCCATCCTCGCACACGCCTCTTAAACCAAGCAGGATCACGCTTGACCGAGTACTCGGCCAACCTCACGCTTCCCGCCGCCGCCAACGCGCTGCTTGACGGCCAAGGCCCCTCGCTCGTGCTCACCCACGCCAAGCCCGACGGCGATGCGCTCGGCTCCATGCTCGCGCTCGTGACGACACTCCGCGGCCTTGGCCGACCCTGCAAAGGCCTGCTTGTCCCGCCGGTGCCCGAATCGCTCCGCAACCTTCAGGGCGCCGACACGCTGGACATCTTCGATCCCGACCACATGGAAGCCTCCCTCGCCGCCGCGCTCGAACCCGAGCCCACGCAGATCGTCATCGTCGACACCGGCGCTTATTCCCAGCTCGGCCCCCTCTGCACGATCGTCGAATCCCGGCTACACCAAACACTGATCATCGACCACCACCTCTCCGGCGATGTGCCCGCGCCGCGACGCCTTATCGACGGCACCGCCGCCGCCGCCTGCGAAATCATCGCCGAGCTCATCGAGTTGATGATCGAGCCTCAAGGCCCACCGGGAAGACGTAAAACCGACACCGCCGGATACAAAGCGCTGCCCGCAGTCACCCGCGATGCGCTCTTTGTCGGCATCGCATCCGACACCGGGTGGTTCCGCTTCTCCAACACCTCCCCGGGCACCCACGAACTCGCCGCCCGCCTGCTGCGCATGGGCACCGACGCTGCAGGGCTGTATCAACGTCTCGAACAAACCGAGCGCCCCGAAAAGCTCAACCTACTCTGCCGCGCCGTCTCCAATCTTCAATTGCTCACCGAGCATCACGCCGCGGTCATGGTGCTCCGCGCTTCCGATTTCGAAGAGACTGGAGCCCGACCCGAGGAGACCGAACGCCTCGTCGATATCCCGCAGATCGTCGACGATGTGCAGGTCGTCGTACTCATCACCGAACAGGCCGTCACCGGGCCCGACGGAACGCCCCACGCCCGTACGGGCATGAGTTTCCGTTCCAAGCCCGCCCCCCGCGACGCCGGGACCGATCGCGCGGTGAACGTCGCCAAACTCGCCGCTAAGTTCGGCGGCGGCGGCCACGCCCGCGCCGCCGGCGCCAAGGTCGATCGCCCGATCGACGACGTGGTCCCCGACGTCCTCGCCGCGCTCCGCGAGCTTTGACTGCTTAGTTGCCCCGCCAGAAGCGCGGCGTAAACAGCACCAGCAGCGCAAACAACTCCAACCGCCCGAGCACCATCATCAGACTCAGCAGATACTTGCTGCCGTCGGTGAACCATCCAAAGTGCTTGGTCGCACCGATTTCATAAAGGCCCGGCCCGACGTTGGCCAACGTCACCAGCGACGCCAGCAACGCCGTGATGGGGTCCAGCCGACCGCCCGATTCGGGATTCGGTTCGAGCAACACCAAGCCAAACACGCCCAACGCGAGGATCAGCAGCCACAGCAGCAGGAACGTCATCGCCGCCGTCCGTGCTTCCGCGTCGATCGCGTGACCGCCGACCTTGACGGTGCGCACGACGCTCGGCCGATAGCTGCGTTCCATCGCGTAGGCGAACACGCGCAGCGAAATAATGATGCGGATCACTTTGACGCCGCCCGCCGTTGAACCCGCACACCCGCCCATCATCATGAGGCCAAACAGGAGTGCCAGCGATAGCCGCGACCAATCGTCCCAATCGGCCGTTGCGAAGCCCGTGCCGGTCTGCAGGGAAGCGGTCTGGAAAAGCGCGTAGCGGACCGACTCGGTCGCCGACGCCTCGTCGATGGTTTTCCCCGCGGTCGTCACGATCTCCTGCCCCCATAGACCCCACGCGATAATCAGCGTCACCGCGATTTTCAACGCCAGGAACACCTGAAACTCGCGGTCGTGGAACGCGGCTGTCCAGTTGCCCCGCACGGTGCGGTAAAAAATTGCAAAGTTCGTGCCCGCCAGCAGCATGAACAGCACCACCGAATAGTCCAGCCACGCCGAGTCGTAATGCGCGATCGAGCCGCCCTTGGTGCTGTACCCGCCGGTGGCCATCACGGAAAACGCGTGGTTGAGCGCGTCGAACCAATCCATCCCGCAGACCATGAACGTACCCATCGCGGTCGCGGTGATCATCGTGTAGATGACCCAAAGCAGTCGGGCCGTTTCGCCGATGCGTGGCCGAACGCCGCCGTCCACCGCCGACGACTCGCTTTGGAACAAGCGCTTCGCGCCCGCGCCGACCGAAGGGAGCACCGCGACGAACAACACCACGATGCCCAGGCCGCCCAGCCAATGGGTCAGCGATCGCCAAAGCAGAAGCGTCCGCGGCAGATCGTCGATCCCGCCGCGCTCGCCAAGCACGGTCGCACCCGTCGTCGTCAGCCCCGACACCGCCTCGAAATAGCAGGAGGCGAAGCTCTCGAACTCGTGCCCAGGCTGGACGAGATAGGTATTGCCCGAGTCATTCACCGCCTCGACCGCGAACGGTGAGTGAGCCACCAACGCCGTCGCCCCGCCGAGCTGCGCCCAGAAATAAAAGGGCAGCGCCGCCACCACACCGCCCAGGATCCACGCCGTGCCTGTGAGCAGGAAGGCGTCGCGTCGCTGCAGCGTCTCGGCCTTGTTGACCGCCGGGAGTCCGCCCGGCGCCGCGGTACCGTCGGCCGTCCCGGCGTTCCGCCCGCTGACCCATCGGCCGATCATCACAAACGCCAAACCCAGCACCACGCCCACACTCGCGCCCAGTGCCATCGCCACCGACGCGATCAGGTCGTCCTGATGTTCGAAGCGGACTTCCACCCAGCCGAACACCGCCATACCCGCCAGGCAGGCGCTCACCACCCACACCAAAAGCCCGAGTTGTCGGCAAACCATTGCGTAGTTCATGGTCGTCGGTGCTTGCGAGGCTTAGCCGGTGAACACGTTGCGGAGTTGTTTGCGGGCCGACGACGGCGCGACCACCATCAGCGTGTCGCGATGTTTCAACTCATCGTCCGCGCCAGGCACGAACGATTTGCCGTCCCGTTGGATCACCGCGACCAGCGCGTGCTCGGGAAGCTCGAGCTCACGCAGCGGCTTGCCCATCGCACTCTTGGCCTTCTCGCCGACGCGGATCTCGAACACATCGGCGACGCCGTCCGCCAAGGTCGCCAAACTCCGCACCGCGCCGCCTTCGATGCGACGCAGGATTTCGTTGACTGCCGTGCTGCGCGGCGAGAACGCGCGGTCCACGCCGACGTGCCGAAGCAGGTGCAGATACGTCGAGCGCTGCAGCACGGTGATCGCCTGCTTCGCACCCATCGTTTTGGCACGGGCCGCCGCGAGAATATTGGTTTCATCGTCGTCGGTCACGGCCACGAACGCGTCCGCCTGGTCCACGCGTTCATCCAGCAACACGTCGCTGTGGATGATGTCGCCGGACAGCACGGTGACCCACGGCAGCTTCTCGGCCAGCATCGCCGCGCGGTCGGGATCGACCTCGAACAGCCGCACCTGGAAATAACGCTGACGCAGCTCGCGGCAGAGCCAGACGCCTTGCGTGGTGCCACCCATGACCATGACCTTGTACCGCCGAGGCGCATCGACTCCGAGCAGTTTGAAGGTTTTGGTGAACGTGTCTTCGTCCGCAAGAATTGTCACGATGTCGCCGGCTTCAAGAACGGTGTCGGCCTTGGGCCGAAACGCTTCGTCGCCGCGCTTGATCGAGGCGAGCAGGCAACACTTGGGCAGGCTAAGTTCTTCAAGCGGCTTGCCGAGTGCCTTCGCGTTTTCACCGACGGTCAGGCGGTGCAGTTCGATCGACCCACGAGCAAAGTTTTCGACTTCCTGCGCCCCGGGCGAACGCAGCGTCGTGGCGACCGCGACGGCGGTGGTGTGCTCGGGGCAGACCAGATGATCAATGCCGAAGTGCCGGGCGTAGTCGATGCCCTGGCCCTCGAAGTATTGGCTGTGGTGCACCCGGGCGATGGTTGTGTCGCAGCCAAGCGCCGCGCCGACCGAGGCGCTGATCAGATTCACCTCGTCGTCGCGCGTGGCTGCGATGAACAGGTCGGCGTCTTCGGCGCCGGCCTGCATCAGGATTTCGGCGCGGGTGCAGTCGCCGGGGAGGGACCGGATGTCGATGAGTTGGTCGCACTGCGCGAGTTTTTCCTCGTCGCGGTCGATCAGCGTGATGTTGTGCCCGGCGGGCGCGAGCACCTCGGCGGAGTGGCGGCCGACCTCGCCGGCACCACAGATCACGATATTCATAAAGCGGTTTCCGTCCGCGGCACCGTGGCGTTCGCGGGGATCAGTTCAGGATCGATCCGGCAACGTGGATCAGTTCATCGTCAGTGGGCTCGGCGGTTCCAGCCCCGCGGCGGGTCCAAGGACCACGCCATACCCCGCTAGCCGACCGGCCAGATTCGGGTACTCGGGGTTGATGAAGTACGCGTAACGCAATGCCGTGCGGGCATGATCGCTCTGCCCGACCGACTCGTAGAAATCTGCGAGCGACACGTACGGACTCGCGTCGCCGGCCACGGCGAAATTGGCGGCTTTGATGAACGCGAGCTTCGCGCCGTCCAGGTCGCCGGACTTTGTGAGGTAATACGCCTTGCGTTGAAAGTCTCGGCTCTGCCGACCGTAGCGCACGATCGTCTCGTCCAAGAACGTGTAGAGCTTTTCGCTGCGACCCGACTGGAAGTACACCTCGGCGAGTCGGTCCAGAATCCGCGTGGTGTACGAGCCTTCATCGGGGGTGATCGCCCACGCTTGTTCCAGCGGGAGTTGGGCGTCGGCGAACTGCCCCAGGTTGATCAGCGACACGCCCCACCAGTAATGCGACGCGACGTCCGAGGCCGCTCGGTCCGCCGCCGCTCGGAACGACTCCGCGGCATTGCGGAAATCACCCGCTCGGTACTGCTCAAAGCCGCGATTGCGGTGCACGGCATAATTGTCCAGCGTGCTGCTGACCTTTTGCTCGACGGCGTCGCCAACCTGTGTGCGGGTCTGCTTGCACGCGGGCAGAACCAAAACGGCCAGGCCAGCCAGCATCAGCGTGGTGGCGGTGATGAAACGAGCACGAAATGGAGTCGGCTTGGTGAGCATGGCGGGGTCCTGATCGGGTCGCGTCGGAAACCGACACTTCAGCCACCATAAGATCGGCCATCGCCGCCAGCAAACGCCAACCCCTTCAAAAAGCGCGTTTGATACGAGGTGAGGCCTGCCCCTTTCCCACAAAGCCCCCGATGCAACGACTCCGTACGGTTCTGCTCCGCCACGCCCGCCGCGGCGATACCCACTTCGACTGGATGTTCGAAACGCCCGGCCGTGGCGCGCCCATCGCCCCGCTGACGACGTTCCGCCTAGCCCTGCCTTGGGAACATTGGACGCAAGTGGGCCAAATCGCGCTCACGCCACTGCCGCCGCATCGCCGGGCGTATCTCAGCCGGCAAGGCCCCGTCTCGGGCGGCCGCGGCTTCGTCACGCGTGTCGCGACCGGGACGCTCGACGTCGCCGACTGGCACACGGCCGGGGCCAGGCTTGTGCTGCAGTCTGATGCCAACGCCACGGCGATCGACATCACGCTGAAGCACGCCACCGGCAAAAACGCCTCGTTCTACGCCGCCGCGTTTGGGTCCGCCGCCGCCAAGCGGTAATCTGCACAAGGCGAATCCGCCGCCCGTTCCCGGCCTCCCTTCTCTTCTTGTCTTGCCGGAGTCTCCCATGCCCGACCCGCACAAACCGAAAAAATCCGACGACGAACTGCTCGCCGAAGCCATCTCCATCGAAGACCTCGAAGAGATCGACGACGCCGACGACCACGGCGACAAAGACCTCACACCCATCGAGATCGACCTCGCCGCCGACGATAGCCACGACACCAAACACGGCGCCGACGGCACCTCTGGTGGAACCCTCGGCGGCTCCATGATTCAGATGTTCGGCGGCACCCGCGTCCCGCACGAAGACAACTGGTCCCGTAAAACCAACGTCACCGGCAAGGGCGCGACCCACGTCAAAACCTTCTTCTGCAAACTCCGCCCCGACGCCATTCAGAATATCGACGAACAGGTCAACGACTGGCTCGACAAACACCCCGAATACGAGGTGAAGTTCGTCACCACGACCATCGGCAAACTCGTCGGCAAAAACATCGAGGACGCGCTCTTCATGAACGTCTGGGTGTGAAGCCTTCGGCCTGGCTGCTTAAGCGACCACGCCGCGACGTCGACGCCTTAAGGCAGCGAATCCCAAGCCACTCGTCACCACCCCCAACCCTGCCGGCTCGGGCACCGCAAACCCGTCCAGATTGGCCGGAACACTACTGCCCCAGTTGTTCAGCACGGCATTCAACTCTTCCTGATCCACCGCCGCG
>JBCCDN010000067.1:0-16105 GCA_039030755.1 Planctomycetota bacterium | reverse complement strand
GCGGAACATCCGCGATGTGCTGCTGATCTACACCGGCATCCCCTTCGCCCTGGTCGGCGGCGTCTTCGCCCTCTGGTTCCGCGACATCCCGTTCAGCGTCAGCGCCGCCGTCGGCTTCATCGCCCTCTCCGGCATCGCCGTTCTCAACGGGCAGATCATGGTGACCGCCATCCGCGGCTTCCTCGAAGACCGCCAGCCGATGCGCGACGCCGTCATGAACGCCGCCAAGCAACGCCTACGTCCGGTCCTCGCCACCGCCGTCACCGACGCCGTCGGCTTCCTGCCGATGGCCATCTCCACCGGCGTGGGCGCAGAAGTGCAGCGCCCTCTGGCCACGGTCGTCATCGGTGGCGTCCTGACTTCCACGCTCCTGACACTTTTCGTGCTGCCACTGCTTTTCCAGATGTTTGGACGGTCAAATGCGAAGCCAGATCAGTGATCGCGCTATAAAAGCTCATGTCTGGCAAGATGGTGGCGTGATATCCGCCAGATTGAATTGCGGGTCGTTCGACCGTGCCGAACACCGTTACGACCACACTATTACAAGGCCGGTGTCCAACGAACGCGGCCGAGCCGTTAACGCAGAACGCCGCCGAGAGACCTCGGCGGCGTTTTCGCGTTGTATGCAGGGCGTTGCGAAACTCGCCGACTAGAGCCGGTGTCTCTGATCGTCGCGAGGGCATCACCGGCGTTGCCGGCTTCCGACCCCTAAAGACCTACTTTCACGCGTAGGTCTCGCACGGTTGCTTGGAATTCCCAATCCGGGTGACGAGGGGTTGTCTCGGCGTAGGGTTCCTGAGGATGCTCACGAGGGTGACGTGACGTCGCGGTTGTGGTTGGCTTTACTCAGTGTGTCGATACGACCGGCGATGACTTCAATGGGCTTGTCAATCTGGAGGTGTTGACCGGCTTGGATCGCGGCGAGGGCGTGTTCAGCGAGTGGCTACGCCAAGGTCTACGCGGTTCAGGTCCGCCTCGCGCTGACCAACAAGATCCAGTTTCTCGCCACCAAGGATGGCTACATCGACCTCGACTCGGGCCTGCTCCAAGACGACGACTGGGACAACATCGCCGTAGGCGCAACCTACGAGATCGGCGACCGCGAGATCCGCGTATTCGCCTCGCTCGATAAGGGTTTCGACAAGCTGCACACCGGCTTCAGCGCCAACCTCATCATCCCCACCCGAAGCGAATTACCACTCACCGATAACGAAGACCTATTCGGCTATCGCTGGAACTTCTCGGCGATCTCCAGCTTCTCAACGCGGCTGCGGCTTCCGCGTTCCGTTCTCTCCTCGATGGCCGGCGCTGCGTTCCCGACGCATCGCCGGTTTTTCTTGCTTGGAGCTTCGCGTCCGTTTCGGTCAATCCCGGGTGGCTATGGTGAAATCCTTGTTCTTGCGTTTCGTCCAGTATTTTTCGCCCGCGCAGCAGCCGGTCATGTCTCGGCCGGCGTTTTCGCGTGAACTCGTCACGGCGGGCACGCTCCCGTTCGCCGTGGCCATGCTTGAGGGTGGCGTCGTGGGCGTTGTCAGCAAGACGATCTTCAATGTCAGCGATCTGGGTTTCGCCGCGATCTTTGCGGCACCGATGTTCGCCAACGTCACCTCACTGTTGTGGGCCCGGCTCTCTCGCGGGAAAGCCAAAGTCGCGTTCACCACGATGATCATGGCTGTGCTGCTGATGCTGGTCGCTTCGGTGGCGTTCTTGCCGACGGGCGGGATGGGGCCGGGAATGCTGGTCTTGATCGTCGTGCTCGGCCGGGTGTGCATGGCCGGGATGGTCGCGCTGCGGAGCACGATCTGGCGGATGAATTACACGCGGTCGGTACGCGGCCAGGCGACCGCGCGGTTCGTCATGCTCGCGTCCCTGATCCTCGCGCTCTGGCCGATCTTTGTGGGTCCGCTGCTGGACGCCAACGCCGAACTGTTCCGCGTGCTGTACCCGTTCTCGGCGATCCTGGGGGCGCTCGGTGTGCTGAGCTTCTGGCAGATCCGCGTGCGGGGCGAACGGCAACTGCTCCGCGACGAGAACCAGCCGGACGTCTCGGACGCGCCGCTCCAACCCAACGGCAAGCCGCACAATGCGCTCTCGGTGTTGCGGCACGACACCAACTTCCGCAGCTACATGGTGTGGCAGTTCTTGGCCGGCGTGGGCAACATGGCCGGCTCCACCGCGTTCGCGCTGTTTGTCATCAACACGCTCAAGGACACACCCACCGAAAACACACAGTCGATGCTGCTCAACGCGACGATCCCGCTGGGCCTGGCCGTCGTGTCGCTGTCTTGGTGGGCACGCCGCCTCGACGGCCTGCACATCACCCGCTTCCGCGTGATCCACGGCGTCACCTGGGTCATCAATCAAGGCCTCAATGGCCTCGCCGCGTGGACGGGTTGGCTGCCCTTGTTGTATCTCGCTTCCGGGGCGCACGGCGTCGCGCGCGGCGGCGGCATGCTCGCGTGGCAGCTCGGACACAACGACTTCGCCGACCGTCGACTCGTCGCGCTGTACATGGGTATCCACCAGGCACTCACCGGCGTCCGTGGCATCTTCGCGCCGTTCGTGGGCACGCTTCTGCTGACCGGGTGGCAGCCGTTCACGATCGCGGGTCAAACCTTCCGGGGGTGGGAAGGCATTGGGGCGGGGGTGTTTGTCGTGACCACCGCGGCGGTGTTCGCGTCGTGGTTGGGTTTCTGGAGTTTGAACCTCAAGCTGCGCCGCGACGGCAGTGACGCGGCAAAAGACATGGAATAATTGAGGTGGTTAAGCCCGAACCAGCCACGCGAGATATTCGAGATTCTTCGCCCGACCGCCGCGTACGCTGCTCGGCTCCAACCCTTTCAACGTCCACCCCCATTCGGGTAATCGTGCGACCACCTCGTCGGTGATGCGCTTCGCGTCGTCGTCGTGAAGCCGGTGTTGGCCGGATTCGTAGTGCGGCTTGATGAGTGTGACCACCGTTCCGCCGTTCACCAACCACGGCAACACGGCGGGCAGCGCTCGATCCTGCTTGGTCCAACCCAAATCCAACGTCACCAGATCGCAGCGGTGCTTGGCTTCCGGGGGTGGGTGGGCGTGCAACGCGTTGGTGCGTTCCATGACGGTGACGCGCTCGTCTTGTCGGAGTTTCCAGGCGAGTTCGCCGTAGGCCGTGTCCACCGCGAAGACGTGGGCGGCGCCCCGCTGCAAGAGGCAGTCCACGAACCCGCCGGTCGAGCAGCCCAGGTCCGCACAACGCCACCCGGAGGCGTCCAACCCGAAGGCTTCCAACGCGTGGTCGAGTTTTCCCCCGCCTCGAGACACGAACTTCTTGTCGCTTCCGTGACTCGGCGAATCCTCGGCCATCCCGCGAACTTACCCGCTTCTGACACGAATGAAAGTCCATTCATCTCGACCGCGCCTAGGGTTGATTTCCTCGCACGGGAGTTCTGCATGACCACGCTTGCTTCGCAATCCGCTTCACCGTCGCCGGTGACCGATCGCCGAGATGATCTTTACCGCCGTTTCGATCAGGTCCGCGACACCACCGAAGCGTTCTGCCGGCCGCTGCAAGTCGAGGACTACGTCCTCCAGGCCCACGAAAACGCCAGCCCGACCAAGTGGCATCTCGCCCACACGTCTTGGTTCTTTGAAAAGTTCGTGCTCGAGGCGCACGTGCCGAACTACGAGCCGTTCAGACGCCCGTACTACTTCCTTTTCAACAGCTACTACAACACCGCTGGCCCGATGCATTGCCGCCCCAACCGCGGACTCATCTCCCGCCCGACGGTCGAAGAGACGTACGCCTATCGCCGGGTGGTGAACGAACGTGTCCACGCGTTTTTCGATCAGGCAAGCGACGTCGTGTTCGCCGAAGCCGCCGACGTCATTGAGCTTGGACTGCACCACGAACAGCAGCACCAGGAACTGATGGTTACCGATCTGAAATACAACTTCTCGTGCAATCCGCTCCTGCCCGCATACCGCGACGATCTGCTCGATACCCCGGAACACCAAGAGGGATCGCAAACACAAGCCTGCGGCTCGGTGACCCCGGAGTGGCTCGACTTCCAAGGTGGGCTGGTCGAAGTCGGACACCCCGGGAACGGCCACGGCTTCTCCTTCGACAACGAACACCCGCGACACCGGGTCTTCCTCCATGCGTTTCAACTCGCTGACCGTTGTGTCACCAACGCTGAGTTCGCCGCGTTCATCGCCGACGGCGGTTACGAACGCCATGAACTCTGGCTCTCGGCCGGATACGCGTGGGCAACACAACGCAACATCACCCAGCCGCTGTACTGGTTCCGCGACGGCGCCCAGGGCAACCAGCGCGATATGGAGATCGACGCGCCGACCGGCGTGGACGGTTGGTCCGAGTTCACCCTCGCAGGCCCGCGTGCGGTACATCCCGACGAACCCGTGTCGCACCTGAGCTACTTCGAAGCCGACGCTTTCGCGCGGTGGGCGGGAGCCCGCTTGCCCACCGAGTTCGAATGGGAACACGCCGTCACCCAAACGCAAGCCCCGGAAGCTCCGCCGCAAACCGACGACCCGACTCGCGGCTCGATGCTCGACGACGCCCGCTTCCACCCCGTTCCCGGAAGTAACCCGAGTCAAGCGACCTCAAACCAACTGCAACACGCAATCGGCAACCTCTGGGAATGGACTTCGTCCAGCTACGCGGCTTACCCGGGCTACACCCCACTTCCGGGGGCACTCGGCGAGTACAACGGCAAGTTCATGTGCAACCAGTACGTCCTCCGCGGCGGTTCGTGCGCGACGCCGATTTCTCACGCCCGGCCGACCTATCGCAACTTCTTTTCCCCCGAGTCGCGTTGGCAGTTCGCCGGCCTGCGCTTGGCTCGCTAATCCTTGATTCGATTCTCCTATCCTCGCTCCCGGAACTTCCGTGATGTCTGTGATTCATCGAACGCTCGAGCCCGTCACCGTGTCACCCCGCCTCGCCGATCCGCTGATCCGCGAAGCGCTCGACGGTTTACGCGCGACCCCGAAAACCCTCCCCTGCAAGCTGCTTTACGACGACGCGGGCTCGAAGCTGTTCGATGAGATCTGCGACCTACCCGAGTATTACCCCACACGCACCGAACTGGACATCACCGAGCAGTATGCCGACCAACTCGCCCGCTTCGTCGGCGACCATGCTCACCTGATCGAGCTCGGTAGCGGCAGCAGTACCAAAACCCCGCTCCTGCTCGATCGCCTGCCGACCCTGTCGTCGTACACGCCGATCGACATCAGCGAAAACCATTTGGCCGACGCGGCGCGTCGCATCCAACATCGTTATCCCCAGCTTTACGTCGACCCCGTCGTGGCCGACTATTGCGACGATTGGTCGATCCCCGAATCACCCAAGCCACCCGCGCGTCGCGTCGCGTACTTCCCCGGGTCGACCATTGGCAACTTCGATCCTGATCACGCTCGCGCTTTTCTCGACGACCTTGCCCACAAGCTCGGGCCCGACGGTCGACTCGTCATCGGCGTCGATCTCAAAAAATCGCCCGATGTCCTGATTCCCGCGTACGACGACGCCCAGGGCACCACGGCTGCGTTCAACTTCAACCTGCTGGTTCGCTTGAACCGCGAAGCCGACGCCGATTTTGATCTCGACGCCTTTACCCACGAAGCCCGCTGGAACGAAACGCTCGGCCGGATCGAAATGCACTTGGTCAGTCGGCGCGATCATGTCGTGCGCGTCGCCGGCCAGAAGATCCATTTCCGGCGCGGCGAAACGATCCACACCGAGTCGTCGCACAAGCACACGCTCGAAGGATTCGCCGAACTCGCGTCGGCGTTCGAGATTCACGAGGTGTTGACCGACGATGCGGGCCTGTTCAGCGTGCAATGCCTGTCGGTTCGCGAGTCGGCTTGAAGGTTTGATGCGATCGGCTGGGTGGACCGGCCACGTTT
Source organism: Planctomycetota bacterium (assembly GCA_039030755.1). Taxonomy (GTDB): domain Bacteria; phylum Planctomycetota; class Phycisphaerae; order Phycisphaerales; family Phycisphaeraceae; genus CAZIXN01. Next base: position 10,195 of record JBCCDN010000067.1, on the reverse strand, counting down.
CTCATCGTCGTTCCATATCGATCGGCTCCGTTCGGCGCCGCGGTTGATGGCTGCTCGCGCTGCCCATCTGATGGGGGCATGTCCGACGATCGACCTCCACGGAGACGGCACGCGACGCGATGCCGAACTGGACGCTGTGGGTGAGGGCCCGGCGGAGACAACCCACTAAAACGGGTCGCTGCGGACCCACGCGGACGCTTCGCCCCAGGTTTTAAGTGATTTGGGACCGGTTTGGGCGAGTTGGACGCACACCGAGAATTCACTTTCGGTTTTCCGCGTCCGCCCGTATTATTGCAACGTAATAGTCCGGTCGGCGTTTTTCGGCCGGGGTGGTTGGTTGCTCGATTCAGATGTACTTCGGAGGTTTGGTTATGTCGCAGGGTTCACTTCGCACGTTCGCCGTGGCTGGTTCGGCTCTGGCTTTTTCGCTCGCTCCTTTGGCCTCGGCCGACACCATCGTTCGCTTCGACACGGCGTTTGGCAGCTTCGATGTCCAGATGCTCGACGACGCCGCGCCGCTGCATGTGGCCAACTTCCTCGAATACGTCAACGCCGGCGATTACGACGGCACGGTCATCCACCGCTCGGTGCCCGGCTTCATTGTCCAAGGCGGCCGATTCAATGTCGAAGACGGCAACCTTGGCGAGATCGACTCCCGCGGCACCGTCGTTAACGAGCCCGGCGTACCCAACAAGCGTGGCACCCTCGCCGCGGCCAAACTGGGGGGCGACCCCGACTCGGCCTCTCGTGAGTGGTTCTTCAACCTCGACGACAACACCGAAAACCTCGACAACCAGAACGGCGGCTTCACCGTGTTCGGCCGAATCGTCGGCTCGGTCGGTCGGCAGATCGTCGACCAAATCGCCGCACTCCCGATCGTCGACGTCAGCGATAGCGTCGGCGCTTTCGGCGAACTGCCCGTTCAGAACTTCACATCCGGCGATCCCGTGGGCGTCGATAACCTCTTCTTCGTCGACAACCTCGACGTCATCGAAACCGATACTGGTGCCTTCGCGCCCCTGGTCCCCGAAGCGCCCGATGAGCCGGCCGACCCGATCGTTCCGCCCAGCACCGACGGCGACGAGACCGACGGCGTGGACCCCGGCGACCTATTCGAGGGCGACGAAGGCGACGACCTGCCCGGCACCGATACGCCCGACGTCGGCGGCGACCTGCCCGACATCGACGACGGCAACGGGGATGCCGGCGACCCCACCGCGATCCCCACGCCCAGCGCCGTGCTCGCTGGTTTGGCCGGGCTGGGCCTGCTCGCGTCGCGTCGGCGTCGCGACTGAGTGAGCTATCGATTCATGTTTCCAAAGCCCACGAACTGAAGTTCGTGGGCTTTTTCTAAACGAGCGTTCCCCGCCGGCGGCCAGCGACCGCCGGCTATTTCGAGAAGCGCTTCCGCGCTTCTCACCACATCCTGCTTCACTTGCCAAAGAACGCCGGCCACCCGGCATCCCCGCCGTTACGACAACCTCCCGTTGAACGCAGAGCCGCGGAGCCCCCGCACCTTGGTCGCTCGGTGAGTTTCCCGCGTCCGTCGCACGAGCGCCCGGGAAGCAGAGCCCCAGGGAGCGGCATCCGTTTCGCAAGCGGGCCTTTCCGGGGATGGCACATCGGGAATCATCGCGACATCTCAGGGACCTGCCGAGCGCATCCGCCGCGGAGCAAAGCCGATCTTGATGCCGGGAGATGATTGACGGCTCGCAATTTGAATCCCTTCGCTTTGCGCAAAGGCGGACCGGTTGAATTCGGTTTCAATCATGTTCCTTCAGGGGACGCTCGCTCGCTGGCAGAAGACGGGTTGACGCTCCGATCGGCGGGGTGTGGTCCTGGGTGGCGTTGCCTGGGCGTCGACCAAGGCCACCTCGGCCGCCGAATTCTCCACCCATCGCGGCCGGGGGTGTCGCTTCTGGAGCCGCCGGCACTTCCGCCAACATGGCGGCGAGACGTTCATGTGCGTCGCCGGGTGCGGTGCTGGCGAGCATGGTGAAGGGTTTGGGTGAAGTCATCAGCGAGCATGTTGGCGTTGCGCTGGTTGGGCGCGTCACGAGCACGCGCGGGCCGTTGGCACGCGGCTACCCGGCGGCGGGGTTCATCGGGGGATCGGGAAAGCGCGTCACGCGTCGCAACGCCGGTAGCACCACGGCCTGCATCCGCGCTAGCGCCGCCTGCCAATCGGCGGCCTGCTTGGTGAGCGCCTTCTGCCCGGCGGGGGTCAGCGTGTACCACTTGCGCGGTCGGCCGGTGGTCTTTTCCCAGGTGGGCGTGATGAGGCCGTCGGCCTCCATGCGGTGAAGCAGCGGGTAAAGCGTGCCGGCTTTGAGTTCGTGGTTGCCCGCGTCGGCGACTTTCTTCAGCAGCGCGTAGCCGTACTGCGGGCCGTCGGCGAGGATCGCGAGCACGAGCACGTCGAGGCTGCCGTGAAACAGGGATTTGCGATTGGGGACGGGAGACATGGGACGACCGGTCATGTTGACGATTAATATATCGCTGCACAATATATCGGCCAGCAAAACATTTTTTGTACCTGCTGAAGCCTTCGGCTAGGGTTCTCACCTCGTAAAACTTCTCAATCTTCAATCTAAGGACCCACCATGGCCACCGGCACCGTCACCCAAGTCATCGGCTCCACCTTCGACGCCAAGTTCGCCGAAGCCGACCTGCCCGAGATCTTCAACGCCCTCGAATGCACCTATCAGGTCGGCGAGGAAACCATCAAACTCGTCGGCGAAGTCCAGCAACACCTCGGCGGCGGCGAAGTCCGCTGCGTCGCACTGGGTTCCACCGACGGCCTGACGCGTGGCACGGAGATCACAGACACCGGCGCGCCCGTGTCCGTGCCCGTGGGTGAGCAGGTGCTCGGCCGGGTGTTCAACCTGCTCGGCTCCCCGATCGACGAACGCGGCGACGTCGCCAACCCCGGCCAAACCGCGCCCATCCACAAGGACCCGCCGCACTTCACCAAGCTCAGCCCCAAGACCGAAGTCCTCCAGACCGGCATCAAGGTCATCGACCTGCTCTGCCCGTTCGTCCGCGGCGGCAAGATCGGCCTGTTCGGCGGGGCGGGCGTGGGCAAGACCGTCATCATTCAGGAAATGATCGCCCGCGTCGCGCGGGAGTTCGGCGGATACTCCGTCTTCTGCGGCGTCGGCGAACGCACCCGCGAAGGCAACGACCTCTGGCTGGAAATGCAGGAGGCCGAGTACACCGACGAAAACGGCGAGACCGCCCACGTCATCGACAAGGTCGCGATGGTGTTCGGCCAGATGAACGAACCGCCCGGGTCGCGCCTCCGCGTCGCGCTGTCGGGCCTGACGATGGCGGAAGACTTCCGCGACTCGTCGGGCAAGGAAACCATGATCTTCGTCGACAACGTGTTCCGCTTCACGCAGGCGGGCTCGGAAGTGTCGGCACTCTTGGGACGGATGCCGTCGGCGGTGGGTTACCAGCCGACGCTGTCGACCGAGATGGGCGAATTGCAGGAACGCATCACCTCGACCGATCAGGGCGCGATCACGTCGGTGCAGGCCATCTACGTCCCGGCCGACGACCTCACCGACCCCGCGCCCGCCACGGCGTTTGCCCACTTGGACGCGTTCGTGACGCTCGAGCGTTCGATTGCCGAGAAGGGCATCTTCCCCGCGGTCGACCCGTTGACCTCGACGTCGCGCATCCTCGACCCGGCCATCCTCGGCGAGCGGCACTACGCCGTGGCTCGCCAAGTGCAGTCGATCCTGCAACGCTACAAGTCGCTGCAGGACATCATCGCCATCCTCGGCGTCGACGAGCTTTCCGAAGAAGACAAGCTCACCGTCAACCGCGCCCGCAAAATCGAGCGGTTCCTGTCGCAGCCGTTCTTCGTGGCCGAGGTGTTCACGGGTTTCCCGGGCATCACGACGCCGCTGGAAGACACGATCGACAGCTTCGAGCGCCTGTGCAACGGCGAGGCCGACGACCTGCCCGAGTCGGCGTTCATGTACGTCGGCACGCTCGACGACGCGAAAGCCAAGGCCGAGAAGATGGCCGCGAAGGCGTAAAGCCAGGTCGATAATTTCAAACCACCGGAAGCCCACGTTCATTGAACGTGGGCTTCCTGAGTTAAGCTGCGACGATCGAAAGCGTCTGGGCGCACTGCACGATTACCGCCTACGGCCAATGGCTCCCCGGCGACCCGCGCGGTTTCCGCACCCGCAAGCACCGCGATCACGTCGAAGGCGACTACCGCCGTCCCCCGGCCCGGGATTATTCGCCGCGTCACCAACAATCCCAAGAACGGTTGGCGTTCGACCCTGTTTGGTTTGATGAAGCATCTCGGTCCACCATCTGCGACGAACTCCGCGTGTCGTTGACCCGGTATGAATGCGAAGTTCTGATTGTGGGCTTTGCCGCGACGCACGCTCACGTGCTCGCGAAGTTCACCATGGAAAAGCCCGCGTTCAATGAACGCGGGCTTCCGGCAACCTCCGCGATGAACGATCCGATCGTGCATCTCATCGGAAAAGCCAAGCAATGGTCCGCCAAGCGTTGAATCCGTGAAAACTCGGCAAAGCCGGGCCGTGTCTGGGGTCGCCGCGGCAAGATCGTCCGGATTCAAAACCGCGAACAGCAACGCAACACATTCGGATATATCGAACGTCACCGGAATGAAGGTGCCGCCGTCTGGACCTACCGCGACCACACAAACCAAGCCCACGTTCAATGAAGGTGGGCTTCCGCGTCACAGCAAATCCGCGAGAGTGCGTTGGTCCGCGGCGTGTTGCTCGGCTTGATCCAGACTCGCGAGTGTGGACAAGTCGGCGTCGGGTCGGCCGGCGGTTTTGGCGGTCTCGAGCAGGTCGGTGAGCGGGATCGATTCGGGGGCGCGGTGCAATGCGAAGCGGGCGGGGCTTTCGTCATCGCGTTGGACGGGGTGGATATGGCCGGCTCCGAGCAGGGTGTCGATCAACGCGCGGGCGGCGCCGGAGGGCAGACGCAGCGCTTCGGTGAGTTGTTGCGGGGTGATCGGTTGGCCGTTGCGGAAGGCGTGGGCGAAGTGGACAAGCGCGGGGATGATGAGCCTCGGGTCGAGCACGCGGAGCGCATCGTCACGATCGGCGTCGCGGCGCTTTTTGCGGTCGGCGGGGTCGGGGGCGAGTTGGATGATGCTGGCGATCTCCAGGCCAAACAGCACGATTTGCCAGATGATCCAGAGCAATAGCAGGAACAGGGGCAGGAGCGCGAGCGCACCGTAGAGGTTGGTGGACGCGGTGTTGGTGGCGTAAAGCGAGAAGCCTTCGACGGCGAGCCCGAGCCCGAGCGCGGCGACGAACGAGCCGATGGCGGCGGGGCGGAGGCCGATGCTCGCGTTGGGGAGCAGACGGTAGGCGAGCAAGAGCACGAGCCAAGCGGTGAGCAGGGGGGAGAGGACGGCGAGGGGGCCGGCGATCCAGGCGACGGCGGAGACCGAGTTGGACACGATGTCTAGGAAGCGGCGCTGCGCCCATTGGCCGGCGAGCAGCACGACCGGCGCGAGCGTGAGCGTCGTGTAATACAGGGGGAGGCGGAGGTACCAGGAGCGGTTTTCGTCGGCGCGGAGGATGCGGTTGAAGGACGATTCGATGGTGGCGAGCAGGCCGGTCGCGCCGTAGATGAAGATGAGCACGCCGACGACGCCGATGGAGCCGAAGTTGACTTGCTGGAGTTGGTCGAGCCAGCCGGAGAGTTGCTCGTCGAGTTTCTCGGCGGTGGCGCGGTATTCGATCTGCCGTTCTTGAACGCGTTGTTGCGTGGGCGATGGTGGGCCCACGTCGGGCAAGGCGAGCTCGGGATCGCCGGGCGTGGCCTGGTCGTCGGTGTTGAGTCGATCGACGACCCAGCCGACGGTCTGGTCTTTGAGTTCGTTGAGCTGCTCGTCGGAGACGAAGGCCTGCGCGACGACGAGCGTGAGCACGAGCGTGGGCAGCATGGAGAACAGCGTGTGGTACGTCAGCGCCGCAGCCATTTGCGGCGCGCGGTCCTGCTTGAGTTTGGCGGCGGCGAATCGGCCGAGCTCGATGCTGTAGAGCAGCGCGCGTTGCGAGCGCGGCAAGTCCTCGTTGTCCGCGTCGAGGAGCGAACGGAGCTGGTGCTGGAGCTGATGGAGGCGTTGCGGGAGGCGCATGGGATCGCGGAGGGTTGAGCGCGGGAGCGTATGGAGATCATCGTCGCAAGCGAGGCGGCGGTGGGGTAAGGCGCTTGTTGGTTATGAGTTTTCGGACGTTGGTGTTGAGCGCGGCCTGCGGATGCTGTCCGTGGGCATTTTAAGCGCTTCATTCCGGGGGCGGTTTCGGCGTTGCCAGTTGCGGTGAGCGCTTTGTAGCGCGTCGGCAAGGTGTTGGCGGAGGTCTGCGAAACTCGTGTCTTTGGCTTGGGGGCGGACGACGATAACGAGGTCGTAGCCCACCAGTGTTCCGTCGGCGTCTCGGGTGTCGTAGCCGGGGTGGGTGGGGCGGTCGAGGCGGAACGCTTCGCGGAGTTTTCGTTTGATGGGGTTGCGGTCGTGGGCCTTGCCGACTTTGCGGGAGACGGAGAGTCCGAGGCGGTGGAACCCCAAGTCGTTGGGTTTGGTAAGCACCGAGAGCGGGCCGGCGTTCTTGCGCATCTTGGCGTCGAACACGGCGGCGAACGCATCCTTACCGGAGAGGCGAGATGCGCGGCGGAAGGCGAAGCGGTGGGTCGGAGGATCGGAGGCAGGCATCACGCTTGTCGCTCCAACGCGTGTTGGTATTCGCGCATGAGGCGCGGCCGGGTAATGACGCCCTTGACGCGGTGTGAGCCGTCGACCACGGCGAGCGAGGCGACTTCGTGGCGGGCGAATTTGTCCATCACGGCGTCGAGGGTTTCGTCCTGCGTCACGGTGGCGAGGTTGGTGCGCATGAGTTCGGAGACGATCATGAGCGTGGCGGCGTGGTGGTGTGCGAGGGTTTTACGGACATCTTCACCCACGACCAGGCCGGTGTAGGTTTCGCCGTTGGTGCAGACGACGTAGTCGGTGGCGGCGAAGTCGCGCGCGAGCTCGAGCAGGCGGGTGGCGGGATCGTCGGGCTGGACGAGTACGGCCGGCGCGAGCGGGACCTCGCGCACGGTCATACGGCGGAGGAGCGTGAGGTCGGCGTAGGTGCCGGTCCGGATGCCACGCTTCGCGAGCCAATGGCCGTAGATGGATTGGCCGGCGAGCTTTTGCGCCGTGGTGGTCGCGAGGATCGACACGAGCATCATGGGCAGGATGACCTGGTAGTCGGCGGTGAGTTCGAAGACCAGGAGGAACGCGGCAAGCGGGCAGTGCGCGACGGCGGCGAGGACGCCGGCCATGCCCGCGAGCGCGTAGGTGGCGGGGGAATCGACCGGCAGCCAGCCGACATGCTGCGCGGTGAGTCCGACCACGCCGCCGAGCGCGGCGCCGAGAAACAGTGCCGGCGCGACGATCCCACCGGACCCGCCCGAGCCGAGCGTGAGGAACGTGCCGACGAGTTTGCAGCCGAACACGATGATGAGCAGCACCATGCCCGCTTCCCGGTTGGCGTAGGTCTGCGGGTTGAGCATGGCTTCGATGACGGGGTAGCCGTTGCCGAAGAACACCGGGGCTTCGTACGCGGGCATCGGGCTCCCGGCGAACAGCAGGAAGCCCACGCCGAGCACGCCCAGCAGCGCTCCGCCGATCGCGGGCTTGCTCCAAGCGGGCAGCTTGACGCGGTCCCATTGTTTTTCGCAAGCGGGCAAGCCGAGCGTGAACAGTGCGCCCGCGCCGCCCGCCAGGATGCCAAGCGCCGCGTAGGGCAACAGCTCCGCGAATGAAAAGGTGTATCGCGTCATCGTTTCGGGCAGCGTGAACACGGCTTCGTTCTGCCCGAGCATCGCCTGCGTGACCGCGACGCCGAAGACGCTGGCCACGACAATCGGCATGAAGGTGCGGACCGAGAAATCGCGCAGCACGACTTCGAGCACGAAGATCACGCCGGCGATCGGCGCGTTGAAGATCGCGGCCGTGCCCGCCGCAGCGCCGCAGCCCACAAGCGTCGGTGCGTGCCGCTGCGGGAGATGTAGTAGCGTCGCGGTGCGTGACGCGACTGTCGCGCCGATCGTGAGGATCGGCCCTTCCACGCCCGCCGACCCGCCGCTGCCGATCGTGATCGATGCGGTGACGGCCTTGCTGACGCCCATTGTGGCGGGCACCTGGCCGCGCTGTTTCGCGAGTGCTTCGATAACGCTGGGCACGCCGGGCTCGCGTCGCGTCGCGCGGAAGCCCTTGCTCTGGATCAACCCCACCAACAACCCGCCGAGCGTGGGCAGTAGCACAATGAGCAGCGCGTCGAGCAGCGGATGCTCCGCATAATCGAGCATGCCGAACGAAATCCGGCGGCACGCCTCGATCGCCGCGTCAAACCCCACCGCCGCGACGCCCGCGAACGTGCCAATGACCGCCGCCACCGGGATCAGCAGGCTGGGCGCTTCCCACAATCCGCGCAGCCACGCCGCTGCCTTGGCCTTGAAGTGTTGGCTTGGTGGCTTATTCGTTGGGTTGGGATATGGGTCGGCGGGGCCGACATCCACAGACGCCATGCAGCCAATGTATCGCCCCGGGACCATGGGGTGCCGGCATGACAACGCCACGCGAGCGGAATCCGAAATGGACTCAGTACTTCACGCGGAACGCGTTGAGCGCTTTGGGGTCTCCGAATTCCCCGGTCGCCGTGCGGTCGGTGATGTCGGCGGCTCGGAAGTGTTGGCCCAACTCCACATCCATCGCCTCTAAAAATGCGGTCAGCTGTTCGAGGTCGCCTTCGACCACGACCAGAACGCGCCCGTCGTCCACGTTCTCCACCGTGCCCGCCACGTCGAAGCCCCGAGCGATCGCCGCCGTGGTCGCGCGGAAGCCCACGCCCTGCACCCGGCCGGTGTAATGAACCCTCTTTCCAATCATCGCGAGACTCTTGCTGGCCAGCCCCCCAGCCATGTGAAACTTTATGCCGTCAACGCCGCGTACTCCGCGTCGTCGATGTCGAAATTTGCGTGAACATGCTGCACGTCGTCGTTGTCGTCCAGGTCGTCCACGAACCGCAGCACTCGCGCCGCGTCCTTGCCGGTGCATGCCACGGTGTTGACCGCGATCATGACCAGCGCCGAGCGCGTCGGCGTCCAACCCTTGCCCTCGAGCGCTTGCTGTACATCGTGATACGCGGCCACACTCGTGACCACCCGCCAGAGTTTCTGGTCGGGGGCGTCGTCTTCGTTTCCGGGTACGTTGACTTCTTCGATGTCCTCGGCCCCGGCCTTGAGCGCCGCGTCCATCAGTGCCTCTTCGGACACGGCGTCGCGCTCCAGAAAAATCTCGCCCTTGCGTTCGAAATTGAACGCCACCGAACCCGATGCGCCGAGGTTGCCCCCGCCTTTCTCAAAGAGTTGTCGCATCTCCGAGGCGGTGCGGTTGCGATTGTCGGTCAGGATTTCGAGCATGACCGCCACCCCGCCGGGCGCGTAGCCCTCGTAGACGATTTCTTCGTAATCGCTGCCGTCGCCGCCGCCGGCACCTTTTTCGATCGCTTTCGTGATCGTGTCTTTGGGCATGTTCGCCGCCTTGGCTTCGTCGATCGCGTACCGCAACGTCAGGTTCTGGTCCGGGTCGCCGCCGCCGGCCTTGGCGGCCACGATGATCGCTCGGCTGCACTTGCTCCAGACCTTGGACCGTTTGTTGTCCTGTCGTGCCTTGCGGTGCTTGATGTTCGCCCATTTGCTGTGTCCGGCCATGACGCAATTTCCTTTGGTACATGAATCCATCATCTTAACCCACCCAAGCCCACCTGCCGCACTCGCGAGGGTCCGCCCCACGGGAGTTAGAATCCCGATATGCAGGACGCAGTGAATACCAAGGCACCTTCCTCGGAACACCCTTTTGTTCACCTCCACCTGCACAGCCAGTATTCGTTGTTAGACGGCGGCAATCGGCTCGATCGCCTCATCAAACGCGTCAAAGACCTCGGCATGCCCGCCGTCGCCGTCACCGACCACGGCAATCTTTTTGGTGCCGCCGAGTTCTACCGGCTCGCCACCGCCGCGGGCATCAAGCCCATCCTCGGCACCGAGGCCTATGTCGCCCCCGATCTCAACGGCAAGACATCCGACCGCACGCACCGCGAATACACCGGCGTGTCCGACGGCGGCTTCCACCTCG
>JBCCDN010000066.1:0-16346 GCA_039030755.1 Planctomycetota bacterium | reverse complement strand
GGGTGCGCTCGTAGATCGCCGTGTCGTGCCCGCCAAAAAAAGCGAACCGGCCATCAGCAGCAGCGACCACGTGCCTTGATGCATGAACAGCGTTTGCCAGCCCGGGAGCCGTGCGGGATGCCAAGCGGTTCCGCGTTGCGGCAAGACGTGCCCGACGAGCTCCGGCAGACGCACGAGATACAGCAGCACGCCCAAGCCCACGAGCGCAACCGTCACGCGTGCACCCCGAGCCCAAGCACGTAAGGCCCACACCGCGGGCACGATCAACAACACCGCGTCGTACGCTCGGTGATACGCGATCAACAACGTCAATGTGGCCGCCACCGCGGCGACCCACAGCGTGATCGCTCCGGGCTGACGCTGCTCGTGCCACGGCCGGCACCCACGTAACCGCCAAGCAGCCGCAAACGCTGCCGCCACCGTCACCACCACGCCCGACGCCGACGCGATCGTGGAAAACACGGCTGGCCCGGTCATGCCTGCGGCCGAACCCAGCCGCCACACCAACGGCTCAAGGTGGATCATGTGGTGAGCCATCGGGTTGCTCGGGCGCGGGTCGGCAAAGCCCTGTCCCGCGAACGCGTCGAGGTTGGTTCGCAGGGCAACCCACCACGATGACAACGCCGTGCCGTCGGGAAACATCCACCGCCCCACCGAGATTGCCAAGATGCCCAACCCCCAAACCAAACACCACGCCAGCGTCCGCCACCGCGCCGTCGCCATCAGCCCCAACGCAAACAGACCGGCCAACTGCGGCTTCAGCCCACCGGCCACCGCAAGCAGCAAGCCCGACAAAGCCGCCGCGAACATCGGCTCCCCGCTTTCCGTTCGAGCCTCGCCACCCCGCCGCGGCGTACCGATCGCCCAAACGCAAAGCGCAAGCACCACCAACCCTAACTGCCCGAAGCGCAGCGTCGTGTGCACCGGCATGAACGCCAGCCCAAGCGGCAACAGCCAAAGCATCGCAACCGGACCCGCCCCGCCAGATCGCTCCGGCCGCTCCGGCCGAGGCCGCCATCGCCAAGCCCACGCCGCGATCGCCCCGACACTCACCAGCGAGAGGCCCAACCAAACCAACCGCGCCGCCGACCAAGGCAACGCCCCCAACGGCCCCAGCAACGCGTAGGTCGTTGGCGGATAGAGCGCGACAAACCACGTCGGGTCTTTCGCACGCTCCGCCCCGCCCCCGGCCGACACAAATGCCGCGTAAAGCACGTCCAGCAGATACGGATTCCCGCCCTCCAGCCAGACCCGCCCCCCCGCGTAGATCATCGTGAAGTCCCCCGAAAACGCCGCGCCCCGCACCACGCCCCGGACCACCAGCAATAACAACGCCCCGGCCGTCACAAGGCCCCATAACCACCAACGAGCGTTCACTCGGCGAGTCGAGATCCGCGCCGCTTCGGACGCCGCGTCGGATTGGACAGGACTTGACTTCATCGTGGCCGCAAACTCGAAAACCGTACTGCGTCGCCGAAAAACAAGGACCCAACCGACCGCCCACGAACCGCACGGCCAATCCGTCGTATCTTGATCGCCCGACAACGCCTCCGCCGATCAAATTCGCCCAGAGAGGCCGCTTTGGAGCAGTTGTCCCCCGCGTCCGGCCGATGCCATAACAACCAGAATCTTTTCCATCGGCCCGACCCGCCCGCCGCATGACCGACAACGTCCAATCAACCTCGCCGCAAGCTGCCGAAGTGCTTGATCGTTCCCACGCGGACCGCCCAATGGTCTTGGTCCTCGACCTCGACGGCACGCTCGTCGCCACCGACACGATGTGGGAAGCGTTCTTCGCGGGCCTGCGCGAACGGCCGTTGCCCACGCTCGGCACGCTCGCCGCGCTCCCGCGTGGCCGCGCCGCGTTCAAGGGCCGACTCGCCGAAGTGTCGCCGGTCGACCCCGAATCCCTGCCCTATCGGCCCGAACTGATCGAACTCATCCGCGACGCGAAAACGCAGAACCGAACCCTCTGGCTCGCGACCGGGGCCGATCTACACACCGCCCGCCGTGTCGCCGATCACCTCGACGCCGAGCTTGGCTTCTCGCCCACCTTCGACACGATTCTCGCCACCAACGATCCCGACAGTGTCGGCCAGGCCAACTGCATCGCCGAAACCAAGCGCGACGCGCTCCAAAGGAAAGTCCAAGAGCACGACCTACCGGGCTTCGACTACGCCGGCGACTCCTCGGCCGACCGCCGCGTTTGGCCCGGAGCCACCGTCGCCTACCTCACCGGTGCGTCGCCCCGCACCACCCAGTGGGCGCGTGAAAACCATCCCGACGCCCGCGTGCTCGTCGAAGGCCCGGCCAGCCGACGCGGCGAGTTGCTCCGCGCGATGCGGCCGCATCAATGGGCGAAGAACCTTTTGCTGCTGCTGCCCATTTTCACGGGCATGGCGATCGCTGACGGATGGCGCTGGGCACAAGTGCTGCCGGCCATCGTCTCGTTCTGCCTCGCGGGCTCGGCGGTGTATCTCACCAACGACCTGATCGACCTGCCCGCCGACCGCGCGCACCCCCGGAAGAAAAACCGCCCGCTCGCCTCGGGCACGCTGCCGATCGCCAGCGCGATGGTGGCCGTCCCCATGTTGCTGAGCGCGTCGCTCGTGATCGCGTGCTTGCTGTCGTGGTTGCAAGGCTCGCCGGCTTTTCTAAGTGTGACCGTGGCATACCTGGCCGCGGCGTTCGGCTACGCGTTGAAACTCAAGAGCATCCCGATGCTCGACGTGATCTGCCTTGCGCTTCTGTACGTCTTGCGGATCATCGCCGGCGGGGTCGCGGTCGGGCTGTTCCCCACGGCCTGGCTGTTGGCGTTCGGTTCGTTCCTGTTCCTCTCGCTGGCCTTTGCCAAGCGTTACGCCGAGCTCGCGATGCAGGCCGACCGCGGCGACGCCCCCGACGCCAAGGCTGCCGGCCGGGGCTATCGCACCGACGACCTGCCGGTGGTCCAGACGATGGGCGTGGTCGCGGGCTTCCTCGCGGTGCTGGTCCTGGCTTTCTATATCAACCGTGACTTCAGCACGCCCGCCGCCGGGGCCTCCACCTCCGCCCTTTACGCCGCCCCCGAACGTCTCTGGCTCGTGACGCCGCTGCTGCTGTACTGGATCGCCCGCTTGTGGTTCCGGGCCCACCGCCGAACGATGCGGGGAGACCCACTGAACTTCGCCATGCGCGACCCGCTCACCTACGCCTTGGTCGCCGCGACGGCCGTCATCGCATGGTGGGCCCACTAATAACTTCGCCGCAAAATAAGGCCATTCATCGATTTACGCCGCCGCCTTGACTTTGCTCGACGCGGCCGCTCAAGTGTGGGGTCCGGTTTCGGTCGATGTTCCCTGCTCCGGGCCGCTCCCGGATTCACGCCGAACCCGCCCGCGCTGCCCGCCGTACGGCTCTCCCGACCGCCCCACCTTTCCGCCTGCCCCGACCCCGATCATGGCCAAGAAGTCCGCCAAATCGACGAAGAAAAAGACCACCGCCCGGAGCTCCGGCGGCAGCCGAAAGCGTTTCGCCGTCGACCCCAAGAAGGCCGAGGGAAAGCATTTGGTGATCGTCGAATCGCCCACCAAAGCCAAGACGATCAACAAATACCTCGGCCCGGACTACTTCGTCATGGCCTCCGTCGGGCACGTCCGCGACCTGCCCAAGTCCGCCCCCAAGGGCAGCAAACGCGAAGACCACCCGGTCCCCGGCGTCGACCTCAAGCGGGACTTCCAGCCGAGTTACGAAGTCCTGCCCGAGAAAAAGCAGACCATCAGCGACCTGAAAAAAGCCGCCAAAGTCGCGGCCGACATCTGGTTTGCCACCGACCTCGACCGCGAGGGCGAAGCGATCGCGTGGCACCTCGCCGAGGCCTTGAAAGTCCCGATCGACGAGGCCAAGCGCGTCGTCTTTAACGCGATCACCAAGTCCGAAGTGGATCGCGCCTTCGAGCAGCCCCGCCGCATCGAGACCAACCGCGTCGACGCCCAGCAAGCCCGCCGCATCCTCGACCGCATCGTCGGCTACCAGGTCTCGCCGCTGCTCTGGAAGAAAGTCGCCGGCGGGTTGAGCGCCGGCCGGGTGCAATCCGTCGCGACCCGCCTGGTCGTCGAACGCGAACGCCAGATCGAAGCCTTCGTCCCGGACGAAACCTGGAAGATCACCGGCGTCTTCACGCCCGACCTCGACCAAGCCGGCGACCTCGCGAAGTCGTGGCACGACTTCACGCATCCCGAGCCCAATACCGAAGGCGAATCCGTTCCGCCCACCGGCCGCGCCCGCAACGCCTGGCTCACCGAACACAACAGCCTCCAGGCCGAACTCATCGAGTTCGACGGCAAAAAGTTCGAGCCCCGCATCGACACCGAGTCCATCCTCGGCCCCTGCGACAACCCCACGCCCGAAACCATCGAGGCGTACCTGTCCCAAGCCGCGAAAGAGTTCGACAAGCCCGACGACCACAACGTCGCGCCGGAAGTCGCAGAGATCGCCGCCGCCTGCGGCCTGCAACACGCGCAAGTCGAAACGAGCGAACAAACCGACGCCCGCGGACCCGCCCGCTGGCCGCGCACCATCACCGGCACGCTCGACGCTTCCGCCGGCTGGGCGATCGAATCGATCGACACTAAACGCACCAAGTCCCGCCCGTCCCCGCCGTTCATCACCTCGACGATGCAGCAGCAGGCCAGCACCCGCCTCGGCTTCAACCTGCAACGCACGATGCGCGTCGCCCAGCAGCTATACGAGGGCATCGATCTCAAGGGCCCGCGGGGGCAGACCGGCCTGATCACCTACATGCGGACCGACTCGGTCCACCTCTCCGGCCAGGCCCTCGACATGGCCCGCGGCTACATCGGCGGCAAGCTCGGCGACCAATACCTGCCCGAGAACCCCAACTTCTTCAAGTCCTCCAACAAGGACGCGCAGGAAGCCCACGAAGCCATCCGCCCCACCGACGCGTCGATCACGCCGTCGTCCATCCAGTCCCGGCTCACCGACGAGCAGTTCAAGCTCTACGACCTGACCTGGCGCCGCTTCGTCGCCTGCCAGATGGTCCCCGCCGAGTGGGACGCGACCTCCATCGTCATCACCGGCAAGTCCGGCAACAACGCCACCGCGAAGTTCCGCACCTCCGGCCGAACCCTCGTCTTCGACGGCTACCTCCGCATCATGGGCCTGCCCCAGGGCGGCGACGCGATCCTCCCGCCGCTCGAAAAAAACCAGCCCGTCGCTGCGCTCGACCTCGAACCCACGCAGCACTTCTCCAGCCCCAAGGCCCGCTTCACCGAAGCGTCGCTGCAGAAAGAACTCGAAACCGAGGGCATCGGCCGGCCGTCCACCTACGCCGCGATCATCGGCACCATCCAGGACCGCAAGTACGTCGAGACCGTCACGCCCCGCGACAAGCGGCTCATGGCCACCGACCTGGGCAAGGTCGTCAACGACATGCTCGTCGAGGCGTTCCCCACCATCCTCGACGTCGGCTACACCCGCGAACTCGAAGCGCACCTCGACGAGATCGAATCCGACGACCGCGACTGGAAGAAAACCCTCCACGAATTCTACGACCCGTTCGTGCTCAAGCTCGAACACGCGATGGAGAACGTCCAGCACGCCAAGGCCAAGGCCGACCCCGCGCCGCACATCTGCCCCAAGTGCGGGAGCGCCACCGAATACAAGTTTGGGCGCAACGGGCGTTTCCTCTCCTGCACCGCGTTCAACGTCCCGCCCGTCAAGGTCAAGGTCGACGGCCACAAGGGGCAGTGGTACCTGCACAAAGCCAAAGGCAAGGCCCGCCCCAAGGTGCTCAACGAAGACGCCTCCGACAAGGTGCTCTGGACCAAACTCACCAAGGACGACAAGGCCAAGTTCCAGGCCATGTCCGACGACATGCCCGAGCCCTGCACGTACGCCGCGCCCATCGACCGCGATGGCAACCCCATGGAGCCTGAGCTGACGGACGTACTCTGCCCGATCGACGACCAGCCGATGATCCGTCGCACCGGCCGCTTCGGCCCGTTCCTCGCTTCGAGCAACTACCCCGAAGTGCAGTTCATCCTCAAGCTCGACCCGAAAAAGGGCCACGTCGTCCTGCCCAAAACGCCGCCGATGACGACCGAGATCATCTGCCCCAAGTGCAACACCAACCCGTACTACGTCCGCGACGGCAAGAACGGGCTTTGGCTGAGCTGTTCGGGCTTCCCGAAATGCCGCGGCCGGGGGAGCTTCAAGAACCTCGAGGACGACGTCGCGGAGAAGCTCGAAAAGGCTTGGAAACAGCACGAAAAAGAAAACCCCGTGCCGCAGGTCAAAACCGCGACCGGCCACGTCATCACCGACGAGGAGATGTACGTCCCCGTCGTCGCCGGCGAACGCGAAGCCGTCGATGCCGGCGACCCCGACACGATCGACGCCGCCGCATAGTCGATCTTTCGTCGCAGGCCCACTTCGATGAGCGCCCACCTACCCGCTCAGTCCGCCGGCTGCGGCCCACGCGTCTCGTCGCCGAGCAGTCCGTCCATCTCATCCGGCTCGTCTGTAATCCGCTGCAGCACGCCAAACAAACGGCCCTGCGCCTTCCGCGGCTTACGCCTCACGACTTTCTGGAAAAAAAGGTTGTTGGGGATATGAAAAAGTTGCCCATCGTCATCCCGCAACGTGGTGTGAATCAGATTGATCTCGCGAACCGTGCCCTGTGCCGACTCCGACGGCAGCATGATGTGGTCGCCCACGCGAAACGTGCGGGTCGCCAGCAAGATCAGCGAGCACAGCACGTTGCTCAACACCGACCACACCGCAACGAAGCCGACCGCCACCAGCGTCAAGGCCGCCGTCGCCGCCGCCCAGAAATTCTGCAGCACGTCCCAATGATTCAGGATCGCCGCCCCCGTGAGCACCGTCGCGCCCCACCGCAGGATCGTCCGCAGCGTCACGCCTATGGCGTCATCCAGGTGCGTGGTCTTCACTGCCGCTCGGATCACCCGCGACAACACCAGATACACCACCAATCCGAGCAGCAGGATCACGCCCGTGCCGATCAGTTCGGGGATCGAACGCTCGGCCGCCGCGACCATATGATCCCACCCGATCAGCCAACGCGTGACGGTTTCTTGGGTTTCGGTCGCCAGGTCCGGCGACGAATCAACTTGCAGGATCAGAGCGGCGTACATCACGAGCAGTCTACGTGCCGTGTGTTGGCGCTGCGGTCACGCTCAGCGGTAGACCAGCGCGTGCATGAGCGAGCCGTCGGTCTGACGCGACCAGCGAATGCTCGGTTCGGGCACGAGGCCGCGAGCAACCACGCGCGGTGGTAGATCGTCCCGGGACGGCGCGAGCATCTCGAACGCCCGGTCGTCTGCGTTGAGTCGGCCGACGCGGAATCGGAAGACGTCACCGTCCTTGGCGCTGACCGTGGTTTCGACGCCTTGTTCGACGCGGCGGATCGCGAAGCCCATTTTGCGGAGCTGTGTTTCAAACGTGGCAAGGTCGTTGGGCACGGGCCAGCCCTGCTGGTCGTAATATTTGATCGCGATGGCGAGAAACTCCAACCCGTCCGCGGCCGCCGACAACGCCGGCGTCTGCATCCCGCGGACGTAGCCCGCCCACCGCTGCTGCATCGCTTGCGGGTTTCGGCCGAACGCATCCGCGAACGCACGCTCCCCGGCCACGCCTTCATTCACCCGACTCAAAAAATTCTGGAACGCCGCGCGGTACCGGCCGTCCTCGCCGTGAATCAAAAAGTAGACCACCGACCAAGACTGGGCATACAGCAACCCCGAGTGGTTCTCGTCGTGATGCACCGCGTCATTCCACGCCTCTTCACTCAAGCCAAACAACGTGCCCAGCGGCAGCGTCTCGCCCGCATCCAACGCCGCGCGAACCCGTGACAGCCGGGCACGATCCGTTGTGCCCACGACCAGCCGGCCGTTCACCAGCGGCGCATCCTCGAAGTACTGAGCAAGCCCTTCGTTCACCCAGGTTGGCAAATCGGATCCGAGATAGCTCCACACGAATTGATGAAACCCCTCGTGTTGTAAGACGCCGTACACCTCGTCCAGGCTTTGCCCTTCCACGAACGTGGCCAACCCGCGTCCGCGGTGGTTCACGAAGAACATGCCGCCGCTGTGTTGGGCTTCGATGCCCATGTCCAACAGGAAGCCGTGGTACTGGGCCTCGGTGCGAAACAGATACAGCGGCATCGGCTGCTTCTGCTTCGGCTCAAACGCTGCGAAGCGACGCAGATACGCCGCATACACCGCGTCCATGTGCCGGCCAAAAGGGACCGTTTCCTTACGCGTGAGGTTCGTGTGGATGTGGTAGTGCTTCGATGCGAAGACCTGCCGCGTTGGCTGCGGCGCGATCGAAGTTTGAGATTCGGTTTGTGCCAAAGTGTCGCTGGAGCTCAGCCCCAGAGCGAGGCCGACCCCTAACACCAAGACCGAAATCAACGAGTAGCGACGCTTCACCACCCACGCCATCGACGCGCACAAGACAGCGATTCGGTTTCAAACGACTTACCGGAAGCACACCTTGGTTATCGGGGCGTCACAGGAGTTTTGGGCGTTACAAACCGACACACCTTCGAAAGCCCGACTTCCCGATGGCTCCAACCACAACGTTTGGCCGAAGTTCAGCTTGGCACCTTTAGCGTGTCGGGCGTTGCGTTGGTGGCTGCCAACTGAGCTTTGACACAAAGCTCGGCCGCCTTGAGCGCGTGGGCTTGGGTCATCGCCGTTTCGGTGCCGTCCAGGCAGTCGCGGACCAGTCGGCCAAAGAACTTAAAGCCGACCTGTCCCGCCAACTCCATGCGTTGCTCGCCGTTCTGATTTACAAGGATCAGGATATCGCTGACCAACTCAGGATTCGTGACGTCGAGGTACTTCCGCATTTCGATGTACCCGTCGGTGCCGGTGATGAACGTTCTTCCGTCGCCCCAGACCCGCAGCGCATCGGGCGTGAACCAGTGCACCTTGAAATACATGGTCGCGCCGTTGTCGCCGACCAAGTGGCAGTCGCCGAAGTCTTCCAGCTCGGGCGTATCGGGGTTGCCGAAGTTACCGACGGAAGCGGAGACGATCTCGGCGTCTTGGCAACCCGCGTACGTCAAAAATTGCTCGATCTGGTGGCTACCGATATCGCAAAGGATCCCGCCATATTGCGCGTGCTTGAAAAACCAATCCGGCCGTGAGGACGGGTCGCCCATGCGGTGAGGGCCGAAGCCGGTGACGTTGAGCACCTGCCCGATCACGCCTTGCTCGATGAGTTCAGTGGCGTGCATCGCGCATTCGACGTGCAGGCGTTCGGAGAAATACGTCATGTACTTCTTGCCCGTGCGTTCAACCGCTGCCTTGACATCGTCGAGTTGGGCGAGCGAGATCAACGGCGTCTTGTCGGTGAAATAGTGCTTCCCCGAGTCCATGCAGCGGATCCCCAACGGCGCGCGTTCGTTGGGGATCGCGGCGGCGGCGACGAGTTGAATCTCGGGGTCGTTCAAGATCACATCCAAATCGGTGACGTGTTGAGCCCCGTGATTGTCGGCCAACTTCTTGGCCTTGTCCGTGTCGAGTTTGTCGAACACACAACGAAGCGTCGCCCCTGCTTCGGTCAACCCATTGACCATGCCGTAGATGTGTCCGTGGTCCATCGCCGCCACGGCGAAGGAAAACTCACCCGGCGTGACCACCGGCTCGGGCTTGCCCTGGGGCGCGTAGTTCATGCCGTCAGATGCGGATGTCATCGATAAATTTCCAAGTGGATCGCGTGAAAACACGAATATTACCGACTGCGTCACGCACGGCCATGAAAGCATCGCACGCCAAACGATGACTCAATTTTGCGGAGATGCAGTCCGACGCGGGTGTGCCTGCAAGTCTTGCCCGAACGCGATGTCGTGGCCGTCTAAATCTTGAATGCCGAACTCGCGGCATTCCCACGGCTGGTCGCAGGGGCCGTAATCCATGGTGGCACCGGCCTTCTCGAACTCGGCGTAAAGCGTGTCGGCGTCGTCGACCCAGAAATAGGCATCCCAGAGCTTGTCTTCCACCTTCCAGTTGGGCACGATCGCGTCGTGTCTCTCGGTTTGCTTGAGCATGATGCAGAGGCCGTCCCGCCAGACAATGCAGAAACCCGGCGGCTCGCCCCACAAGAGGTCGTACGTGAAGCCGCAGCAATCTCGGAAATAGTCGGCCGAAGCCTGAACATTGCGCACAAGCAGGACGGGGGCGGAAGTCGTGAGCTTGGGCATTACTTCCCCGCGTAGTCGATCAGTCGGGCGATCTCGTTACGCAACTGATGCCGGTGCACGACGCGGTCGACGAAGCCTTTTTCAACGAGGAACTCGGCCCGCTGGAAGCCTTCGGGCAGCTCTTGCCGGACGGTGTTGGCGATGACGCGGGCGCCGGTGAAGCCGATGAGGGCTTTGGGCTCGGCGAGGGTGATGTCGCCGAGCATGGCGAAGGACGCGGCGGTGCCACCGGTGGTCGGGTCGGTGAGCAGGGCGAGATACAACCCGCCGGCGTCGTCGAAGCGGGCGAGCGCCGCGGAGGTCTTGATCATCTGCGAGACGGCCAGCGTGCTTTCCTGCATGCGGGCGCCGCCGCCGGCACAAACGAGGATGAGCGCCGCGTCTTCGTCGGTCGCCAGTTCGATCGCGCGGGTGATTTTTTCGCCGACGACGCTACCCATTGACGCCATCATGAACTCGTTGTTCATCACGGCCATCACGACGCGGCGGCCCTTGATGAAGCCTTTACCCGCAACCAGCGCATCCTGGTGCCCGGTCTTGCCTTGCTCACGTTCGATCCGCTGCTGATAGGGCAAGCGGTCCACGAACTTCAGCGAATCGATCGGCGACAGGTCGGTCCACATCGCCTCGAAGCTGCCGGGATCGACGAGCTGCTCGATGCGTTGGTCGGCCCCGACGCGGTGGTGATGGTCGCAGTGCGGGCAGACGCCGAGGTTTTCGCGCAACGCCTTGGTGTAGAGCATCGCCTCGCAGTTCTGGCAGCGGGTCCATAGGCCGGCGGGCATGTCGGGCCGCTTGGTGCCGGGCTGGAGCATGCGGTTGGGGCGGGCGGCGGCGGACGGTTTCGGAGTCGATGTCGGGGTGGGGGTTTCGGCCAAACCGGGGCTCCTGCGGACGCGAATCGAAGGCTACTGCGGCGAACCGCAAACCGATCCCTCCCGGGGGCGGGGTGCACAGAATCGTGTGGCGGAGTATACCGGCCACGGCGTATTCGGCCGGTTTTCGCGAGTAGGACGGTGTTTGATCTTTCAAAGGAACCCACGATGCGACTGATCCGAATCCCGGAAAATGCGTGGGCGGCGGTCATGGGCCTTGAGGATGTCGTGCCCGGGGCGACAGTACGGGTGCGGCGGCTGCTCGGCGATCCGTGTGCGACGAGAACGCCACGCCTGGCCGACGCCGAAGAAACGGTCAAGCTCCCGAGCCGGCTGCGGTCACCGGTCGCCCCGCCTTGCTTGTGGTGCATCGGGAAGAACTATGCGGAGCACGCGCGGGAGTTCGGTGGCGACGTGCCCGAGCGACCGGTGGTCTTCATGAAGCCGGGGTCTTGCGTCGTGGGCAGCGGTGAATCCGTGGTGCTGCCGCGATGCCAGGAGAACGGGCCGGAGGTGGATTACGAGGCGGAATTGGCGGTCGTGATGGGCGTGGGGCCGGACGGCACGGCGTGCAAAGACGTGTCGGTGGACGACGCGCTGAACTACGTGCTG
Organism: Planctomycetota bacterium; assembly: GCA_039030755.1. Classification (GTDB taxonomy): domain Bacteria; phylum Planctomycetota; class Phycisphaerae; order Phycisphaerales; family Phycisphaeraceae; genus CAZIXN01. The sequence continues at coordinate 4,631 of JBCCDN010000066.1, read as the reverse complement.
GGCTACACGTGCGGCAACGACATCTCGGCCCGGCACTGGCAGAAAACGTTGGGCGGGAGTCAGTGGGTGCGGGGCAAGAGCTTCGACACGTTCGCGCCCTTAGGCCCGTCGATCGTCACGGCCCGGCCGATGGTCGAGGGCGATGCGGACGTGATCACCGATCCGCAAGCGTTGGCGATTGCGTGCGAGCTTTCCGGGGAGACGCGGCAATACGACACCACGGCGAACATGTTCTTTTCGGTCTCCGAGTTGATCGCGTTTTTGAGTCAGGACACAACCCTGACCCCGGGCAGCGTGATCTTGACGGGGACGCCGTCGGGCGTAGGCGCCGCCGCGAAGCCGCCGCGTTTTCTTCGTGACGGCGACCACGTCGAAGTGAGGATTGAACGCGTGGGCACGCTGAGTAATCCGGTGTGCGAAGCAAGCGGTTCGGGGGCGACTTCGGCTTCGCTTTAGTCGGGTGGGTTCGGATTGGTCCGATGATGTCGGGTATCACCGGGAAGCGTGATGCTGTCCAGATCGCTAAGCCGGCCGAAGTCGGAATCGATGGTGGTCTCACCGGTATCACGGTCGACCTCGATGCGGAGCGTGGATTTACCGGCAGCGAGAACCATCGCGGGGTTGAAGTCATATTCGAGGACTTGGCCGTAGCGCCCGAACGAGATGAGCCCGTCGTAATAGCTGACGACGTCGTTGAGGTTGGCCTTGGCGAGCCAAACGCCTTCGAGATGTTCGTAGGGTTCGACGCCGAACTCGACTTTTTGGAGTCGATTGGTCAGGTTGTTGCGGAGGGTGTTGGAATGGTCTGCGTCGCCCCATCCGGTGTTGGAATATTCGTTCATCAGCGTATAACCCAAGCCGCTGCCGACATGCCAATCCAGTGTTCGTATTTGGTCGCCGTGAGCCATCGCTTCGTTTTGGATGAGCTGGAGATCGGCAGCCAGCTGCTGCGCGGCCATGCGGAGTTTGCTCGAATCGGCCTGGCCGATGCGGGGTACGACCATCGCCGCCATGATCGCGAGCACCGCGACGATGATGATGAGTTCGACGAGCGTGAAACCGTTGGGTCGGGTCTCAATTCGGAGGATCGATGAGCCGGGCATGGCGGGGAAGATCGGCGATCGACGCGGGGGGAGTCGGCGTTGTTTCGCGAGTTTGGTGTGAACCCTGCGAAGCTCGCGCGGTTCTGCGGGCGATAACCCAAACGGACGCGACAAGCCCGTCGGCTGGCGTACATCGAGACCGCGAAATATCCGAAAAAAGAAATATTTGGTGATCTGCCGTACCGCCCATGCGAACGCTCTTGCACCCACCAACCCGTCGCCCCCACCCCGCCGGTTTTACGCTGGCCGAGGTCTTACTGGCCTCGGCGATCCTCGCATTCTCCGCCGCGGCGCTCAGTCAGGCCGTGCTGTCCGGCCAGGCCCACACCTACCACGCGCTGCACGAGGCCAAGGCCATCTCGCTCTTGCAAAGCACGATGGAGCAAGTCCTCGCGCTGCCCTACGAAGACCCCGACGGCGACACCACGCCCGGCCCGGACCCCGGTGAAATCGGCCCGTCCTTCTTCGACGCGATGGATGATTACGAAGGATGGATCAGCGACGCCGGCACGCTCACCGACGCAAACTGGCGACCGCTGCCCCAGGCCTATCAGCGCTTCTCGATCGCTGTGGGCGTGGCCGCGACCAACACCGGCGTCATCGGGGTGCTGGGAACGGACAGCGACGGCGTGGAAGTGAAAGTCGGCGTCACCGACGACCAAGGACAGACCTGGACCGCGGTCCGATTTGTGCCCGAAACGTCGCTGGTGGCTGGCTCCGCTCCACGGGCGTCGGCGGCACCAAGCAACTCGCCGCTTTAGGCCTTTAAGCAAAAACTCTCACGATGAGCACGCTCGTAGCCCAATCGCATAAAACCCTCAGTCACCTCACTCGCCGACGCGGCCTCACGCTGCTCGAACTCACGCTCGCGCTCGGCGCCACCGGTTTCCTGGGCCTGGCCATCGCGTCCATGCTCTCGGCCGTCGCCTACGGCAGCCAAACCGCCGACGGCCTCCAAACCCTCGTCACCCGGCATCAGGTCTTCGCCGGTCGCGTCGGCAACGCCATCCGCGAATCCCGCCAAGTGCTCGATCACTCGGCCACCGAAGTCGTGCTCTGGTACGACGACCTCAACGACAACGGCGTCGTCGAAGGCACCGAACTCATGTGGCTCCGTTTCGACGGCGGCGACCGCGAACTCACCATGGATCGGGCCGACCTCACCGTGCCCGGCATCTTCGGTGCGCCCACCGAGCCCGGCGGTTTCACGAACTATGCGTTCATTCGCTGGGGCTTGGACTTCGTCAACTGGCTCGAAGAAAACGTCTGGGCCCGCAACCTCTCCGCCTGTGAGTTCACGCTCAACAACGCCGACCCCCTGCTCGCCACACTGGTCACCGTCACCGCGACGTTCGAGGAAAACGGCCAGACCGACACGATGGTCCACTCTTTCAAGCTCCGCAACTAAGGCCAACCGCTCATGCGCCCGCGCTTCAAACATGCAAGAACGCCAACCCGCCGCGACGCCGGCTACGCCCTGCTGCTCGTGCTCATCGCGGTCGCCTTCGCGGCGTCGCTGGGCACGGCCATGATCCTGTCGCGCGGCCCCGCCGCCGCCGTGGCCAGCAACGTCCGTTACGCCGGCGACGCCCGAGCCGTCGCCGAAGCCGCGCTCGAAATCGCCGTGGATATGGCCATCAACGACGCCGCCTTCCGCACCGCGTATACGAACGACGTCTGGTCGGCGGACCAACCCTTTTCCGCCGGGACGTTCCAGGTGAAGTTCGCCGATCCCGACGACGCCGACCTCGCCGACGACCCCACCGAACCCGTCCGTATCACCGTGCTGGCCGAGGTGGAAGGCCGGACGCACGAAGTCTCCGCGCTGTTCACGCCGCCGACGCCACGCATGCGGTTCGAGGTGGGCAAGTTCACCGCGGGCCCCAACGCCACCGCCGTGTCGTTTCAATCGACTTACCAGAACCCTGTGGTTGTCACCACCGTTGACGTCACCAACAACGCCGTGGCCCGCCCCGTCGTCGTCCGCGTTCAGAACGTCACGTCCTCCGGCTTCGAAGCCTACCTCCAGAACCCCGGCGATCTGTCCACGCCCGTTGCCGATGAGGTGTATTTCTTGGCGATGGAAGCGGGCACGCACGACTTCGACGGCGTCATGGCCGAGGCCTTCACGATGACCGCCGACACCGTGGACCGCAAGGGCAGTGTGAACGCGATCCCCGCAACGTATCAGCAGACCTACACCGAGCCGGTCGTGTTGGCCCAAGTCATGACCACCAACGACTCGCGCTGGTCGGTGGCCTGGGTCCGAGGCAACACCCGCCAAGCCGCCCCCAACGCCTCGACCCTCCGCGTGGGTCGGCACGTCGGCGAAGACCCGGACATCACGCGCAGCGACGAAACCCTCGGCGTGATCGTCTTCGAGGCCGGCGTCCACCAAATCGGCGGCGTCAAGGTTCAGGCCTTTCTCTCCCCCGACATGGTCGGCGGCATCAACACCAACGGCAATGGCGTTTACAAGCCCAATTATCCCGAGAAGTTCAACGACCAAGCCGAATACGCCTTCATCCAACAGGCCGGCGAGGACGGCGGCGACATGGGCTGGGCCGTGCTCCCCGACGACGATCCGCTCCATAGCGACAAGCACATCCACGTGGCCATCGACGAAGAACAAATCAACGACGGCGAGCGGGGCCACACCACGGAACAGGTGTTCGTCGTCGCGTTCGAGGACGCCCCCACCGCCAACACCGGGGCCGGGCTGGACGTGCTTCTGGTCGTCGACGACGAAGACAGCATGGATTCCGAAGACCAGTCCCGTGTCGCGATCTTGCAGAGCTTCGGGATGAACGTCACGCTCATCGATCACAACTACGGCAACCCCGCCACCATCGCAGCGCTCGCGGCCGCCGACGTTGTGTATATCAGTCCGAAATCAAAGGAATCCACCCTGAAGAACATCATCGATGATCTGGCCGTCCCGTTCGTCAACGAGCACATCGACCTGATCGATGACCTGGGTTTCGCCAACGGCGGCTTCGGGGTCGGCGGCGAGCGATTTATCGAACTGGTCGATACGAGCCACCCGATCACCGCAGGTTTCACGGCCGACGAAGACTTCCGCGTGCTGGACGATGAAAGCGACATGTTGAATGTTTCGGGCACGCTCGCGAGCGGAGCCCAAGTGCTCGCCGATGACGATTCGGAGTTCAACGACAACCCCGTTCTCATGACCCTGGACATCGGGGCGGCGCGTTGGAACGGAATCCCGTCACCCAGCCGCCGCGTGCAATTGCCTTGGGGCGAGAGCGATTTCGATCCCGACGAACTCAATGCCCAGGGCCAAGAGCTCTTGCGGCAATCGCTGATCTGGGCGGCGGGCAGCGTCAGCGGCGGCGACCCATGGCTCACCCCGCCGCGCCTGGTATGGGAAGAACCCGATGAGTAAGCGCCGCTGACGTGCGCAACGACACGCGTTGAAATCCCTATCGCGCCAACAATCCAGCTCGGACGGCGGATCGGAGGCCGACCGCGCGGCGTGATGCCGGGGGTGAGCCGAGGGGCGTCGCC
>JBCCDN010000065.1:0-16693 GCA_039030755.1 Planctomycetota bacterium | reverse complement strand
GGCTGGCGGGTCGACGTGCTGGACGGCGGCTATCGGAGCTATCGGCGACTGGTGAAAGCGCGGCTCTACGACGAGGTCGTACCGCACCGCCTGGGGCTGGCGACGGCGGTGGTGCTGGGCCTCAACGAGATCCAGTGGTTCCTCGCGACATACCTGGGCGTGGCTGGTTTTTTGGTGATCGCGGCGGTGGGCGGGACGGCGCTGGGCGCGACGTTGGGGACGTTCATCGGATTTTTGCGCCGATCGATGCGGCGGTGGGCGACGACGCTAGCGGTCGTTGGCGGGCTGGGCTTCTTCGTCCCGGCGTTGGTGGTTCTTTTCATGAATGCGGACCTGCCGGGCACACTCAACGCGACGTACAGCTTCCAGATGTGGGACCCGCAGACGTATTTCTTCGACGAGATTCCCGCGCGGTTGAACTGGACCGAAGTCACCTGGATCGGGATTGGGGCGGTGTTGAGCAGCGTGCTGGGCGCGGTGGTGCCGGCCTTGGTTGCGTCGGCGCAGGACCCGGTGGAGGCGTTGCGTTATGAGTGACGCGCTGCTGCGAGCCGAGGGTTTGAGCAAGGTCTTCCGCGAGGGCGGGCAGGAACTGCGGGTGTTGGACGGCGTGAACCTGGAGGTCGCGGCGGGCGAGTGCGTGGCGATCCTCGGGCGGTCGGGCTCAGGGAAAAGCACGCTGCTGCATTTATTGGGGGGGTTGGATCGGCCGACGTCGGGGAGCGTTTGGTTTGAAGGCACGGATGTGTTCGGGATGCACGAGCTCTCGATCGATCGGTACCGCAGCGGGCGGGTGGGGTTTGTGTTTCAGCAGTACCACCTGCTGCCGGAGCTGAGCGCGTTGGAGAACGTGCGGCTGGCAAGCATGATCGGCTCCCGCAAGGATGATTCAAAAGCGCGAGCGGCTTCGTTGCTCGAGCGAGTTGGGTTAGGTGACCGCTTGTCGCACAAGCCCGCAAAACTCTCCGGGGGCGAGCGGCAGCGGGTGGCGATTGCAAGGGCGCTGATGAATAAGCCGGCGGTGTTGTTGGCGGACGAGCCGACGGGCAATCTGGACGCGGACACGGGGGCGTCGGTGCTTGAAGTGTTCAGCGAATTGCACGCGTCGGGCCAAACGATGGTGCTGGTCACGCACGACACGAAAGTCGCGGCACGGGCGGACCGGGTGGTGACGTTGGTGCGCGGGCGGCTGGAGGGGAACGATGTCGGCGAGAATGAAAACGAACCGAGCACCCTCCCCCAGCCCCTCCCGGACGAAGGAGAGTAAGGCAGACCGCATGTCGCAGCTTCCATCGCAAGCCGTTTCTTTGCCCGTGTCGACGCCCGCGCCGCGTCTGCTCGGGCTGGATGCGTTGCGAGGCTTAGCGATTTTGTTGATGTGTTTATCGGGATTGTTGCCGAAGTTTTTGCCCAACGCGATGTACCACGGGTATCACCCGTCGTTTCTGCCGCAACCGGCGATGGTCGTCAACGGAGAGCCAGCCGTGGATCGTGCGGGCGAGGCGCCGCTGACGTGGCAGGCCGTTGAGAACCCGTGGGCGTTTCGGGGGGCGGCATGGCCGAGCTTCACGTGGGTGGACTGGGTGTTCCCGGGTTTTTTGTTTGCGATGGGCGCGGCGATCCCGCTGGCTTACGCGCGTCGCCTCGGCAAAGGAACTTCGGCGTGGACGCTAACGGGATCGGCGTGTTGGCGGTTTTTGATCCTGATGGGCTTTGCGGTTTACGTGCGGCAGATGTCGCCTTGGCATCAGGCCTCGGGCGAGGGAGCCGCGGTGGGCCTAACGGAGTATTGGACGGCGTTGTTGGGGTTGCTGTTGCTATTGCCGGTGCTGGCGCGGCTGCCGAATGCGACGCCACGGGGATTGGCGATTGCGATTCGTTGGCTCGGCGTCACCGGAGCGGTGGCGTTCCTGGCCATGGTGAACGACCGCGAGACGAACCCGCCCTTTTCGTGGAGCCCCAGTACGGGCGACGCGGACATCATCATCGTGCTGCTGGCGTGGAGTTCGTTGGTTGCGGCGCTCTTGTGGCTGGTGACGCGTGGCGGCGGCTGGTGGCGTTGGTGCGTTCGGCTGATCATCGGCTTGGGGGTTGCGTTCGTCGCGCACGATCAGGGGATGCGTGGCGACTGGCGGCTGTTCGGCGACGCGCTCAAGCCGGTCGGTGATGCGTTGCAGATGCCCCGGCAATGGCTGGATTTTTCCGGGCTGGCCGGGCCGGGCGGGGTGCTGCCGGGACACCTACCCGAGGGTGTGCTGAATCTGGGGGTGTTGTACGACTTCACGTGGCTGAAGTTTTTGTGGGTGGTGGTGCCGGGCACGATCGTGGGCGATGTGCTGGTGCGTTATTTGGAGGAGCGTCGCGCGTTGGCGGGCGCCTCGGGTTCGGCAAGGCAGGTGTCGCCGGAAATCGCGCAGAGCAAAGTGGCGGCCAAAGTGGCGGCCGAGGTGGTCTGTCAAACGCAGGCGGCCCCCAAGGAATCGGTTTGGGGGTTGGGTCGGCATGTGGTGGTGAGTGTTTCGCTCGTGATGTGCGTCGTCGCGGTGTTCGTGGGATTAAAGGATTACTCGGGCAGGTTCGCGGTGGTCGGCCCGGTGGAATTGGCGACGCCTTACGCGGCGGTGCTGCTGGGGTTGCCGCCGTTGGTGGTGGCGTTGCTGGCGATGCAGGGCAAGCCCGGTTGTCACGGGCGGGCGCTGCGACGGCTAACGCTTTGGGGGACGGCGTGGCTGACGGCCGGCTTGGTCTTGGCGGTGTTGCCCGATGCGCGCGTGGTCGCCGCGGCGGACGCGGAGACGTGGGCCACGTTTGGCGCGGGCTTCTTCGAAGGCGGGATCGGCAAGGGGCCACCGGCGCGGTTGTCGTGGTACCTGACGTCGCTGGGGATTTCGATCTTGCTGCTGGTCGTGCTGATGCTCTGGATCGACGTGCGTGGTTGGGGGTGGCCGTTGGGTTGGCTGATCGCCAACGGGCAGAACCCGATGCTGGCCTACACCGCGCTGACCGGCGGGGGGTTGGCGGCGGTGGTCGCGTTGCCGTGGCTGATGCCGGTCATGGGCGTAGGTGCGACGGCGAGCCTAGACGGCCTCGTGACGATGTGGATCAAGGACTTGTATGGAACCGACGCCTCGCCGTGGCACGACGCGGGGTGGGACTTGGCAAAGACCCTGGCGCTGGCGGCGGCGGTGTGGTTGGCGACGAGGCGGGGCTTCTTGCTGCGGAGTTAGGCCGGGGAATCGGCAGCTTGAAACATGGCGTGGCTCACTCGCCGCCGTAAAGCGTGTGAGCGCGGTCGAACCACGCCTTGCGTTCGAAGGCGCCGGCCGGGGCTCGCACGATCCAATCGTCGCGGTGTTCGCCGCTGGCGACGCTGCCGTCGAGGAATAGCACGTTGGACCGGTCTTCCTGCGGATGGCTGGTCCATTGCTGTCCGGATTGGAACGCGATCACGAAGTTATGCCCAGCCTCGAGGTTGAAGTCGGTGACCACGGCGAGCTTGTCCAAGCGGGCCATGCTTTCGAGCGTCGTGCTTTTGATCAGACCCGGCGGCGGCTTGCTCTCCCCGGGCACCGGGTCCCGGTAGTAGTACATGTAGGACGAGCCGGCGCGGGCGGTGTCCTCACGCGACCAACTCTCGAAGTCCATCAGCGTGTCTTCCTGCATGTTCCGGCCGGGGTCGGCCAGGTTGTCGTACGCCATGTACGACTCGGACACGAGAATGCCCAAGCCGATGGTTTCGGTTCGGCCTAAGGCGGGAGGACGATACTTGGTCTCCGGGCCGCTGGTGCCGGCGCCAAAGCCGTTTTCCGCTCCGGGGTCACGCCAGGCGTACGGCACCTTGATGTCGTCATGATCCACGGCGTAGGCGTTGAGGGCCTGCCCCATGGTCCGCAGGTTGGTCTGGCAACGCAGAAACTGGGCCGAGGCTTTGGCGGCACTGAGCGCGGGCAGCAGCAGACCCACCAAAATCGCCAAAATGGATATCACCACCAGTAATTCGATGAGGGTAAAGGCTCGGAGAACGCGGCGGCGCACGCCACATTCTAGAACCCCAAGGACCCCCGCCAAGCGGTTTCCAAGCAAACCCGCCGACGGATGTGCTGCATCCGGAGGACGCTCAACGAACGCTCCGGCTCAAAAAGGGTCAAAATCTCGAACAATATCTGCCGATATCTCAACGTCGGGCTAACGCTTCGCTTACGTCGCGTGGACCGAACCGAGCGCTTTTCACCTGATTTCGCCCCGAGTGAGACCCGGATATGCACGTTTCCAGTCCCTCGGCACCCGTCGATTCAACCGCGGCCGAAGCTCCGAACTGCGGCGAGTTCCCCCCAACCGATATGCCGAGCGACCCAGAATCCCAGCCTACCTTGATGCCCACGCCGCCGAGAGACCATGAAATCGATGCGCTCCAATCGGGTCGCCCTGGGATCTACCTTGCGATCGCCGTGTGGGCCGTGGTGAGCGGCATTTTGGTCGTGGCGTCGTACCGGCAACTCGGCGGCTTCGGTGGGTTTTGGGACGACCGGCTCACGCTGGGCTCCGAACACGAAACCGGGGCGTGGTGGTCGGGCGGCTTGTTGCTGATGGCGGGGCTGTTGGCCGTGGCGGCGGGCGAGGCCATGAAGACGCTAGCGGTCCAGACCAACGTGCGGAAGGCCTTGAGTTGGGCGTTTCGCATCTTCGGCGTCTGGCTAACAATCCTGTGCATCGATGAATGGGCGTCGCTCCACGAGCGGTACGACTGGTCCGACATCATCATTCCGCGTGAACTGCGGCTGCCGCCCATCGCCTTGGTGATGGCCGTGACGTCGGCCTGGGCGTTATGGACCATGTGGCGGCATCGGGCTGCGCTAGGCTCGGGGCCGAGCGCTTGGCTACCGACGTTCATGATCGCTGCGGGGTTTGGAACCATGGGTAGCGTGTACGCGATCGAATTGGCCGAGCACGCGATCACCTGGCCCGAATCGTGGCGACCCGCGCGGCTGGCGTTTGAAGAAGGCTTGGAACTACTGGGCATGGGCATGGTGCTTTTCGCGTTGGCGTGGCACTGGACCGGGCAAGCAGACACCCGCGCGGCACGGGGCGAGACGGTTCGACGGGCGGCGGTCCGCATCGCCGTGGGCCTGATGTGCGTCGCGCCGCTGCTGATTCTGTTGCAACACCTGATGCCGCTGCAGGGCAAGTGGGCACGCATGGGCGTGCCGGGAAAAGCCGTGCCACCGATGCTGCTGATGATCGCCTGCGCGGTGGCGTGGTTTGCCTACCTGCGTGGCGGACGGCCGCGATGGCTCTGGCTGCTAGCTACGGCGATCTTGCTGGTCACGTGCTTCGAGGCCATGGCGGCGCTCCAGCGATGGTTCTTCGACATCCCGATGAACAAGATGCGGACGGACTTTGCGATGATCGCCGCCGGCGGTGCCTTGGCGCTGTTAGGAGTGGCATCACGATCGCGTCTTTGGATCGCAGCCGGTTTGGTGGCGGTCTCGCTGAACCTGATCAACTTCGTCACGTTCAAAAACCCGATCATGCAACTCAACGCAGCGCTCGGTGCCTTTGCGATCCTGGCGGCGATCGTCATCGCCGCGAAGCCACTGCCGTCTGCTCCCAAGCCCGCGAGTTAAACTGGCGGCATGCTTGATCTCACGCAGACCCCGGCCCGTCCGCTGCTTGCCGCGTCGGTGCTTGCCTCAGACTTTGGCGCAATGGCCGCCGATGCGAAAGCCGCTTTAGACGCCGGGGCCGACCTGCTGCATGTGGACGTGATGGACGGCCGGTTTGTGCCCAACCTCACGTTCGGAGCCGACATGATCAAGGGCTTGCGGCGTCACCTGCCCGAGGTCTACCTCGACGTGCATCTCATGGTGCAACGCCCGCAGGATTACGTGAAGCCCTTCGCAGACGCCGGGGCCAACGGGTTCACGTTTCACATTGAGGTGTGCGATCCGTACCTGACCCGAGGCATCGAGGCGAGGTGGTTCATCGATGAAGTCCGCAAAGCGGGCATGGTTCCGGGCATCACGATCAACCCCGCGACGCCGACCGCTTGGATCGAGCCGCTGCTCGACCATGTCGATCTCGCGTTGGTGATGTCGGTGCAGCCGGGCTACGGCGGGCAATCGTTCATGCCCGCCACATTGGAGAAAGCGGAACGCTTGCGCGAGCTCGGCGGAGACCGGCTGCGTGTGCAGATGGACGGCGGGCTGGACCCGCAGACATCCCGCGGCGCGGTCGCGGCCGGCGTGGATGTGCTGGTTGCGGGCTCGGCGGTGTTCGGAGCGGACGACCGGGCGGCGACGATCTCGACGATGCAACAGCCCGCTTGAATCAACGGAGATCGCTGCCAAGCCGCTGGAGGATTGACGGCAAATCGGCCGATGCCTATCGTGTGATGTTCCGTAGCAAGCGACCACTGGTCTCAATTTTCGCTTGCCCGCTAGGCCCATAGTGTAACGGCAGCACCAGAGATTCTGATTCTCTTAGTCATGGTTCGAATCCATGTGGGCCTATTGCCTAAGGTCGCTCGCGTGTTCGAAGCCTTGGTGGTTTTCGAGCTTCACGCGTAGGCTGCCAATCGTAGGATGCGGCCGTGACGCCAAGCACCGCCCTTCCCGACCCGCCGGTTGAACCGTCGCCCGAGGATGTCGATTCGACGCCGCATGGGGCTGGGTCGGCGGTGGTCGTCGAGGCGGACGTGCAACTCGGCGGCAAACTCGCGGGCCTGTCACTACCTCGGCAGGTGGCGATGTTGGCGATCTGGCCGTTCCTCCAGCAAGTCTTGGCGTTCCTGGTCAACTTCGTGGACACCGCGATCGCCGGCCGGCTCAGCGTCGAAGCCACCAACGCGATCGCCATCGCGGCGTACTTCGGCTGGTTCTTATTCCTGATGACCTCGGCGGTGGGAACGGGTGGCGCGGCGTTGATCGCGCGGGCCGTTGGCGCGAGACATCGCGGACTCGCCAACGCGGGACTCGGGCAGTCGTTTGTGCTGGCGTTGATTTGGGCGGGTTTCATCGGGACGCTGGTGTTTGTCGGGGCCGACTTCATCGGCGGGCTCGCGCAACTCGAAGGCGAAAGCCGAGAACTGTGCGCTCAATACCTCCGGATCATCGCCGTCGCCGCGCCGGCGACCGCGGTGCTCGCCATCGGCACGGCCTGCCTTTCCGCGGCCGGCGACACGCGGACGCCGTTCCTGGCGATGCTTGTGTTCAATGTGGTCAATGTCGCGGTCTCGGTGGTTCTTGCGGTGTCTCCCTGGCGATTCACGCTGCTGGGCGAAGCGCTCGCGTTCAACGTTCCCGGGCTGGGCTTGGGCGTCCCGGGCATCGCGTGGGGCACCTCGATTGCGACCGTCGTGGGCGCACTACTGATCCTCATCGCGCTGATCAATCCCGCCGGGCCGATCCGTTTGCGTTGGCTCCGCATGCGGCCGCATTTGCACACGGTCCGTCGGATCATCCGGGTCGCGCTGCCGTCGCTGGGCGAAGGCGTGGGCCACTGGTCGGGCAATTTCATCGCCCTGATCGCCATCGGCTTCCTCGGACAGATGCTGCTTAACGAGGCGTACCCCGGGGCGCACATCGTGGCCATCCGCATCGAAGCGCTCAGCTTCCTGCCCGCCATGGCGCTCGCCACCGCGGCGGGCACGCTGACCGGGCAATACCTGGGCGCGGGTTCGGTGCTGATGGCGAAGAAAGCCGCGATCGCGTGCTGGCTCACCGCCGTCATCCCGATGACGCTGTTGGGTGTGACCTTCATTGCGGTTCCGCAGTGGTGGGTCGGCATCGTGTCCACACAGCCGGAACACTTTGAGTTGTCGCCCCGCCTGATTCAGATTTGCGGCTTCGTGCAGTTTTTCTTCGGCAGCAGCATCGTGCTCTCGGGCGCGATGCGCGGCGCCGGCGACACCCGCCGACCGATGCTGATGACCGTCGGCATGACGTGGGGCGTCCGCTTGCCCTTGGTCCTGCTGGTCACGCTCTGGCTGTCGGGCACGTTCGACGGCGTACCCAAAATCGGGGACCACCAACACTCAGGGGTCGCCTGGCTAGGCAGCGGCTTGGCCGCGGTGTGGTGCATCCTGTGTGGCGAATTGGTCTTGCGTGGCTGCGTGTTCATGGTTGTCTTCTTCCGCGGCAACTGGGCGCGAGTCGAGGTCTGAATCCACGTCCAATGCCATCTCCAAACACCCCGCCACCCCGCGTGGGCCGGCGTTACACTTGCCGGTTTGCACTCGATTGCTCGCGCAAGACCGCGGTGACGCCATGCCCGACACGCTTCCCGAACCCAACGCCGCCACCGCGCTCCGTGCTCCTTCCCTCAAACCCGGGCACACCGCGATCGTCGGTCTGCAATGGGGGGATGAAGGCAAAGGCAAAGTCGTCGACCTGCTCACATCCCTGGAAGGCACCCACGAAAGTGCTCGCTTCGACGTCGTCGCCCGCTACAACGGCGGCGCCAACGCGGGTCACACCGTGGTCGTCGGCGACAAAAAATACGCGCTGCACTTGATCCCCTCGGGCATCCTCCACGAGGGACGACTCAACGTGCTAGGCAACGGCGTCGTCGTCGACCCCGAGCAGGTCGTCAAGGAAATCACCGGCCTCCGCGAACAAGGCCTCACGCTCGCGGACAACTTCAAGATCTCCGACCGCTGCCACGTCGTGATGCCGTATCACAAGACGCAGGACGCGCTACAGGAAGCGGCCTACGTCCTGCCCAACGCGATGGATCAAACCGTCGAGGGCATCGGCACGACCGGCCGGGGCATCGGCCCGTGCTACGCCGACAAGGCCCTGCGCTCCACGGCCGTGCGGATGGCGGACCTGCTCGATTTGGCCAACCTCGAACGCATCCTGCACCGGATCGTGCCGATCAAAAACGCGACGCTCGGTGCTTTGGCCGAGTACGCCGGTGAAGCATTCACACCGACCCAGGTCGAGGACCTGATGACTTGGCTACGCCCTCTCGCCGAGACGCTCGGGCCGCACATCGCCAACACATCCTCGCTGCTGCACGGCCGCCACGACGCGGGGCAACGCATTTTGTTTGAAGGCGGCAACGCCACGCTGCTCGACGTCGACCACGGCACGTACCCCTACGTCACCAGCAGCAACTGCTCGTCGCTGGGCGTTCATGCCGGCACGGGCGTCCCCGGCCACGCCGTGCCCAACGTGCTCGGCATCGTCAAGGCCTACCAAACCCGCGTCGGCGGCGGCCCGATGCCCACCGAACTCCACGACGACACCGGCGAACAAATCCGCCAAGCCGGCCGCGAATTCGGCACCACGACCGGCCGGCCCCGACGCTGCGGCTGGATCGACCTGGTCGCCCTGCGCTACACCGCCCGCCTCTGCGGTGCGACCGCATTCACCCTCATGCTGCTCGACGTGCTCAGCGGCTTCGACGAATTGAACGTGTGCACCGCTTACGACATCCACGGCCAACGTACCGATATCTTCCCGGGAAACCACGCCAACCTCGCTGCCGCTAAGCCCATCTACGAAACCCTCCCCGGTTTCAGCGAACCCGTGGACGACGCCCGACGTTTTGAAGAGCTCCCCGCCGCCGCGCAGGCTTACGTCCGTCACATCGAAGACGCCATCGGGATCCCCGCCGTCATGATCTCCGTCGGCCCCAAACGCGACCAGACCATCGTGCGATGAAACCAACCGACGCCAACCTGCCCAAACACGTCGCCATCATCATGGATGGCAACGGACGCTGGGCCACCCATCGCGGGCTCACCCGCAGTGAAGGGCACACGGCCGGCACCGAAGCGGTCCGCGCCATCGTGACGCGCTGCGCCGAACACAAACTCGACGCGCTCACCCTATACAGCTTCAGCACCGAAAATTGGGCCCGCTCGCACGACGAGGTCACCCACCTGATGCGCCTTTGCGTCCACTACCTCGCCGCCGAACGCGACCTGTTCATGCAGAACGGTATCCGCTTCCGCGCGATCGGACGGCGGGAGGGCCTGCCCGACGACGTGGTCCAAGCCGTCGACGAGACCACCTCGCTCACGCAAAACAATCCGGGCATGACGTTGAACATCGCGCTCAACTATGGCAGCCGTGCCGAGATCACCGACGCCGCCCGTCAACTCGCCCGACAAGTAGCCAACGGAGAACTCGAACCCGACGAGATCACCGAAGATCATCTTGAAGCCGGCCTGGATACCGCCGGCCTGCCCGACCCCGACCTGCTCATCCGCACCGCCGGCGAGATGCGACTCTCCAACTACCTGCTCTGGCAACTCAGCTACGCCGAGCTCTACGTCACCGACGTGTGCTGGCCCGACTTCGACGCCGACCAACTCGAGCTCGCCTTCGCCGAATTCGCCCGACGTACGCGAAAATTTGGTGCCGTGGTCGAACCTCATTAAACCTGCAAACCAAAAGCGAAGCCCAAGGTCTCCGGCCGTGAGCGTCTCCGCGATGTTTACAATTAAACGATGTGCTCTACCCTCCCCTTTGCCGACCGCCCCGCCGACAAAACCGAACTCGAACAAGGCACTGACTTTGCCCCCAAGTTCGACGAGCACGGCCTCATCCCTTGCATCGCCCAACAAGCCGAGACCGGCGAAGTCCTCATGTTTGCCTTTATGAATGAACTGTCTCTCGCCAAAACCATCGAGACCGGCCAAGTCCACTACTGGTCCCGCTCCCGCAACCAACTTTGGTTCAAAGGCGAATCCTCGGGCATGACCCATAACGTCGTGCAACTTCTGACGGATTGCGACCAAGACGCCATCGTGGCCCGCGTCACCATCGGCCAATCGACGTCCGGCGGCGGCGTCCAAGCGTCCTGCCACGTCGGCTACCGCAACTGTTTCTATCGCGCTATCGAAACGGGCCAACCCACCGACCGCCCCGCGAAGATGTCGATCGTCGGCGACCAGGTCTACGACCCCAACGAGGTCTACGGCAGCTTTTGAGCTTCAACCTTCCCCAACGCCCGCGTCGAAATCGTCAATCCGTCGCCATCCGTGACGCGGTGCGGGAGACGACGTTGCACGCCTCCCAACTCGTGTATCCGTTGTTTGTCCACGACGACCGCGACGACGTGCCGCTGGACGCACTCCCGGGGCAGACCCGTTGGAGCATCGACGGGCTCGTCAACGAGATCGGTCGTTGCCTTGGATTAAGCGTGGACAAGTTCGCGTTGTTCCCGAAGGTCAAGGATCACCTCAAAACTCGGACCGGCGACGAAGCCTTCAACGCAAACGGTCTGATCCCCCGTGCCATCCGCGCGATCAAGACCAAACACCCGCACGCTTGCGTGATCGCCGACGTGGCCCTCGATCCGTACAACGCCGACGGCCACGACGGATACGTCGACGACCACGGCATCGTCAACAACGACAAGACGCTGAAAATCCTGCAAAAACAAGCCGTTTGCGTCGCTCATGCCGGGGCTGACCTCGTCGCACCCTCCGACATGATGGACGGCCGCGTCGCCGCGATCCGGGCCGCGCTCGACACCTCAGAACACACCGACGTGTCGATCCTTTCTTACGCCGCGAAATACGCTTCGTCGTTTTACGGACCCTTCCGAGGCGCGCTAGACTCGGCACCAAAGTCCGCCACCGATCGCGTGGTCCCCGGCGACAAAGCGACGTACCAAATGGACCCCGCCAACGTCCGCGAAGCGCTCCGCGAAATCGCGCTCGACGAGGCGGAAGGGGCGGACCTCGTGATGGTCAAGCCGGCCGGGCCGTACCTCGACGTCGTCCGGGCGGCGAGGGAACACACGAACCTGCCGGTCGCGGCGTACCAGGTCAGCGGCGAATACCTCATGATCAAATCGGCCGCCGCGTCGGGTTGGCTGAATGAACGCGAAACGGCACTAGAATCGCTGATCGGCATCCGTCGCGCCGGCGCGGACGTGATCTTCACCTACTTCGCACCGAAGGTCGCCGCATGGCTGAGCGAGTGATCAACGCCTCTCGGTTTCTGGGCTGCGGGGTCATCTGGCTGATCGTCTGGACCTACCGGATCACGCTCGGCTGGCTGCTCGGCGGGCACTGCCGATTCGTGCCGAGTTGCTCGCAGTACATGCTCGACGCGACTCGGAAGTACGGCCCGATTCGCGGCGGATGGATGGGGCTCAAACGCATCGCCCGCTGCCACCCGCTATGCAAAGGCGGACACGACCCGGCGTAAAAAATTAACCTGGTGGCGGCAAGTGCTTCTTATTCCGCGGTGCCTCCAAGACTTCGCCCTGCACCCGAACCACCTCCGGCTCGCTCGGCAACGTCGGCGCTTCGAGTTTGGGCATGGCCACCGTGACCCGCTTCGGAATAGACGCCGCAAAGGCCTCCACCAAAGCCGCGTAACACGCACGCCGATCGCCCCCGGTCACCATCACCGCCCTGCCGTCCGACCACACCAGCCCGTGCTGCGGCACCGCCGAATCCGGCAACACCGCACGACCACCCCGCTCGCTCAGTAACGCCCCCCCACCCGCCTGCTCCAACACCACCGCCGAAGCCGGCCAGCGCGGGTTCACCTCCAACGGCCACCACCGTCCCTTGCGATCTCGAATCAAATCCACCCCAAACACCCCCCGCAGATCACAACGCTGCGTCAACACCACGCCCAAGTGAGATAGCGCCGCCCGGTCCTGGGTCGTCAGTGACACCGGCCCGATCGATCCAACATATCCGTACCAACTCGCAAACCCCGGCTCGGCCCCCAACTTCTCATCGCCCACCAACTGCTCGGTTACGCCCAGCAGCACGCACGACCAGCCGTCACTCCGAAAAATCGCCGACATCGGCGTCCCCGTCACCGCCTCTTGCACATACTCGCTCGCGCCAACCTTCGATCGCCGCGACCACGGCCGAATCCTCCGCCCCCCGTACGAGTTGGCCGGCTTAATCAAGTAGACCCGCCCCAACCCCGCATTCCCCGTCACCCGCCGAACGATCCGACGAAACGGCCCGACCCGCGGCAGCGTCTTGCAAAACTTCAAACCCGCAAACGGCGGCAACGACGGCAAGACTTCAGGATCGCGTACCTTTCGAATCGCCTCGGCCCCGCTGCCTCGCAACTTTCGAACCGACGCGATCGCCGCAACCAGCTCCGGACGATTCTCCATCTCGCCGGTCAACAGCACCGTGCCATCGCCCGGTGTTGTGTGGATGTGTTTCAAGACCTCATCCGCCCCGAGCGTCACAACATTCAAGCCCGCCGATTGCGCGGACCCCGCCGCGTGAAACGGTCGATCCCCCACGATGATCAGCGTTTCACTCACCGCCGCCGATCCTTCGGATGGGTCTCATCGTTGAGTTCGTGCGCCTCGCCTTCACGAGCCGGGTCGGGCACCACGACGTGTCGGCCCATCGGCAAGTTTTTCTGGATGTCCCGTCCGTACTGCAAAGTCAGCACGTTGCACCTCAAACATCGCCAGGCCGGCAGACGATTCGCCCGCATAATCGCATTCGTGCCCGGCACGGTCTCGGCGAACTCCACCGTCGTCGCCTCCGCGTTCCGCAACCAGAGCAACCCTTCGGACACCTGCACAAACCCGGACTGCATCCACTGCCCGCACGTCGGACAACGGATCGCTTCGTGCACGTTGGGATCGCGTCGCTTCACAGCCTCATCATATGCCGCATTAGACTTGCACCGTGGACTTAACCGCCGACGCAACCCGGGACTTGCTCACGCTCGCGCTGACCCGCCGCGTCGGACAAACCACGCTCCACAAACTCATTAAGCATTTCGGGTCGGCCGCCGCCGCACTTCGCGCCTCGCCAAGCCAACTCGCGCAAGTCGATCGCATCGGCTCCGCGTCGGCCCGCAAGCTCCACGGCTACATGCGGGAAACCGAAAACTCTGACGCCGCCGCGCTCGAACTCGAAGCCATCGCCGGCTCCGACGCGTGGCTCCTCGACTTCGACGATCACGACTATCCCCAAAGCCTCAAACTGATCCACGACCCGCCTCGCCTGTT
This sequence comes from Planctomycetota bacterium, assembly GCA_039030755.1. Classification (GTDB taxonomy): domain Bacteria; phylum Planctomycetota; class Phycisphaerae; order Phycisphaerales; family Phycisphaeraceae; genus CAZIXN01. The sequence goes on along the minus strand of JBCCDN010000065.1, from coordinate 2,731 downwards.
GTGGGGACGCGGCACGCTGGTCAAGCATGACGCCCTTGCCCTCGCCATGGTCGGCTCCCGCGACTGCACGCCTTACGGCCGAGAACAAGCCACCCGCTTCGCCCGCGCCGCCGCCGACGCCGGACTCACCATCGTCTCCGGCGGAGCCTACGGCGTTGATGCCGCCGCTCACGAAGCCGTCCTCAAAGCCGCGGAACTCGGTGCTCCCGCGAGAACGATCGCCGTCATCGGTTCGGGCCTCGCCGACCCCTATCCCGCGCCGCACGCCAAGCTGTTTCACGCGATCGTCGCTTCGGGCTCGGCCGTCCTCTCCGAACTCCCGATGCACACCGCGCCGCGCGCCCAACAATTCCCCGCCCGCAACCGCATCATCGCCGGCCTGTCCCTCGGCGTCTTGGTCATCGAAGCCGCCCGACGTTCCGGCGCTTTGATCACCGCCCGACTTGCGGCCGACGACTATGGCCGAGAGTGCATGGCCCTGCCCGGTCGCGTCGATTCGCCCAGCTCCGCCGGCTCCCACGAACTCATCCGCAAAGGCGGCGCGACCCTGGTAACGCATCCCGACGATGTGCTCGAACAGCTCGGCGACGTCGGCCGAACGCTGATGCAGGCAAGGGACGAGCCAGGTCTCGATTCGCCCGAACAGCCAGACATCCCAGCCGAGACCGAGACGTCGCTTTTCGACGCCAACCTCACGCCGCCGCAACAACAAATCGTCGCCGCCGCCGACGTGCCGAGAACCTTCGACGACCTGCTGACCGCCACCGGCCTGGACGCCGGCCAACTCCGCACCGAACTCACCCTGCTCGAACTCCGCGGCGCGATGAAGAAAACCGGCTCCACCTTCCTTCGCCACCAATCTCCATAAAGCGAACTCCAAAGCCCGTCGACGGCCGCCGGCGGGTCGGGCCGAACTAAACTCTCGCCCCATGCCCGCCGAGTTCACCAACACCCGTCCGCCCGTCTTCGACCTCGCCACTCCCCAAGGCCGCGACGGATTCGACCAACGCCTCCAGCGCCTCGCCGAAACCGCGGCCAAAACTTCAGACGCCGACGCGAAATTCGCCGAAGCCGCCGCCACCAACATCCTTGCGGTTCGACAGCGCGGCGACGACGCGATCGTCGAACTCGAACGCAAATGGACCAACCCGGACTTCTCCGCCCCTCGCATTCGCGTCACGCCCGACGAGTGTTCCGCCGCGCTCGATCAACTCGAACCCCGACTCCAAGCCGCGCTCGAGCGGAGCATTCAACACGTCACCGCCTACCAGCAACACGTCATGCCCCGGGACGCCAACCCCGTCCGTATCGGGGACGCAGAATTAGGACTACGTTGGACGCCGGTCGATTCCGCGGGTTGCCTGGTTCCAGGCGGCTCGGCCGTGCTGTTCTCAACGCTGATCATGCTCGCGGTCCCGGCCATGGTCGCCGGCGTCCCCCGTGAAAACATCGCGGCCGTGAATCCCGCGCCGTACCGCAAACCCGGCGACCCGCCGCGCGACGTCAGCGATATCTTCAAAGCCGCGTGCGCGATGCTTGAGATCGGCCACGTCTACCGCATCGGCGGCGCTCAAGCCGTGGCCGCGCTTGCGTTTGGCACCGAAACCGTGCGGTCCGTCGACATGATCGCCGGCCCAGGCCACCCCGTCGTCCAGCACGCCAAGGCCCTCGTCGCCGGCGCGACCGGGACCGACAACGGTTTCTACGGCCCGTCCGAAATCGTCACGCTCGCCGACGACACCGCCGACCCCAAGCGCGTCGCCGCCGACCTGCTCGCCCAAGCCGAGCACGATCCCGGAAAATGCTTTTTGGTTTGCTGGGACGACGCCGTCGCCGAAGCCATCCTCCAACAACTCGACGTACAACTGAAACAACGCTCGCGTGGCAACGCCATCGTCAACGCCCTGCAAGACGAATCTTGCGTCGTCCTGACCGACTCGCACGACGCCGCGTGCGACATCGCCAACCAACTCGCCACCGAACACCTCAACCTTGCCGTCGCCGACCCTGCTACGACGTTGAAGCACATCCGCCACGCTGGCGAAGCCTTCCTCGGCGACGCCACCCCCGTCGCCGCCGGCGACTACTACGCCGGCCCGTCCCACTGCCTGCCGACGGGCACGACCGCCCGCTTCACCTCCGGCGTCTCGGTCTACACCTTCCTCAAACGCACCGGCACCGTCGCGTATCCCGACGGCATGTCCCAACAAACCATCGCCGACATCGCGCTGCTCGCCGAGGCCGAGGGGTTGGACGCCCACGCCGCGTCGGCCCGCGTTCGCGGTTCGTAGCCTGTTGCAGCACCGCGCGTAAACGCGGGACTTCGGCCTGGTCGCTTAAGCAACCAGGCCACCACATCCTGCTTCACTTGCCAAAGAACGCGGGCCAACCCGGCACCACCGAAGCCGGCGGGGGCGCCTTGCCCCAGGCCCATCACGGCAGCATCCCGCTGCGCTTCTGCTTCGATCCCACGCACCGCCCACCCCAGGTTCTCGAACCACCCCGGACGATCAAGCCTTGCCCGCTCACGGCCCCGCATTCACATGCGGGGCTGACGCTCATCGCAGCACCGCATACCCATGCGGCGCCGGCGTCACGGGAGACGATCGCCAAGCGGAAGTCCGCTCACCCAAAGCACCACGCCGCGCGGTCGGCCTCCGATCCGCCGTCCGAGCTTGATTGTTGGCGCGGCGATCTTTCCGCACCGCATCGATGCGCACGCCCACGACCG
>JBCCDN010000064.1:0-16987 GCA_039030755.1 Planctomycetota bacterium | reverse complement strand
TGTTGCCGGAGGTGGACCCGGCCCGGCCGTATCTGCTGGACAAGCTGTCGAGTCTGAATGAGCAGTTCGGCTTCGGCAGCTACACCGACGCCTACGGCGACGACGCGGGCAAATGGAACCGGCTCAACGTGTTCTGTGTCTGCCTTGCGCTGATGGCGGGGACGGCGGGGCTGCCGCACGTGATCGTGCGGTTCTACACCGTCAAAAGCGTCAAGGCGGCGCGGTGGTCGGCATTCTGGGCGTTAGGGTTCATTTCGTTGCTGTACTTAACGGCGCCGTCGGTCGCGGCATTTGCGCGGTACTACATGGTGGACGACCTCGCCGGGCTCAACGGCAAGACCGTGGAGACGCTGCCGCAGTGGTACAAGGATTGGAATCAGACGGGGCTGATCGCGTGGGTGGATTTTGACGGGGACGGGCGGTTGGCCTTTACGAACAATCTGACCAACGAACCCGTAATGAAGCGGCTTCTGATGCCGCCGCCCGGGGAGCCGAACAACAAACTCCGCAAGATCATGCCGAACGAGTTGATGCGGATCGGCGGGGTGCCCGCGGCGGTGCGGCAGCAGATCCTGGACGACCCTTCTGCCTGGATTGCGGACAACGGAGGGCTATCCATCGAAGAGCAGAAAGAACTGCGGCAGCTTTATGCGACCACTGAGGCCAATTGGGCCTTAGGCCGTGATGACGTTCTTGATGCCCAATCGATCAGTCGTAAACGTGACCTTAGCGCACGGGCGCGTGAGTCGGCTCATTTACTCAAGGTGGAACTACTGTCGCTGGGTGCTGCGCATCACCCCGACCGGGACATCATCGTGTTGGCGACGCCGCAGATGGCGGAGTTGGCGGACTGGATGGTGGCGTTCGTGATCGCGGGCGGGCTGGCGGCGGCGCTGTCCACGGCGTCTGGGTTGTTGTTGGTGATCTCGTCGTCGGTCGCGCACGACCTGTACTACCGCGTGATGAATCCAACGGCGTCGGAGAAGCAGCGGCTGCTGGTCGGGCGGGTCGCGATCGGGGTGGCGGTGCTGATCGCGGGGTATTTCGGGATCAACCCGCCGGGGTTCGTGGGCGAGGTCGTGGCGTTCGCGTTTGGGCTGGCGGCGGCGTCGTTCTTCCCGGCGATCGTGCTGGGCATCTTCACCACGCGGGTGAGCACGGTGCCGGCGGTGGCGGGGATGCTGGTGGGCATCGGATTCACGGCGTTCTACATCGTGACGCAGAAGGCGGACGTGATCCTGCTGAACGCGGAGGTGGCGGCGGCGTTGCTGGGGTCGGCGGACGGGGCGATCCGTCAGCCGTGGTTCTTCGGGATCGACGCCCAGGGCATCGGCACGGTGGGCATGGTGCTGAACTTCATTGTGACGCTGGCGTTGATGCCGGTCTTCAAGCCGCCGCGGCAGGAAGTGCAGGACATGGTGCGGTCGATCCGGCAGCCCGAAGCTCCGGGGACGGAGATGGCCGTGGCTTCGCATTGAGTATTTTTCAAGGCGCGAGCTTGGAGATTGGTGGTCAACCGTCGGCCTGGGAATAGTTTTTGCATCTCAGGCGTCGTACCGTGTAGCCATGCGGAAGACGCAGACATCTGATCGGAATTCGGTTTGGTTTGGGCTGTGGTTGTGTCTCGCGCTGGTTTGTTGGGCGTTGCCGGCGGGCGTGGCGTACGGCTTGGCGTCGGAACCCATGGACTCGGCCAATGTGACGGCGCGGTTGGTCAGCGCCTCGGACGCAGCGCTCCCGGGCGAAGCGCTTCGATTGGGTGTGCTGCTTGAGCACGAGCCGACGTGGCATACATACTGGACCAATCCGGGCGTGGCGGGGTTGACGACGAAGCTCGCGTGGGACTTGCCCGAAGGCGTGGTGGCCGGTGAGGTGGATTGGCCGACGCCGATCAAATTCGGGCAAGAACTGGAGATCATTGGATATGGTTACGAGGGGGACGTTTTGTTGCCGGTGTCGATCGAGGTGCCGGCGGATTTTTCGTCGGACACGCTTTCGGTCAAGGTGACGGTGAGCTATCTGGCGTGCGCCGAGACGTGCATCCCGGGACGGGCGGAACTTTCGCTGGAAGTGCCGGTGGTACGGGATGCGGCCGCGGTTTTGCCGAGCGATTTTGAAGATCGTTTCGATGCGTCGTCCGCAGCGCAGCCGATGGCGATCGAGGAGATTGGCGGTGGAACCGCGACGGCTTGGCGGGGGGGCGATGGTGTGATCATGCTGGCGGTTCCGGGGGGATTGATTCCGGGCGAAGCGGAACCGGAGTTTCTTCCGGCCGTGTTGGATGAGTTTGATGGATTGTTGGATCAAGCGGCGACGCGCGGCGTGGACGACGCGGGGCAGCCTTGGGTCACGCTCACCCTGACGTCCACCGAGACGTCCGACGTGCCGGATCGCGTGGCGGGATTGGTGGCGTGGGGGGCGAAGGAGGCGCGGCGTTCGGTGTCGGTGGATGTCCCCGTTGGCGACGCGGCCGTCACATTGGCGGCGGCGGGACAAACGGGCAGCGCTGGCGATGCGGATGGGGCGTCGAGCGTGGACGGTGGGTTGCTGGTGATTCTGGCGTCTGCGGTGTTGGGCGGCGTGATTTTGAATTTGATGCCTTGCGTGTTCCCGGTGTTGGCATTGAAGGTCAGCGCCTTTGTCGGCCAGGCCGGCGAATCGCGTGCGGCGGTGCTTCGGCACGGCTTAGCGTTCGGCGGGGGCGTTTTGGTTTCGTTTTGGGCGATCGCGGCGGCGGTGCTGTTAATTAAGGCGGGCGGACAGGAGATCGGTTGGGGTTTTCAGTTGCAGAACCCGGTGTTTGTCGGCGCGATGGCGATCGTGGTGTTTGCGGTGGGTTTGAATTTTGCGGGCGTGTTTGATGTCGGCGTGGGCGTCATGAATGCGGCGGGTAAGGCGAGCGGGCAGGTCGAGGGCCGGGGTGGGCTGGCGGGTTCGTTCGGCTCGGGCGTGTTGGCAACGGCCCTGGCGACGCCTTGCTCCGCGCCGTTTCTGGCGACAAGCGTGGGTTACGCCATGACGGCGCCGGCGGGGGTGTTGTTCGCGGTGCTGACGGCGATGGGTTTGGGGATGGCGCTGCCGTACGTGTTGCTGTCGGCGTTCCCATCGTGGCTGAACGTCTTGCCTCGGCCGGGCGCTTGGATGGAGACATTCAAGCAATTCATGGCGTTCCCGATGTTCGCGGTCGCGGCTTGGTTGGTCTGGGTCTTCAACGGGCAGACCGGCGGCGGTTTGGGGTTGCCGGGGATGCTTGGTGCACTGGTCTTGGTGGCGATGGGGCTTTGGGCGTTGGGCCGGTTTGGGGTTCCGGGCCGGGGCGTGGCGACACGTTGGGCGGCGCGGTTGGCGTGTTTGGCTTTGGTGCTGAGTTCGGCGGCGACGGTGGTGTGGGCGGGGCGACCGGCGGGGGAGGGGTCGCTCGATTGGCAGCCGTGGAGCCAGGCGGCGGTGGCGGAAGCGCGGGCGGCGGGTCGGCCGGTGTTCATCGATTTCACGGCCGACTGGTGTGCGACCTGCAAATTCAACGAGCGGGTGTTTATTGACGTCGCGGACGTTCAGGACGCGGTCACGGCGAATAATGTGGCGATTTTCAAGGCCGACTGGACGCGTCACGACGAGCAGATCACGGCGGCGTTGGCGGCGTTCGACGTGGCGAGCGTGCCGTATTACGTCTTTTATGCGCCGGAGCCCGGTGATCGCGTGGTTCACTTCGATTCGGTGTTTTCAACCGGAAAGATTCTTGACGCGCTCGCGGCGGTTTTACCGGACGAGTGATCGCGACCTTGCCTAGCGTCATAAACCTATCAATGTTGCCTTTGACCCTTCGCACGGTTCCCCGCATCAGGAGATTTTGAACATGAAATCGATCAAACCGGTATTGGCTTTTGTGGCTGTTCTTGCCATCGCGTTGGGCTTTGTGTTGGTGACGCAGCAGCAACCCGCCCAGGCCATCAGTGCGACGCCGTCCCCGGCAGGCTTGCCGGAAGCACCGGCGTTCACGTTGACCGACAGCAACGGCGTGCAGCACAGCCTCGCCGACTTCAAGGGTAAGTACGTCGTCCTCGAATGGATCAACGATGGCTGCCCGTTTGTCGTGAAGTTCTATGAGCCGGGCAAGATGCAGGAATTGCAGCAGACGTACACCGAGCAGGGCGTGGTCTGGCTCGCGATCGCCAGCAGTAAGGTTGGCGCTCAAGGCCATCACGACGCGGCGGGTTGGAATCAGATTATCGACGACTGGGGCATCAACGCGACGGCGATCCTGCTGGATGCTGACGGCACCGTCGGCCGGGCCTACGACGCGAAGACCACGCCGCACATGTACGTCATCAACCCCGACGGCAAGCTGATCTACAACGGCGCGATTGACAGCGTCCGCTCGACCGACTCGTCCGACATTGCGAGCGCCGAAAACTACGTCGCGAAAGTGCTCGACGCCGCGCTCCTGCAGAACACCAAGGCGTACGGCTGCTCGGTGAAGTACTGATCACGACGGTGCCGATTCACACGCTTTGAGGCCCACGGGTTCTGCCCGTGGGCTTTTTTTGGCGATGTGTTGATGCGGTAGACCAAGCAGACGATGTCGTCGACCTAAGAGGGCAGCACCCAACCATTCGGGTTTACAAAGCGGCGCCCCAATCCTTTTCCCCTGCGTGACCGTGCCGTCGGCTTCGAAGTCACTGTCGCTCCAAATGACTTCGATGCGCTAGGCAATCTGGTCAGACGCGGCGCTTTGGGTAACGAACCGGTGCCCACAGGCCTCGCAAAAGGCGGTCGCGTCGCCGCACGGTCATCGATCCTGTTTTGCCGTTCGTTCGCAATCGGGAAATTGGATCATTCTCTAGGGTTCCGATGCAGAATGTGAAAAACTCGGAGTTGGCATCCGCGGGTTTTAAGGCCATCCTTGATGTAGGTGTTCCGGATTCGAGCTGAGCGCACGTAGAAATACGTTCGGGCGGTTTGTTCGATGATTGGGAGAAGGATTTTGCCGAGCTTACCGTCAGACCAAGACCAGACCGGCCGCAGCTTCGACGCGACCGAACTGGAAGCGATCCGCTCCGTGCTCGATTCGGGCACGCTCACCAGCACGAAGGGCGAGCACGTCAAAGCGCTCGAGGAAGAGTTCGCTGCGTCGATCGGCGTTAAGCATGCGTTCGCTTGCACCTCCGGTTCGTTTGCGTTTCAAGCCGCGGTAGCGGCGCTCGACCTTGAGCCCGGCGACGAGATCATCGGCACGCCGATTACCGACATGGGATCGATCGCAGGCATGCTGTATCAAGGCGTGGTCCCCGTGTTCGCGGATGTGGATCCGGTCACGCTCAATGTCACCGCCGACACGATCGCTGCCCGGATGAGCGAGCGCACCCAAGCGATTGCCGTGACGCACCTATTCGGGAATCCCTGCGATATGGACCCGATTCTGACGCTGGCCGCGAAGCATGATCTGCCGATCATCGAAGACGCGGCGCAGTCGCTTGGGGCGAAGTATCAGGATCGACCAACGGGATCGATGGGGGACCTCGCGGCATTCTCGCTCCAGCAGGGCAAGCACATCACCACCGGCGAAGGTGGGCTGGTGACCACCAACGACGATGCGTTGGCTCGGCGACTGTTTCTGTTCATCAACAAGGCGTGGGGCTACGGCGACGCAAAACCCGATCACTATTTTCTCGCGCCCAACGGCCGGATGAACGAATTGCAAGGCGCTGTCGCCCGGGCTCAATTCGCGAAGCTGCCTGCGCTGATGGACAAGCGCCTTCACGCGGCGTGCAGAATCTGCGGACACCTGATGCGTCTGCCCGGCCTCACGCCGCCGCCGGTGAAGCCCGGTGACACGTGTTCCTACTGGCGTATCCCCGTGCGTGTCGACCCCAAGGTCGTCCCCGGCGGTGTCGATGCACTCACACAGTCGTTGCGTAACCTCGGTATCCCCGCGGCGCCGCGTTACATCCAGAAGCCCGCGTTTGAGTGCGAAGTCATCCGCGATCAGAAGACATTTGGTTCGAGCGGTTGGCCGTTCACCGTGGGCCGGCCGGAAGCCTCGGAATATCGCCGCCAGGATTTCCCCGGCTCCTACGACGGCCTCGCGAACGTGGTGATCCTGCCTTTGAACGAAGGATTTACCGATGAGCACAGCGAATTCGTGATCGCGTCGTTCGACGCGGCCATGCGGGAACTGCTCGGCGATGCGTCGGCCACGAACGGACTCGGGGTGTCGGTATGAGTTCGCCGATCCGATTGGCCGTGGTTGGAGCCGGTGCGATTGCGCGGGCCTACGTGGAGGCCGCCGCTGAAGTCCAAGACCTGGAGTTGGCTGCGTTGGTGGACGTGCGGGTGGACGCGGCCGACGCCTTGGCCGAGTTGTCTGCTTCCCACCAGGTCAAACCGGCGGCGTTCGCGGCTGTGGAGGCCCTGCTTGCGTCAGACCTCGACGTTGATGCGGCGTTGGTGTCCACGCCGCCGGTCACGCATCCCGCATTGTGTGAGACGCTGATGCGGGCGGGCGTTGCGGTGCTTTGCGAGAAGCCGCTTTGCATCGGCAGCGACGACGCGGAACGCTTGGTTGCGCTTGCGCAGGAAACAAAGACGGTGTTCACCATGGCGACCAAGTTCCGTTTCGTGAACGATGTCGCGGAGGCCAAGGCGTTACTCGACCGCGGCACGGTCGGAGACATCGTGCTTTTTGAGAACGCCTTCACGGGCAGGGTGGACATGACGCAGCGTTGGAACAGCGACCCCGCGATTGCGGGCGGCGGCGTGGTCATCGACAACGGCACGCACTCGGTCGATCTGATCCGACATTTTTTGGGGCCGATCGAATCCGTTCAGGCCCTTGAAGGCCCCCGGGTTCAGCCGTTGGCGGTTGAAGACACGGTGCAGATCTTCTGCCGAACGCGGAGTGGCGCGGCGTGTACGGTCGATCTGAGCTGGTCGATCGATAAACACCGCGCGACGTACGTCGAAGTCTTTGGTTCGGAAGGCGTCTTGACGCTGGGTTGGAAGGGCGGGCAGGTCAAGCGGCACGATGAGGCCAACTGGCGAAGCTTCGGGCATGGTTACGGCAAGGTGGAAGCCTTCGCCAACCAGCTCGCAGACTTTGCCGGCGCGGTGCGTGGCGAGCATGCCCCGCGTGTCAGCCCCGCCGATGCGTTGGCCTCGGTTCGGGTGATTGAAGCCGCACAACGTTCGATGCAGACCAACGGTTGGCAGCCCGTGGACGGCACCTCGGCGGCAACGGTCGGAGCGGCCAAGTAGGTTCGAGGTCCATGCAGATTCCGCGTATCCATCCCACGGCGATTGTCGAAGACGGCGTCGAACTCGGCGACGGGACACGCGTCTGGGACCACGCGCACCTGCGCGGCCCCTGCACGGTTGGTCGCGGATGCATCGTTGGCGGCAAGACATACGTCGCCTACGGCGTCACCGTCGGCGACCTGTGCAAGCTCAACGCGAGCGTGTACATCTGCAACGGCGTCACGTTGGAGCGTGGCGTCATGGTCGGGGCGGGTGCCACGTTTACGAACGACCGCTTCCCGCGCGCGTGCAACCCCGAATTGACCGAGCCGTATCCGTCCGCGCCCGATGAACACACCGAGTGCACGTTGGTGCGTGAAGGCGCGACGCTGGGTGCACGCGTGACGGTGGGGCCGGGGCTGACGATCGGCCGTTTCGCGATGATCGGGATGGCGTCGGTTGTGACCCGCGACGTGGGCGACTTTCATCTGGTCGTTGGATCGCCGAGTCGGCCGGTGGGCGTGGTGTGTCGATGCGGCCCGCCGATATGGCGTGGAGATCCTCGATCGCTGGTTCAGGCGGTGTCGGCGCGTTGTGAGGCGTGCGGGCGGGGCTACCGGATTCAATCGGGTGGCACGGTACAGGAGATTCAAGAGTGAAGCCGCAGCGATGGGCGGTGGTGGGCGGTGGGGTGATTGGTTTGTGGTGTGCGTACCGTGCGGCGGAGGCGGGCCACGACGTGACGCTGTTTGAAGCCGCGCCCGAGTTGGGCGGACTCGCCTCGGCGTGGACGCTGAAAGATGACGGCGGCTGCGCTGACGTGATGTGGGACCGCCATTACCACGTGACGTTGTTGTCTGACGATTACACCCGCAGGTTGCTTGAGGTGGCTGGCTTGGAAGCAGAAGCGGTTTGGCGGACCACGCAAACGGGCTTGTTCGACGGGCATCGGCTTAGCCCGATGTCCAACGCGATGGACTACCTCAAACTGCCGGTTCTGAACCCGATCGATAAAGTACGCCTTGCGGCAACCATCGTGATGGCGTCCCGGCGACATGATTGGCGATCGTTAGAAAACGTGAGCGTGGAGGCGTGGCTGACGTGTTGGTCCGGGCGAAGCTGCTTCGAGAAGCTCTGGAGGCCGCTGCTGCGGAGTAAACTTGGGGACGCTTACCAAGCGTCTTCGGCGGCGTTTATCTGGGCGACGATCCAGCGGCTTTATGCCGCGCGTCGCAGCGGGCTCAAGGTCGAGCGTTTCGGCTACGTGCCCGGTGGATACGCGCGGGTTTTCGCCTCGATGGCGTCGTGTCTTTCGGGCAAGGGCGTCTCGATCCGTACCGGAACGCCGGTGCGTCGGATCGACGCGGCGTCCGGAGATGCATTCGATCGGGTGCTGGTGACTTCGTCGCCGGGCGTGGCCGCGAGGCTATGCCTCAGCTTGACCGATACCGAGCGGAAACGCCTCGAAGGTGTGGCATATCAAGGCATCGTGTGCGCTTCGTTGCTTTTGGAGCGTCCGTTGAGTTCCTGCTATTTGACGTACCTGCCCGGTGGCGACCTGCCGTTCACCGCGGTCGTGGACATGACCGCGCTCGTGGATGCTCACGCGGAGTTGGGGGGGCGGGGTTTGGTGTATCTACCCTGCTACGCCGGGGCGGATGACGCGATCTTTGGCTGGAACGATGAGACTATTCGCCAACGCTTCCTAGAAAATCTGCCGCGGGTGTACCCGGCATTTGAACCCGCATCGGTCCGGGCGTTTCGTGTCTCGCGGGTGAAGGAAGTGTTCCCGTTGCCGGTGTTGGGTTATTCACAGAACGTGCCGCCTCGGGATACCTCGGTGCCGGGCTTGTCTTTGGTCAATTCGGCGCAGATCGTCAACGGCACGCTGAACGTCAACGACTCGATACGCACCGCCGATCAAGCGATGGATGATTTACTGGATGCGCGCATGCCCGATTCACCTCTACGTATCGAAGCGGGTCGGGCATGACATCCAAGCCGTTCGCCAGTGTGTCGCTTGATCTGGACAACCTCTGGTCGTATCAGAAAACGCACGGCGACCCGGCCTGGCGTGAATTCGGCACGTACCTGGATCGTGTCGCGGACGTGGTGCTTCCAATGCTGGAGCGGCTCGGCTGGCGGATCACGTTTTTTGTGGTGGGGCAGGACGCTGCGCGGCCCGAGAATCGCGATGCGCTTCAACGCCTGGTGGATGCGGGGCATGAGATCGGGAACCACTCGTTTCATCATGAACCGTGGTTACATCGCTACGACCGCGCGGCGCTGCATCTCGAGTTGCAAAGGGCCGAGCGTGCGTTGTTGGAGGCGGTGGGGATGAAGCCGACCACGTTTCGCGGTCCGGGGTACAGCTGTTCAAACTTGTTGCTGGAGGTGTTGGCTGAACGCGGGTACACACTCGATGCCTCCACGTTGCCAACGTGGCTGGGTCCCTTGGCGCGGGCGTACTACTTCCGGACCGCCAAGCTGACGCCGGAGCAGCGTGCGGAGCGCTCGAGGCTGTTTGGCTCTTGGCGGGACGCGTTGCGTCCGGTGAAGCCATACGTATGGGATCTTGGCAAGGGCGCTGAGCTTTCCGAATTGCCGGTCAGTGTTCTGCCGTTGGCGCGGGTGCCATTCCATCCAAGCTATGTGTTGTATCTGGCGACATATTCACCGGGGTTGGCCAAGGCCTACTGGCGTTTCGCGTTACGAGGGTGTCGATTCTGCGCGGTGGAGCCTTCGGTGCTGCTGCACCCGTTGGATTTTTTGGGAGCGGACGACGTGGATGCGCTGCGTTTTTTCCCGGCCATGAATGTGGAAGGGGCGACCAAGCGGGCGCGGATGGCGAGTTACTTTGAAACGCTCGGTCAACGCTTCGCGATCGGCACGATGTCGCAGCACGCCTCACGGCTTAAGGAGCAGAAGAAGCCGCTTCGCCCACGCCTTCCGGATTTTCCGTTGGGGCCGGCATCATCGCCCGTCGACGGCGCATGATTACGATGTTGCCGAACTCGGCGACGATGTCTGCCTCGTTGATCCACTTTGAGATTTCGACGAACGACCGGTTACCGCTGTGCTCTGCGAGTTCGATCGCTTCGTTGGAGATCAAGGCGATGTCCGCATACGGCGCCGCTTGCATCGCCTCCGAGAATTGGTTGAGCCAAGGGTCGTACATCGGCATCTCTGTGCGGAGGTTCGTCAGCGTCAGGAAGTAGTAAAAAGGCGTGGGTTGCAGACGCTGCTGCATGAGGTTCACGGCAACGGTTTCTCCCCACACCAGCAGCGGAGCATCGGGATCGCCTGGGTCGAGCAGTGGGGTTAGCGTGTCGTTGATTTGTTGGAGTGTGGCGTAGTCCGTTTGATCGCCGGCCTGGATCTCGCTGAGCGGCGCGACACGGCTGGGCAGCCCCATCATGTTCAATGCGACGGGCAGGAGTTGAACGGTCTTGAGCGATGCGAAATAGACCAAGAACACAAAAGCCGCCAGGAAGATCGGCCAGCTTCGCATTTGCCTTGCGAATTGGTACATCACCGAGACACCGACGCAGAACATGATCGACAGGACGGTCCAGGCAGGGGCGAGGTGATAGGCGAATCCTTTGCGTTGCAAGGCGTAGGAGCCCAGTGCTGCTAGGAGTAAAAGTAAGACCAGCATGCGGCTTCGGGTTGGAGTTCGATGCGAACGCTCGCGATGAAAGACAAACATCGCGACGAAGGGAAGGCCGAGATGCCAATACCTCAGCAACCACGAAGCGGCTTCGACGGCCAGCGTTTGAGATGCGACTTGGCCGGCAAACTGTGCGGTGTGGTTGTAGGTCCACGCGGCCAGTTGGACCTCGGCGGGACGGGCTCCGGCAAGCATCACCCAGGTAAATCCGGCGGCCAAGGTGAAGATTCCCGAACAGGCGGCCGCGGCCACATAGGTGGTCAAATTCCGCAAGCCGTTCTGCCGTGAGACCCATATCAACCCGGCGTGCAGGACCAGCGCGATGGCGAAGCAGACGGCGGTCGGTTTGATCAGTGCCGCAAGACCCATCACGACGCCGATCGCGCCCGCGCGGACCGCCAAGGTTCCTCCGGCACGAGTGAAGGGTTGCCCGTGGATCGCGACGGCGATCAGCGTGACATGCATCATCACCGCGTCGGGTTGACCGGCGAACCAATACAGCGCCGGGCTCACGTATAGCAGCGGGTAGACCAACCACCAGATGCGGGCGGCCAGCACGCCGACGGCTTTGTCGAGTAAGCGTGCGGTGGCGGCGACGCCCAGCAACATCACGGCGAAGTCCAGCACTCGCCAAGGGAACCACGGATCGAACGGCAGCGACGCGATCGGCCGCATCAACGTGATGATGCCCGGCCAGTTCATATCGATCACGCCGGTGTAAAGCGGGTCGCCCTGATTCACCCGCCAAGCGACATATTGAATGGCGAATTGGTCGGGGCTGAGCGGGATGCGTGCGTAGACCATGCCCAGAACGACGAGGGCCGCAACTAAGCCGAGCCGCCACATCGTGTGGGTGTGATTCGGCAGCCGAGTTGGGGCGGGGGTTGGGGTCAAGCGGGGTAAACCTTGCGGGCGGCGCGGCCGACGAGAGGTACGCCGTTCAAGCATGACCCGCCTTGACCGACCGGGCAAGCGGCCATGCCGTATGTTTCGTACCGAGTGTTACGAGTTTCCGCGGAAGGGAGCGGTTTGGAAGCGAGAGAGATGTCATCGCGCAGGTTGACGGTGGCCACGGTGTTTGGCACCCGGCCGGAGGTCATCAAGATCGCACCGGTGGTCCGGGCGATGGAGGCCCAGCCCGAGCGCTTCCGTACGCTCAATGTCGGTACCGGGCAGCACGTCCAGTTGATGGGCGCGTTTGCCGCCGAATTGGGCATTCGGGTGGACGCCGACTTGTCGGTGGGGCGACCGGACCAGACACCTTTGAGCGTGGTTGAGCGAACGCTTTGTGGTCTTGCTGCGTGGTTGGCGGAGCAACGGCCGGACGTCGTGCTGGTGCAAGGAGACACCACCGCCGCGTTTGCTGGTGCGCTTAGCGGGTATTACCGCAAGATTCCGGTGGGTCATCTTGAAGCGGGGCTCCGGAGCGGCCAGCGTGACGATCCCTTCCCCGAAGAGATGCACCGGCAGATGATTGGGCGTTTGGCGGATGTTCATTACGCCGCGACGCAGCGCAACGTGGAGAGTTTGCTGGCCGAGGGGATCGAACCGGGCCGGGTGGTGCGGACCGGGAACACCGTGGTGGATGCGGTGCGATGGGCCACCGAACGTGCTTATTCCTCGCCGCGTGTGGAGGCGCTGATGGATCGGGTGGGCGGTGGCCGTTTGATCGTGGTCACGACGCACCGTCGAGAGAGTTTTGGCGAAACGATGAGCCAGAACCTCGACGCGCTGCGAGCTTTTGTTGAGCAGCACGACGACCTGCGCGTCGTCTTCCCGGTCCACCCGAACCCGGCGGTTCGCGATGCGGCGCAGCGGCATTTGGGCACGTGTCCTCGGGTTCATCTGGTGGAGCCGATGGGGTATTTCGATTTCGTTGCGCTCTTGCGGTCCGCGTGGTTGGTCGTGAGCGATTCGGGTGGGATTCAGGAAGAGGCGCCCTCGCTGGGCAAGGCGTTGCTGGTGATCCGTAAAACCACGGAACGGCCGGAAGGTGTTGAAGCCGGCGTAGCGAAGCTATGTGTGACACCTTCGATGCTCGGTCAGGAACTCGGGGCGGCTTACCGCACGGATTGGCCCGAGCGTGTCTCAAGGATCGCCAATCCATACGGCGACGGCCAGGCCGCTACACACATCGTGAATCATCTTTGGCAGGTATATGGATCGCCCGATCCGGACCAGCCGTCAACTCGTGGGAGTGAGACCAACGCATGGCCGAGTCCGGCCAATCCAATATCGCCGACGACCGCCATCGGCCCAACCTCCTGACGTTCGCGGTCGAGGAATACTTTCAGGCGGACCCGTTTCCCCGTTTGCTTGGCGATCGCCACGCGCGTCGGCTGCCGCATCGGCTTGCGCCGCAGACAGATCGGCTGCTGCGGCTGCTCGACGCACACGGCGTGACCGCGACGTTTTTCGTGCTTGGCAAACTTTTGGAAACGCATGCCGAGGTGATCAGGCGTATCGCAGACGCGGGTCACGAACTGGCCGCACGGAATCATCAGCCCGAGTCGCTCGATCAGCTCGGCAGCAAGCGATTCACGGCAGAAGCCGATGAAGTCCGCGATCGTTTGGAGCAGTTGACCGGTCTACCGGTGCGCGGGTTCCGGATTGCCCGCGGCCGTTTTGGGGTTGGTGACGCCTGGGCGATGGATGCGTTGGCCGATGCGGGCTTTCGCTACGACTCGTCGGTTTATCCGCGCGGTCGAGAGCTGCGAAGGCACCCCGATCGGCGTTTCCCCTTCGTCCACGAATCGCCGGCCGGCTCGAAGCTGTTTGAACTCCCGATGTCGACGTGGGGCCCGGATGGTTGGTTGGTGCCGTTGGCGGGCGGGACCACTGCAAGGCAGTTGCCAGGTCAGGCTTTGGACCGGGTCGTTCGTGGTTGGTCCGCGCGATACACCTCTCCGTTTGTGCTTTACTTTCATCTTTGGGAGTTCGACGCCGAGTTGCCACGGATGGGGATTGCGGATCGATGGACTCGTCTTCGCCGCTACCGCAACCTTCATCGGACCGAGCCGACGCTGCGCCGTCTGTTGGAGCGGCATCGATTTATGTGCGTGCGTGATTTCCTTGCGGACGACACAAAGGTCTTGCCCACGATCCGTGCTGATGCGGTCGCTCCCGCTCAGATTCGAATCAAACAAGCCGTCGCGGAAGGTGCGAAAGATCTTGAGCCCTTCACGGCCGTGATTCCATGTTTCAACGAACAGGATGCCCTGCCGTACACTGCGGCGACACTCGAAGAAGTCCGAGCGGTGTTGAGCCCGCGCGATGTTCAATTCGTCTTCGTGGATGATCGAAGCACCGACAATACCTGGGAGATTCTCCAGCGCGACTTCGCGATCCGTGCGGACACACGGGTGGTTCGGCACGGCCACAATCGCGGCGTGGCGGCGGCCATTCTCACCGGGATCGGTGTGGCCGAGACGCCCTTGGTGGGATCGATGGATTGCGATTGCACTTACGACCCGACGTATTTTGCGGAACTGTTGCCGCTGCTGAAGCCGGGCGTGGCGATGGTCACAGCCTCTCCATACCACCCCGGGGGTACGGTACGAAATGTGCCCGCGTGGCGACTGTGCCTATCGCGGGGCTTGTCGTGGATGTATCGGCGTCTGCTTAAGAGCAAGCTGCACACCTACACAAGTTGTTTCCGGATTTATCGCCGAAAACACGTCGCGGATTTGAAGCTCCGTCACGGCGGATTTCTGGGCATGGCTGAGATGATTGTTTGGCTCGATCAGCGCGGCGCGATCGTGCTTGAACACCCGGCGACGCTGGAGTCACGCTTATTGGGGACCTCAAAAATGAAAACCTGCCAGACCATTCGTGCTCACTTAGGTCTACTCGCACAAGTGTTTCTGAATCGGCAGGGCGAGCGGGCGACCACGCAAGCATCGGCGTAAGCCGTTTATGTTCGAGATGTCGGGTTCGGGGGCTTACGGTTGCGGTCGGCTTTGGTTTGGCGATCGAGTTGTTTGGGCGAGACCTGCATGGTGGCTGATGCATCCAATGCCACGTCGCGGCGGCACGCGATCAGTTCGGCGGCGATGCTGACGGCGATTTCCTCGGGGCTTACCGCGCCGATGCGAAGACCGATCGGCGACCGCACCCGACGGAGGGAATCGGCCGAGACGCCTTCTCCACGTAAACGCTCGAAAATCGCGAGTGTCTTTCGGCGAGACCCGATCAGACCGATGTACTTTGCTTGCGAACCGACGACCGCGGCCAACGCGTCGCCATCATGTTGATGCCCGCGCGTCACGATGACCACGTAGTGACGTTCGTCGAGCGATTGGTTTGCGAGTTCGCGTTCGATCGGGCCGATGATCCGGCTTGCCCGGGGGAAGCGTTCGGGCGAAGCGGCGTCGGCTCGATCATCAATCACGGTGACCGCAAACCCCAGGCCGTCGGCCACCCGAGCCAACGCTTCGCCGACGTGACCCGCCCCCGCGATCACCAGCCGTGGCGTCGGCTCTCGCGCAAAGATCACTTCGACGGCGTTGCCGTTTTCGTCCTTGAGGTTCAGCGTCACTTCGGCGGCTCGACCGTTTTCGATCGCACTTGTCGCATGTCGCCAAGGGGTGACTTGCTCGGGGTGCTCGAGAACCTGGATGGCCACAAACATGACGCCGCCGCAGATCAGGCCGTCGTCCCAGCCGTAGTCGCGGTCCAACGGAAACCGCAAAAGCACATCGTGCTCCCCGGCGTGGCCACTGTCTTTGGCTAAACGCCGTAACGCTTGCGTCCGCGCTTCGGCTTCGACGCATCCGCCGCCGATGGTGCCCGACGTTGTGCCGTTGCTGGCGACGACCATGATCGCCCCGGCTTTCTGCGGCGTACTCCCCGTGGTTTTAGCCAATACACATACCGCCAGTGTCTCGCCGGCGTCGGCCCGGCGGATCAGTTCTTGTAGCGGATGGGCCATGGGGCTCTTCGATCGAAACGGTGACTTTAGACGCTTCATCAAGTAAGATGCGAAAATCCTGCCTGTTTTTGTCAAGGGGTGAGACCTCGCGTATGCCCAGTTTTGACCAATTGCTTGAGGTATCGCGTGGCCAAGCCGAGGCAGATGTTGTCTTGGCGGATGGCCAAGTGGTCAATGTGTTCAGCGGCGAGATTGAATCGCTGGAAGTCGCGTTGTGTGACGGCGTGATCGCGGGTTTGGGGCCGGGGTACTCGGCGAAGAACCGTATCGAACTGGGTGGTTCTTATGTCGCGCCGGGTCTGATCGACGCGCACGTTCATCTTGAGAGCAGTTTGTGTGTGCCGCCACAGTTTGCTGCGGCCGTGGTTCCGCGTGGCGTGACCACGGCGGTGATTGATCCGCATGAGCTGGCCAACGTCGTGGGGGTGCCGGGCATTCGATACATGGCCGAGGCGTCGCGCGGCCTGCCGATGAACGCGGTGGTCATGGGGCCCAGCTGTGTGCCCGCCACGCCGATGGCTACGGCCGGCGCTTCGGTAGGTGCCGACGAGTTGCGGGCGCTGCTTGAGGAAGGCGTGATCCACGGATTGGCCGAGGCCATGGATTTCCCGGGTGTGGTTCAGAACCATCCCGGCGTGCGGGCCAAGCTCAATGCGTTTGTTGGCCGGGCGATCGATGGACACTGTCCGGGTCTGACCGGACAGGCACTCAATGCTTATGTCGCCGCGGGTGTGGGCAGCGACCACGAGTGTGTCACCGCGGACGAAGCTCGCGAAAAATTGTCGCGCGGACTGTATCTGCTGATTCGCGAAGCAACCAACGCACGCAATCTCGAAGCGCTATTGCCGATGGTGACGTCGGCGAATTCACGCCGTGTCTGCTTCTGCACCGACGACCGGACGCCCTGCGACCTACTGAACGAAGGCTCGATCGACGAGATGGTTCGGCGTGCGATCTCGTTTGGTCTGGCCCCCGTTGAGGCGATCCGGATGGCCACGCTCAACCCCGCCCAATGGTTGGGCCTGTCGCATCTGGGCGCGATTGCGCCCGGCAAGCAGGCGGACTTCGTGTTGTTCGTTGATTTGAACGCGCCGCGGGCCCGTGCGGTCTTTCATCGGGGCCAGCAGGTTGCGGTGGAAGGTTCTTTACTTCAG
>JBCCDN010000063.1:0-17272 GCA_039030755.1 Planctomycetota bacterium | reverse complement strand
TTCGTCTTAGGCATGGTCTGGTCAGTCGAAACGGCCAGCATTCG
This sequence comes from Planctomycetota bacterium, assembly GCA_039030755.1. Taxonomy (GTDB): domain Bacteria; phylum Planctomycetota; class Phycisphaerae; order Phycisphaerales; family Phycisphaeraceae; genus CAZIXN01. Next base: position 17,228 of record JBCCDN010000063.1, on the reverse strand, counting down.
CGGGCGGTGGCGGGTTGTTTTAGACTCCGCAACCGCCTTTTGTTGCGACGCCGCCTGCCCGATGAGAACGTCATGACCGCCAACGAACCGATCCCCGTGCCGGAAGTCCGTTACAAGACCGTGCTGCTGTTCGGGGCTCCGGGCGCGGGCAAGGGCACGCAGGGCAAGATCCTCGGATCGATCCCGGGTTTTTATCACTGCTCGTGTGGGGATGTGTTCCGGAACATGGATGTGACCTCGGACCTGGGCCGAACGTTTATGGAGTACAGCTCGCGGGGCGAGTTGGTGCCCGATGAAATCACGGTGCAGATGTGGTCGCGGGCGGTACGGGCCCGGGCGTTTTTGGGCGACTTCAAACCCAAGAATGACCTCTTGGTGTTGGACGGCATCCCGCGGACGCTCGAGCAGGCCAAGCTGATGGATTCGCTGATCGACACGGTGCAGATCATCCACCTGACCTGCAACGATGAAGAAGAGATGTTCCAGCGTTTGCGTCAGCGGGCACTGAAGGAAAACCGGCACGACGACGCCGACGAAAAGGTGATTCGGAACCGTTGGCACGTCTACGAGCAGGAGACCGCGCCGGTGCTCGAGCATTACGACAAGTCGCTGATTGCCGATGTCGATTCGATGGGTTCGCCGGCCCAAGTTCTGCACGACGTGTTGGACTTCGTGGTGCCGGCCCAGAACGCACACTTTCATCAGTGAGCGGAGCGGCGCTGACCGCATCAAAAAGCCCGCGTTGGGTGAACGCGGGCTTTGTGTTGTTGCGTGGATGGTTTCGCGACTTACTCGGGGATGACCAGCGTGTCGCCGATCTGGAGTTTCTTGGGATCGATGCCCGGGTTGGCGGCTTGGATGTCTTTCATGCGGATGCCTTGGCCGTAGTACTGCTTGGCGAGGTTCCAGTAGTTGTCGCCTTTGACGACGGTGTGGGTGCGGGTGCCAGCGACGGAAGGTGCTTCGGCTCGGCCGTTTCCGACGAGGTCGCCGCCGAGGATGCGGACTTCGGTCGTGGCCGGAGCGCGGAAGGCGCTGCGGGCGATGGTCGGCGAGTCGTTGGTCGGAAGCGTGAACACGGCGGCGTCGTTGCCGGTCGGCGGGGCGGGCACCGGGTCCAACGCGGTGTACAGGTCGTCGGGCGTCGCGGTCGCGGCGGCGATCGGAGCCGTGGCTGGCGTCGTGTATTGCGGTTCGTAGGCCGGGCGGATGTTGGGCTTGGGCAGCACGGCGGCGTAGTCGTAGTTCGTGCGGTCGCGGGATGTGGCGGGGAGGGATTCGTTGATGCGGGACTGGTCGAAGCCCCAGCGGAACGAGCCGCGGGGCGTGTCGAAGTCGTTCTTCTTCTCGGGCGTGATGTTCCAGGCGTAGCCGTCGGGCAGTTGGACCGAGTTGCAGCCGGTGAAGGCCAGCGTGATCGGGGCGATCAGCGTGCCGGCGGCGAAGCGGGAAAATCGGGGGTGGCGAGTCATCATCCGTGGTGGCTCCGGGTGAGGGGGGCGGGTGGTCGAACGGTCAAGCATCCGCGGAGTGAACCGCGGTCCTGCATCGTAGCGAGCGTCCGGTAAACACGCGATCCCCGAGAGGTCAGGCGTATAACTCGCCCTCGGCAGGCGGAAGATGGCGAGATGTTGTCCGGTTGGTATCGGCTTGGGTCAGGCGACGGCGGTGATGGCGTCGTCGACGAAGCCCAAGCGTTCCGGGATCGTCGGGTCGCTCATCAGGAACGCGACGCGGACGCGGAAGGCGTCGGTCGAGGTGGTCTCGTCGGTCTCGTCGGCGTCGTGACGCACGGGTTCGCAGGACATGATCCGCCCGGGCAGGATCGTCGGCCGGGTCGCGACGTGGTCCAGCCGAAGCCAGTGTCTGCCGCCGACCTCGACGGGCTTATCGCAGAGCAGGCTCAGGCCTTGGGTGGAAAGATCGGTCGCCCAGCCGCCGTTGAGCGGCTTGAAGACGCTGACGGGGATTCGGGAGAGGCGGAGCTTTTCGCACAGCGGCGGGATGACGCCGAAGTACACCGGCGCATCGACGCTGCGGCGGGGGAGTCGGCGACGCTCGAACGGAACGGTTTTGCGGAGTTCAGGGTTGCGTCGGGTTAAACGCGGGACCCATGGGCGATCGCCCGGGACGGTCCGTGCGAGCCGTGCGAGTTTGGAAAAATCGGGCGGAAAACGCATCGCGAGCATGCGAGAGTTTTCGGGTCGAACGGGGCGGTGATTAAGGCTCGGTGCCGTTTCAAGGCTTTTCGCGGACGAGCGGCAAGGGCCCCCGGATATCGCTGCGGAGGCCGATGGGGTTGGGTGGGTTGTGCGTGATCTGCGGAATTTCCGGGCTTGGCGGTTCTAAGCTCTCGTCATGAGCGACGTCGCCGCCCTGCATTTCCCGAAGTCGTCGCCGCTGACGCTGGATGAGCCTCGGCTGATGGGTGTGTTGAATGTGACGCCCGATAGTTTCTCGGACGGTGGGCGGTTTGATGGGGCGTCCGGAATCCCGGCAGCCGTGGCCCACGCCAGGTCGATGGCCGAGCAGGGGGCAAGCATTCTGGACGTCGGCGGGGAATCGACCCGGCCAGGCGCGGCACGGGTGTCCAGCGAGGAGCAGATCCAGCGGGTGGTGCCGGTGATCGCGGCGGTTCGGGCGATGCTTGAGGCGGAAGGCTTCGATGCGACCGTGATCAGCGTGGATACGACGCGGGTGGCGGTGGCCGAGGCGGCCTTGGAAGCCGGGGCCCAACTGCTCAATGATGTTTCGGGCGGGGCGGAGGGGCGGGCCGAGCGGGACGGTGGGCTGGCGGCGCTGGCGGCGGAGGCGGGGGTGCCGCTGATTCTGATGCACATGCGGGGACAGCCCGCGGACATGCAGGTTGATCCGTGGTACGAGGACGTGGTTGCCGACGTCACGGATCACCTCGACGCCGCGGCCGAGTCGGCGGAGGCGTTGGGTGTGTCGCCCGGACAGATCGTGGTGGACCCGGGCATCGGTTTCGGCAAGACGCTGACGCACAATCTGGAACTGCTCGCGGGGTTGGGCGGACTCGTGGAGCATCAGCGGGCGTCGGGGCGGCATGTGTTGCTCGGCACGAGCCGGAAGTCGATGTTCGCCAAGTTGGACCCGACGATGGCCGATTCCACCGCGCGTCTGCCGGGCACCTTGGCCACGACGGCCCTTGCGGTGGCGGCGGGTTGCCGGCTGATCCGCGTTCACGAGGTGCTCGAAAACGCCCAAGCCGCCCGGGTGGCGTGGGGAATCACGGGGTTCCAGTGAATAAAAGAAGATTCTCGCTTCTGGTGTTTGGATTTTGATTGCACCGCATGTCGTGTTGTAAGTCCAGACGCCGCCCTTATTTGGACGCTTGCATCAGTGCTGATGTTGCCCGCAATATCGGACGTTTGTGTTCGTTTTTCAGACGGTTTTCACTTCTGAGTCGTTGTCAAACCTATACTTGTATTAAGAGCAACGCTTCGCGGGTCTGCGTTGATCCGTGCTCAAGCCCGAGGCCCAATGTGGGCGATATTGGTGGAGCGAAACGGTGATCGTTTCGCTGGCCGACTCGGGTCCCCTCCGGTGGTTCGCGGAAGTGTTCTGCGGCGGATGGGTTCGAAGAGTCGGCAGCCCCGCACGGACGGCGTGGGTTTGCCTTACGGCGTCGCCGCTAGCCGGTCTCATGGACGAGGCCCTTTGCGACACGGTGACGTCGGCGTTCGTCGCCACAGCACGCTCGGCCAAGCCGAGCCCGATTGCTGCCCAACGTCTGGAGAGCTCCGATGAGTGATATCAGCCCCGTTTCTCGTACCTACGCCCCCGATTACGCCCCGCCGACCACGGCCGGCAAAATCACCGAAGCCGCCGCCGTGACCCGCGGTCGCGATGAAGTCTCGCTATCCGACTCGGCCCGCGTCCTCGCCGCCGCCAAGGAAAACCCGATCCGCGAAGACCTCGTCGCTTCAATCAAGGCTCAGATCGCCGAAGGCACGTACGAGACCGACGCCAAGCTCGACGCCGCCGTGGACGCCGCGTTCAACGACTTGGCTTGAATGATCCCGGATTTTTAAGAGAGCCGCGGCCTTCCCCGGGTCGCGGCTTTTTTGTGCGCCCCAGCGAGGTGCGGTTAGCACTGAACGGTGGCCAGACTTCCCGCGGACTATTGCCGATCGATCGCCGCGGGCACGTTCACACCGGTGGACTCGGTTTGGCTGTCGGGCAATACCGCGCCCTCGGGCTCGGGGAACACGTCGCGCGCGTCGGGGATTTGCTGGACAATCGTTTCGATCCAGCGGTGATAGGTCCGCTGCGCGAGCGGTAAAGGCGTGTTGGCGTAAGCGGTCGAACGCGCGATCAGGTCAAGCTCGGGGTCCTGCATGAAGCGAACGTACGCGTCTTCGATCAATTGCGGGAAGGGCGGGAGCGAGAGTCGGCCCTGTTCGGTGATGCCCGTCTCGTAATTTCGTTCGGACTGGTATCGGTTGTGGAACTCTTGGGCGCGGGTCATGACTTGGCCGAACAGGTTGAGGTCGCCGTAGGCCAATCCCGAGAGATACGCCCGTCGCAACTGGCTTTCGAAGAAGTACCGGGCCGTGGTCTGCGTGTCGAGGTCTTCACGGATGAATTCCCAGACCAAGTCGGCGAGCGGCTGCTCGTATCGGCCGTCGTTGTTGTGGAATGCGTCGCCGTAGGTTTCGCGCAGTTCGGCGTAGTACGCCTGCGATTTGGTTTCGCTGCCGTACATGTACGAGAGCATGATGGCTTTGTGCAAGTAGTTCTCGTGTCCGGATTCGAAGTTGCTCATCCGCAGGTTGCCGAATTTGCCTTCTTCGTTGTTTTCAACGGCGTTCATAATGCTCGTAAGCTGGTTGCCGTAGCTATCCAGGAATGCGGGTTCGGGCATCAGGTCGACCTGCCGGCCCTCGGGCATGAGCGGGTTGAACGAGACGTTGCCGTAGTCAGTGAGCGACTGCAGCGAGTGGATCACGAGGCGGTAGGTGTTGACCCAGTCGATATCGGAGTTGCGGAGCGTCTCGGCGACGTCGATTCCTTTCGCGGCCCAGTACAGCGAGTGGGACATCGGGTGTCGCCAGTCGAGCGGGCCGTGCGTTTCCATGAGTTGCAGCATGAACTCGGGGTCCATGTTGTAGGTGTCGGTAAGCACCCGGGCGCGGAGGAACGGCAGAAGAATGTTGAGGCCTTGCTGGAACGCCGGGTCGTTGCGGGCAAAAAACAGTTCGCCCATGGCGCGAGCGTCGGCATCGAGGTATGGCTCGGGGAGCATCATGACGCGTTCGGCGGGGAGTAGCCGGGCGTACATGCGGAGCTTACCGATCGCGCGGAGCGTGCGTGCGTCGAGTCCGAAGCCCGCTTCGCGGAGTGCGTCGATCGCGACGGCCGAGTCGGGGAAGTCCGCGCGGTAGACCGCCACCGGATCTCGGTTGGCGTTGACGAGGATTGCGTCGATGTCGGCGATCACGTCCGAAACCATCGGGGCGGAATCGACCCGGCCGTCCGCCGCCAGATCGTCGCGCACCTTGGTCAGCATGGCCTGCGTGCGGTTCAAACTCGCGCGACGGAAATCGTCGCGGATCTCCGCGATCTCGGGCACGGCCTCGGCCAACGCGTCGAGTCGGCCCCGCAGCTCGCGCCCCGGACGATCAAAACGCAGGTACTGATCGCCCGTGGCGGCGATGGCGATGTAGTACTCGATCAGGTCTTGCCCGGCGAGGAAATCGTTCGGCCCACCCAGAACCTCGTGCCACTCACGCGCCACGTAGCCTTTGTAATACCAGTTCATATCGTCGGTGTATTGACCGACTTTATGGAAAAGCGTCCACGACAACTCGCGGTAGAGCCGGCCGGCGTCGGGGTTGTAGCGCAGGCCCTCTTCACGCAGCAGGCGGATGCCCTTGTCGATCCAGTCCCAACGCTCGCGCGGTGTGAAGGTGGCGACCGAAATGTTGTACGCCATGTTCCACGCGTGAAACGCCCAAACCTGCGGGAAGCGCGGCTGAAGATCGGTGATCGCCTCGGCAATGGTGTTCGCCTCGGCGTAACGCCCAGCTCGCTTTTCCATCTCGGCCCGGTACCACAACGCATTGACGGCCAAACCCTTGAAGCTGCCCATGCTCGCGGCGACCACGTTGTCGGATTCAAAGCTGAGTTGGAGGTCCCGCCGCTGCTGGTTGACCAGCGGAACAACCAGCGCCGATCCGAGCAAGGCACAGACGGCGAGTATCAGGGCGGCGAGTTGAAAGAGGCGGTCTTTGCTCATGACGACTTTCGCGAAGGGTCGTACGCCGAATCCCGCGGCGTGGGTCGCTGATGTAAGCCGGATCGATCGCCCGGTGCTCAAAGCCAAGGGTCACACCGTCACCCGTGCCACTTCGCGGCGACCGAAGGCCCATGCGGCCACCAGCCCCAGGATCCCGGTCCAAATGGCGGCCACCCAGAGGAATCCGCCAGCCAAGAGCGACCACGTCACGGCCTTGCCGTCGGCGAGCAGCGGCGTGGGGTTGTACGTGCTCAGGTCCGGCACGACGAGGGTGAACAGCTCGCCGATCGTGCGGATGATGACCTTGAAAGCGTCCCAGAATTCGCCGGTGGCCAGCTTGTCGATAAACGTGATCACCACACCCAACACCGTTTGCCATGCGTTTAAGTCCGCGGCGGCAAATGCGGCGTATTGGTCGAGGGATTCGTTGAGGTAACCCGCTCCGACCGCCGCGACGAAGACCAGGCCGCAGAGCAGGCAAGCGGTGGGAAAGCCCAGGAACGTCGCCGCCGCGATGCCGAGCATGGCCAGGAACATCAGCCGGAACCAAATCAAGGCCAAGCCTTTGGCCAGGTTGACCTCGAAGCCGCCGACGCTGTAGAGCATCTCCATGCCGTCGGCAGGGTTGAAAGCGACCGTGCCCTGTGCGGGAGCGCCGCGGCCGCCGTTGAAAATTTCCAGGTCGAGCGTGCCCTGAGGGGATACCGCGTCCACCGGAATCCGGATGAGCGCGAACTTGTCCTCTGCGACACGCGGCATCGGCGATTCGAGCACCTCACCGCCTTGCTCCAAAATGAACGGCAGCTCGCGCCCGTTCGCGCGGAACCAGAGTTGCAGCCGGCGGTCAGGCGGGGTGGCACCGCGGGCCTCGGGCTTGAAGCGGAGTTGGAGGAAGTCGCCGTAGCGTGCGGCGTCGCTCAATCCCGAGAAGCGATAGGTCGAGCTGCTGCGCGGCGGGATGCTGAGCCACTCGCTGATGACCTGGGCCTGGATCGGCGATGCGAGATTCTCCGGCAGGTCTTCGGCGGGGATCGGGCGACGCTCCCCGGTCGCCGGATCGACCGCGGTGTAGAGGTTTGGTTCTTGAAGACGCAGCAGGTCGAGTCGTTCTTCGAGGCTGCGGCGGATCTGGCCTTCGGACACTTCGTCGGGGCGGGTGGATACCCGGGCGGTCAGCACCGAATCCTGCACGGCCGCGGCGTCGAGGCGGTCCTGCGCGGGCGTCTGCGCGATCGACATCGTGAAGGCGTAGATCCCAACCCCCGCCACCGCGAGCAGCACGGCGTTCAGGCCGGTGACGCCGACCCACTTGCCCAAGAGGTATTGCCACCGCGCGATGGGCTTGGTGAGTGTGGTGAAGGCGACCTTGCTTTCGAGTTCCCGCGCGACCGACCGGGCGCACAGCAGGATGGTCATCAGCGAAAGCACCAGGGCCGTGATGAACATCGAGTACCGCAGGAAATTCGAGACGCGGTATTCGAGTCGGGAATCGGACAGGATCAGTGGCAGCAGCGGCACGAAGACCACGAGAATGACGACGAAGATGAGTCCGATTTTCTGGCGGATCGCTTCGTCCAGGATCGTGCGGGCGACGCCGAAGATGGGGTGGCCGAAGTGAAAGCAGAACCTGAGGAGCACCAGCCCGAGCATGAAGGCCAGCGCCATGCCGCCCGCGCCGAGTACGACCCCGCCAAGCCCCGGTAAGCCCAGCGCGAAGGCGGCATTGGTCAGCAGTTGCGTCACGAGTCCAAGGATCAGCAGTCGGCTGATCCAAGCGACCCAGCCGACGTCTCGCCAGAGCCAGAGGCCACGCACCAACCACGCGGAGAGCAGGACGTTGCCCGCGACGATGACGCCCCACGCGGCGTTGGGTTGGTCGGTGCCGAGCAGAAAACCCGCGAGCGCGGCGACGACCCCGAGCAGGCCGACGAAGATGCCGAGATAGATCGGGAGCTTTCGCGTCATCGCAGGTCGGGATTACTTGAGCAGGTCGTCGATCACCGATCGGTCGGTGTCCGTGTCGGGGGCGGGGGAGTCTGCGGTATCGGGCTTGATTGGCTTTGCCGGCGACGAGGGTGAAGCCGGCTCCATCGGAGGCTTGTCGCCGGTCAGCTCGCTGAGCACGTCGTTGGTTTCGGACTCGGCGACCAACTCGGGTTGATCGGTTGGCGGGGGATTGCTGACGGCGGGAGATGCGGATACGAGTTCGGGTGTTTCAACCACGAGCGAATCGATGACCGCGCTGCCGTTGCCACCATTTCCGTCGGCGTCTTGGGCATCCATGCCTTCGAGCGTGTTGGCTTCGGTCAGGAACGCGGCGACCTGGCCGGCGTTGCCCGCGCCGGCGGTGGCGAGGCCGGTGCGCTGCGCTTCTTCGACGATGTCAAGGAACAAGGCTTCGAGGCGTTGCCGACCCCGATGCACCGCGATATCCGCGACGCCCGCGGCCTCCATCGCGGCGACCAAGCGTTGCTCGTGCTGTTCATCCAAGGCTGGCGTGGTGATCGTGGTTTCGTCGTGCCGGGTCAGCAGTTCGTCGATCGTCCCCGCGCGTCGGACCTTGCCGCCGAACATGATCGCGCAGCGGTCGGTGACGTCCTCGACGTCGGCGAGCAGGTGCGAGCACAAGAGCACGGTTTTGCCCGCGTCCTTGAGTCGAACGATCAAGTCCTTGATCTGCTTGGTGCCGATGGGGTCCATGCCCGTGGTCGGCTCGTCGAGGATGAGCAGCTTGGGGTCGTTGATGAGCGCCTGGGCCAAGCCGATGCGTCGCTGCATGCCTTTGGAGTATTCGCCAATGGGTCGACGTTGGACCTTGTCGAGGCCGACCATTTCGAGCAGCATGTCGATCCGGCGTTGGCGCTTTCGGCGGTCCTGATGGAAGAGCTTGCCGTAGTACTCCAGGGTTTCGCGGGCGTTGAGGAATTTGTAAAGGTAGGACTCTTCGGGGAGGTAGCCGATGTGTTCTTTGATGGAGACGTCGCGGGGGAGTTTGCCGAGGACGACGATGCGGCCCGAGGACGGGTGCAAGAGGCCGAGGATCATTTTGATCGTGGTGGACTTGCCCGAGCCGTTGGGCCCGAGCAGGCCGAACACCTCCCCGCGGCGGACGTCGAGGTCGATTTCATCGACGGCACGGACGCGGTCGCGCATCCAGAAGTCCTTGAAAACCTTGGAGAGTTTGAGGCACTGGATGTAGAGCTCGTCGGGCATGTTTGGACCGCCAGGACGTGGTGAACGTCAAGGTCAATAAGTAGAAAACCGCTCTATTTTACGCTCTTGTTACGACCAAGGTTCGGGGTATTCACCTTGGTGTCGTTGGCGTCATGACGGCCGGCGTCAGTTCTGGTTCAGCCGATCGAGCCGTTCGCGTTCGATGCGGTTGCGTTCGCGTTCCCGGGCGATTTCGGGGTCGCGGTTCAGTTCGAGGTAGAGCTGACCGGTGGGCGCGAGGAAGGTTTCGAGGTCGCCGCCGGAGCCGAAGATGTTCGCGCGGGTTTCTTCCCAGCGGCGCTGGCGGAAGAAGTCGGGATTCTGCCGGTAGGCGGCGAGCTGCTTGAGGAACGTGTCGCTGCGGCCGCGGACGTCGCGGACCAGGGCGGTGCGATCGGTTTTTGCGGCGTTGATGGCCTGGGCGGCTTCGCCGCCGATGTCGAAGCGTTGCTCGTCGTAGGTCAGACGAAGGTCGCGGAAGGCGGTGTTGATTTGGGCTTCGAGTTGGGTGGCCTGTTCCTCGTCGCCGGCTTCGGCGGCGAGTTCGTAGGCCTTGATGAGTGCAACGAGCGGGCCGTCGCTGCCGCCGCGGACGGGGAGGGCGGCGGCGCCGGCGACGCCGCCGAGCGTTTCGCGGCGGGTGGTTTGAGCACGGTTGATGGCTTCGCTGCGGAGGTTCTCGGCCTGGCTGACGCGGTTGTAGTCGTTGTAAACCGACATGGGCACGGTGGGGCGGTTGAGCGTCACTTCGCCGAGCGTGACGCCGATGCCGAGTTCTTCGAAGTACCGCTGCGCTTCGGTGCGGATGAGCGTCTGGTTCGTTCGGCCCGCAATGAAATCATCGGAATCGGTTTGCGCAACGGCGCGGACGATGGCACGTTCGAGCGACGTCCGCATCAAGGCTTCGAATCGCTGTTGGTTGGAGACGCGGTCGGCCCCGATATCGGCGGGGTCGTCGCCGCCCTGGTTGAATGCCTTGGGGCGTTCGGCGAGGTCGCCGACGTTTTTGATGAACGATGCGGCGTCGCTGATCCGGTAACTCACGTTGAAGATGCCGTGGACGAGTGAGGCGTCGGCGGTGATGAGCGCACCGTCGCGTTCGGGGTTGAGCGCTCGGCCGCGCCCGGCGAGCTCCGCGTAGGTGCGACCGCGGTCGGCTTCGGCCAGCTCGAACATGAACGTGTCGGCGATGGTCAGCGTCTGCGTGGTGGTGGGCACCTTGACGACCGCGCCGATGGGAAACGGCCAGTTGAAGTGCCAGCCTTGTTCTTTAACACGGTCCTCGCCTTCGCCGACCACGGCACCGAAGCGGAGTTGCACGGCCTGCTCCTGTGGCTGGACCTGATAGAAGCCCGATACAAAGTACAGACCCACGAGCACCAGCATCACTCCTTTGAGGATCGTGAAGCTGACCCGGAGGGCATCGGCGAGGGCTTGTTGCGCGGGATCGACGGGCACGGTGGGGCCGGCCTCGGAAGGGGGGGTGTGCCCGGCGTGGTCGTGGTCGTGGTCGTGATGGTGGTCGTGGGATTCGCTCATGGTGCGACGCGCGGCTTAGTTGCCGGCCTCCTGCGAGTCGCCGCGGAGGAGTTGGAACAAGTCGAACTGGTTGGCGTCGAGGATGACGGTGGCCTGCTCGGCGAGGATCTGCTCCATGGCTTGGAGTTTGGCGAGGAAGATCGCCAGCTCGGGGGCTTCGTTGAACATCTCGTACTGCTCGGCGACTTCGCGTTGGCCCTCGGCGCGGATGGCGGTCGCGGTGGAGTTGGCGAAGGCGAGGATGCGGTTGCGGATCGACTCGGCCTCAGAGGTGATCTGGTTGGCGCGGGCGGCGCCTTCCTGTTCGGCACTGGCGGCGAGGGCTTCGCGGGTGGTCCGCATGGAGGCAAAGACATTCTCGCTCACGGCCTCGGGCAGGGTGAGTCGACGGAGGCCGACCTTCTCGACGGTGATGCCGAAGCCAAGTTGGTTGACCGAGTCCTGCAGTGCGGCGGTGGCTTGGGTTTCAAAGGCGTCGAGCTTGATGGCGGAAGGATCGGGATTGACCAGCTCGTCGAACGCGTAGGCGGAGAGCTGGGCGTAAAGGTTGTCGACGAGGTCGGTGATACGGGAGCGGGCGGTGTCGAGGTTTTCGAGGCTCTTAAAAAACGCGAAGGCGTCGTCGATCCGCCATGTGACATAGAGCGAGGCGACGACGGACTTACCGTCGGCGGTTTGATACTGCTGTTGTCCAGTCTCGAGTATCTGCAGCTTTTTGGGATAGGGCTGCACTTTGGAGATCGGCCAGGGGGCTTTGAAGTACAGGCCGGCTTCTTGGATGAGGTCGTCTTGGTCGGCACGCTCAAAGGTGGTGACCACGGCGGTCTGGTCGAAACGGACGGTGAACGTGACCGCGTAGAGCAGAAGGGCGGCGGCAACGATGAGGCCGAGGATAAAGGTGACACGGTTTCGCATAGTTCGGGTAACCCACCGCGGAGTTGGTGGGCTTCTCGGGGTGGTGGGGGTTATTCGGTGCCGAGGAAGGCGTCGAGGCCTGAGGCCTCGTCTTCGAGGTTGAGGCGGAAGAGCGGGAGGGTGTCGCCGGTGTCGGCGGCGGTGATGACTTTGCGGGCCCCGGGGAGGACTCGGGCCAACGTGTCGTAATAGGCCTTGGATTTGAAGTATTCGGGCGAGCGTTGGAAGGCGGTGGCTTCGTACTGGAAAGCTTCGGCGTTCGCGCGGGCGCCCAACGCGGATTGCCAGCGGTCGGCTCGGGCGGCGGCGAGGATGCTGGAGGCTTCCCCACCGGCGGCGTCGATCAGGCGTTGGATCTCGGCGGACTGCGCGGAGACGATGTCGGCGTCGGCATCGGGCGGGAGGGCTTCGAGCTCGCGGATGGCGGCGTCGATTTCCACGGCACGGTCCACCGAGCCGGCGATTTCGGACAGGATGCCGACGCGGTCGCGTTCGGCCCCGGTGACGGTCGTGCGTTGCGTGAGCAGGGCGTTGACGACGTCCAGGAACGCGTCCGCGACTTCGCCTTCTTGTGGCGGGTGGAGGCCGTACAGGCCGACGTAAGTCACGTCGATGCCCATGTCTTTGACGCGGCTTTGAATCTGGGTTTTGAGGAACTCGGCGGCACCGAGGCGGTCGGCGGTGAGCAGCGTGTCGATGTCTTTAGACGCGAGGTACTCGGCGAAGGCGGCATCGGCGACGGCGGTGAGCAGCGGAATGTTCATGGTCTCGGCCTCGCCGCGAACCACGGTGGCCTTGGTCGGGTCGGTGGCGCCGACAAAGGCAAGCAGATCGACAACCCGCCATTGCATGACCAGTTCGCCGCCGATCAGCCCGGCACTCACACCACCGGCCGAGGAGGTTTCGCCGGCGTCGGCGCCGACGGCCGGGGCGGTCAACAGGTAGTCTTCGCCGCCTTCGGAGTGCGTATTGGTCCAGAGCATCGGCACGCCCGTTCGCAGCAGATCGTTGATCGAGCCGACGCGCAGCGAATGTACACGTGAGGTTTCGTACTTTTCGGTCGACGCGAAAGGCCAAGGCGCTTTGAAGCTGATGCCCGGTTCGCGCAGCGCATTCTCCGACGCAACTTTGCCGAAGGTCGTGACGACGGCCTGCTGCTGCGGCGGCACGATGACCACGCACGACAGCAGGATCAGCACGCCGACGCCGACACCCACGAGCGGCAAGATGGCTTTGCCCAGCAAGGAATAAAACCAAGACCGCGAGATCTCGAAGCCGAACTGGTAGTTGACCGTCTCGGCAACCATGGTGCCCAGCGAATCGGGCCGGGTGAGCCAACCGAGCAGGCGGGAGTCGAACGCGGCGCGGACGACTTCGCCGGGCAACTTGGGTCGGTAAGCCCCGAAGATCAGCGATAGCGTGATTTCGAGGCCGAGCACGACCATGAGACCGGGTATGAGCAGGGACAGAACGGCGAAACCCCACGGGTTGCTGCCGAGTTCGAAGACACTGGCGATGACGACGCCGACGAGCACGACGACGTTGCCCATGAGGTAGGCCGAGCCGCCACGGAGCAGTTGCCAGTGCTTCTCGGACGTCATCCCCGCGACGTAGCGGGCGGTGAGGAAGCCGATGAGCGCGGCGGCGCCGGCCACGAGCATCAGTGCCAACGCGGAAGCGTCACTGATCGCGGCGATCCCGAACAACCCGGTAAAGTTCGCGCGTTCGCCAGGCGTCAATTCAATGCCGGACCACGCTCCGTACAGCAGCGCCCCGCCGGCGGCGAGCAGGAACACCGCGGCCGTGATGGACACGACGTTGAGTCCCCAGGCGTAAAAGCCTTCGAGTCGTTTACGCGACAGGGCGAGCTCGTGGCCCGCCTCGTCGAACATGGTCGTGTCGCTTCCGGCCGAGGCGGCGAGTTCGTCGGCCTCGAGCGCTTCCACACGCTCACGCCGGTGCTGGTTGTAGATCAGCCAGAGGGCGCCCCAGAGGATTCCGCCGCCCAGCAGGTGCCAAGTCGCGGCGGTGAAGGCGTGCGACCCGGTCCATATGGTCATGACGCCGATGAGAATGGTCAGGAGCAGTTGGACGCCCAGACCCGCGAGGGCGGCGGTGGCGGCACGGCGGTAGGTGAGCTGGTCGGCGGTCATCGCGTCGTGGGTTCTGAGAAATTCGGTTTCGCGTCAGAAATCGTGAGTCGAAGATGATACCCCCGTTGGCTGCCTTGGGTTCGCCCGGTGTAACAGGTTTTCTGAAGAGGTCCGAGAAGTGACCGGCAGGCTCCCAACAATCGGAGCTGAAACGTCTTGGCCTGCGCGGGGACGCCCATTCATCCTCCGCGGCCTCTCGCAGGGACGTATGATCCGCGACCGTGTTTCGTCAGCTCTACATCATCGCACGCAATACCTTTGTCGAGGCGATCCGCCAGCCGGTGTTCTCGGTCCTGCTGATGGCGGGCGTGCTGGGGCTGGTGCTGAACGTATTCACGGCGGCCTATTCCATGGAACCGGGCGAAGGCGACAACAAAGTCTTGGTCGATATGGGTCTATCGATGGTCATGCTGGTGTGCCTGCTGCTCGCGGCGTTCACGGCTACGGGGGTGCTGTCCGACGAGATCGAGAGCAAGACCGTGCTCACCGTCGTGAGCAAGCCGGTCGCCCGGCCGACGTTCGTGCTGGGCAAGTTTCTCGGCATCGGTGCGGCGATCACGCTGGCCTATTGGGTGCTGGCGGTCGCTTTCTTTTTGAGTCTGCGGCATCAGGTGCTGCAGAACGCAAGCGATGACCTGGACCTCCCGGTGTTGGTGTTTGGGTTTGGCTTTGCGTTCATTGCGCTCGTGGCCGCGTTGGGCAGCAACTATCTGTACCGTCGGCCGTTCACTTCCACGTTTGTCGTTCTGTTGGCGGTTGGGCAGGTGTTCGCGTTAGTGGGTGTTTTGGTGGTCGGCAAAGATTGGGCGTTCCAGTCTCCGCTGCAAGAGTTCATCAACGATGCCGGCAAGAACGTGCAGATCGTGGTGGGGTTGGGGCTGATTTTCCAAGCCGTCATGGTGCTCACGGCCGTGGCGGTGACGGTGTCAACCCGGCTGGGGCAGTTGATGACGCTGCTGATCTGCGTGGCGGTTTTTTTCGCGGGCTTGGCGAGTAATTCGTTGTCCGGCTGGGTGAATCAGCGATTGAGCTTGCCGTACGACGTGGGCGTATATGAAAGCATCGGCGCGATCTTCTCGGCCGACATCGGCTGGGGCGCAGCGCTCGCCTACCTCGCGGCCAAGCTGACCTATCTCGTGCTGCCGAACCTGCAATTCTTCTGGCCCGCGGACGCGATCAGCCAGGGCAATTCGATGATCCATGATCTGGGCGGCAGCTTGACGCTGGTGCCGGTGCTGAGTGTCACGCTCTACGCGTTGCTTTACGTGTTGGTGCTGGTGTGCTTGGCGGTGGCGCTGTTCCAGCGTCGCGAAGTGGGCTGAGTTTTTTCATGCCGCGCATCAGAAAGCCCGGAGACAGCCGTCTCCGGGCTTCACTTCAATACAAAATTTGAATAACTCAGGCGGTCGCCAAGCGGCCGACGACGCGGCGGTCTTCGCGGGCCGCGCCGCGTGTAGCGACCTTGCCCAACGTCCGCGCGACGACCACCGCCAACGCGATGGTCAGCAGTCCCGTCCACGCCACCAAGCCCGAGCCCAACAGCGCGAGGTACAAGCGGTGGGCGACGGTGATGTACTCGTGGCCCATCATCCAGATCGCCCCGGCGATGAACAGCGCCGCGTGGGCGGCCGCCGCCAACGCGATCGGCTGGTTCGACAGACGGCGGGCCGGCTTCGACTCGGGCATCACAGCTTCGGAAACAACGGTCATCTCAAACATTCCTTTCGTTCGACGCAGCGGTGGCCAGGAGTCGGGGGGAACCGGATCGTCTGGGCTGCGACGGAGGGTGGTTGGGGCGTTGCCGAGCTCACGTGTCTCGGTCTTAGCCCCGGGGTGCGGGGACCCGTCGCTATTCACTGCCGTGCGGAAGCGAGCGGGCTGTAAAAGGACTCCTGGCGGAATCCGGTCTGAAGCAGTCTGGCAAGTGCGATGCCAATGTCAACGGGTTGCGGGCGAGATTCACGAAAAACGAACGAATGTTCTTATTTCGCCGGTTCATCGCAGACACGGCCGCTTTGAGCAGCGCTCAGGAACCACACCGACCGAGAACCCGAGACCCACGCTGCCGCGCGTTTGAGCAGGGCGGCGGAGGGTCCGCGCGATTGCCCAACAAGCGTGCAGCCTCACCGCGAGGCACGACGCAGCCGGTCGTTGATCGCTCTTCCAAGCCCAAGCTCCGGCACCGCCTCGGCCAGGATGACATCCAGGTCCGCCTCGTCCAGCCGGTGCATCGCCGCGAACAGATTCGCCGCCGCCTCGGTCAGATCGCCCGTCGGCGAAAGGTCTTCGATCGCGTTGGCTTCAATGCCGTGTAAAGCCACGCCGATCGCGCCGCAACGCCCGGTCGCGTTCTTGATCGCCGCCAGCAGCGCCGCCCGATCACCCATCAGCCGCATCGCCGTCCTCGGCGCGTAATGCTTCAGCGTCGTCCCCGGCGAAGCCAACCCTTGCGATGCCGCCTCGTCGTCATGCGTCCCGCCGACGACCCGCACCTTCGCTTCGCCGACGACCTCCCCCAGCGCCTCCACGCTGACCCCGCCGAGCCGGAGCACCGACACCGTCCCCTCATCCATCGGCCGAACCACCGTCGACTCCACGCCCGTCACGCAAGCCCCACCATCCAGCACCATCGCGCACGCCACCTGTACATGCTCCGCACAACTCGGCGACACCTCCCCAAACCGATTCGCCGACGGCGCCGCCACACACGCCGGAAGCCCACGGCCTGCGACCACGGGTTGCTCCCCGAGCGCCTCCATCAACCGCCGAGCGACCGGATGCAAAGGCACCCGAACCCCCACGGTCTCCAACCCCGCCGTCACGATCCCGGGCACCGCCGCCGGCTTGGGCAACACCATCGTCAACGCACCCGGCCAAAACGCTTCGCTCAATTGATCCACCAACCGAGCCCACGATGGCTCACCGTGGGGCTGCCCCACCAAACGCCAAGCATCCTCCGCCGACGCCACATGCACGATCAACGGATCAAAACTCGGACGCCCCTTGCTCGCAAACACCGCCGCCGCCGCCGTCGGATTCAGCGCATCGCAGGCCAACCCGTACACCGTCTCGGTCGGCATCCCCACCAACTCACCCGCCGCCAACCACCCCGCCGCCTTTGCGATCGATGCCTCGCTCGCCTCCAC
>JBCCDN010000062.1:0-17544 GCA_039030755.1 Planctomycetota bacterium | reverse complement strand
GGCTTGATGTTCTCGATGGCGATCTGCAGGACGTGCTGCGTGTCTTCGCAGAGCTGACGTGCCTTGGGGTCGACGTGACCGACCAAAATGGTGTTGGCCGCGTCTCCGCACCAGCCGTCGAGTTGCACTCCGCAATCGACGCCAAGCACGTCGCCATCTTGAATCGCGTAGTCGCTTGCGATTCCGTGCACGACCACGTCGTTCACCGAGATGCAGAGGTTGGCGGGAAACCCGGTGCCGGGCTCGTAGGTCGGGTAGTTCTTGAACAGCCCGACGCCGCCTCGCTTCTCAATCAAATCGGCCGCCGCGTCGTCGATCTCCTTAGTGGTGGTGCCGGGTTTGGCCATTTCCCGGCAAAGCTGGTGGACTTCATGAACGATGCGGCCGGCCGCCCGCATCTTGTCGATCTGTTCCCTGGTTTTAATCTGAATCGCCATGCCGAAACGCCTTCACACCCGCAAATTCGGGAACCATCGTAGGAACCGATTCGCGGTAGCTGGGCCACTCGGCCGGACCGCAGACTGTATCTAAATCCGCTCTTGGCCGCAACTTTCCGCGACCAAATTGACGCTCGGCATTACGTATGCCGGGTCCCTCGAATTTTCGGGCCGCCGCCGCCCGAACCGCCACCGCCCAGGAAACCTTGGTAATTCCGCATCATCAGCTGCGCCTCGACGCGTTGCACAAAGTCGAGCATCACGCTCACCGCGATCAGCAGGCCCGTGCCGCCGAGGAACTGGGTCACCAGGAACGGGATGCCGAACATGCCCGAAACAATCGTGGGGATCACCGCGATGATCGCTAGGAACCCCGCCCCAACGTAAGTGATCCGCTCCATCACCGTTTCGAGGTACTCGGCCGTCCGCGGGCCCGGGCGCAGGCCCGGAATAAACGCACCGTTGTTGCGGAGTTGCTCGGCGACTTCGGTGGGCTGGAACTGCACCGTGGTCCAAAAATACGCAAAGAAGTAAATCAATCCGATGTAAATCAAGGCATACAGGATGCCCGTCATGTTCGCGAACTGGTCGCCGAGGATGCGGAACACCGTGGCGATCGAGTTGTAGAACAGCCCGGCCTCGGTGTCGGTCGGCATGGCGACGGTGACCCAGTTGAGGATCAGCGACGGGAAGATCATCAGCGAGCTAGCAAAAATGATCGGCATGACGCCGCCGTGATTCACGCGGAGTGGCAGGTAGGACTTCTGACCGCCGTAGACCTTGCTGCCCTTGGCGACCTTGGCCTGCTGGATCGGAATCCGGCGTTGGCCTTGGGTAATGATGATCGCCCCGGCGGTGACGGTGATAAACGACGCGGTCAGGAACAGCACCGTGTCGATCCCGTAGAGACCGTCGCCCCGCACGGAGAAACCGCCGACAATCATGCCGATGGCCGTGGGGATGTTGGCGATGATGCCCGCCGTGATGATCAGTGAAATACCATTGCCCAGGCCGTACTTATCGATCTGCTCGCCGAGCCACATCAGGAACACCGTGCCGGCGGTGAGCCCGAGAATGCCGCAGACCCAGAAGATGACCGCCCCGAAACCGCTGAGGTATTCGGCGTACACCATGGGCTCTTGCCCGGCGGACATGAACCGCAGCCAGAACACGGCCTGCACGAGCGCGAGGCCGACGGTGGCATAACGGGTGTATTCCTGGATGCGTTGCCGGCCGGCGGGGCCTTCTTTTTGCAGGGCCTTGAGGCGTTCACTCACGCTGTTGAGCAGCTGGAAAATGATCGCCGCCGAGATGTAAGGCATGATCCCCAGCCCAAAGATCGTGCTTTGCCCCAGGCTGCCGCCGGTGAAGATGCCGACGAAGCTGATGAGATTGCCAACGCCGGTGCCTTGGCTGTTTTCTGCCCAGGCCTGTAACGCAACTTGGTCAACGGCAGGCAACGGAATGAACGTGCCGATCCGGTAGATGCCGAGCATCGCGACCGTGAAGAGCAGCTTGTTGCGCAACTCCGGAATCTTCCAGATGTTGATGAAGGCTTGAAGCATCGGAGTGTTCTACGCGATCTTGGCGATCGGGGGTTCGTCCGTGAACGCCGGGCAGAAGCGGCCGCGAAGCGAGTCGCAGTCCAAAGGCGTCCGGCTTTGTCAGACGGTCTTGGCGGTACCGCCGGCCGACTCGATCTTTTCCTTGGCCGTGCCGGAGAAGGCGGCAGCGGTGACGTCGAGCTTCTTGGTCAGTTCGCCAAACGCGAGCACCTTGACCTTGGCTTTCGCGGAGCGCACGAGACCGAGCTTGGCGAGGGTGTCGACGTCGACGGTCGTGCCCGCGTCGAAATGCTTCTCGAGGTCGCGGAGATTGACCACTTCAAAATCCACGCGGAACTTCGCGTTGGTGAAGCCGCGTTTGGGGAAGCGCTTGTAAAACGGGATCTGGCCGCCCTCATGCGGGTTGGAGTTGCCCGAGCGGGAGCCGAAGCCCTTGTGGCCGCGGCCGGCGGTCTTGCCGGTGCCCGAGCCGGGGCCGCGCCCGATGCGTTTGCGACGCTTGTGGGCGCCGGCTTTCTCGGTGACTTCGTGGATCATCATGGCGGGGTGGCCTCTTGAAAAACGTCTTGGGGACGTGGGGTTGCGGGTCGGACGGGCCGTGGGCACGGCGGGGAAATCAAAATCACTCGGACTTGGGGGCATCGCCTTCGGGCTTGGATTCGGCAGCGGGTGCTTCCGTTGCGGGTGCCGATGCTTCGGCCGCGGGCGTCGCCGCGGCTGCGGGTGCTGCGGCCGGAGCCGAGGCTCCACCACGGCCTCCACCGGATCCGCCCCGTCCCCCGCCCGGGCCGCCGCGACCGCGGCCGCGACTCTTCTTGGCTTCTTCGTCGCGGACGTTGGTCGGACCTTTGGCCTTCTTGGTGTTGCCGTCCGAATCGCCTTCGGTCATGTACCGCTTGTTGGCTTCGAGGACTTCATCAACCGTGGACTTCTCGATGGTCACGCCACGCAGGGCGGCGATCTCCTCGCGGGTTTGCAGTTGTTGCAACGCGGCGACGACGGCACGGCAGAGGTTGATCTTGTTGGTCGAGCCGTACGCTTTGGTGAGGCAGTCGCGGATGCCGGCCATTTCCAGCACGGCCCGCACGGTGCCGCCGGCGATGACGCCCGTACCCGGCGCGGCGGGGATCAAACGGACCGACGAGGCGCAGTACTTGCCCTGGACCTCGTGGGGGACGGTGCCGCCAAGCCGCTTGATCGGGACCATGTTCTTGCGGGCGTCTTTTTGCGCCTTCTCGATGCCGACCGGCACGCCCCGGCCCTTGCCGTAGCCGATGCCGACGCTGCCGTCGCGGTTGCCCACCACGACCAACGCGGCGAAAGACAGGCGACGCCCGCCCTTGACGGTGGTGGAGGTGCGGTTGATCGCGACCGTGGTCGATTCGAGTTGGTTGCCTTCGAGGACTTCAGCCATCGTGAATGCTTTTCTTTGCGGACGACCCGCGAACCGAATCGCGGGCCAAGCCTTGAAATCCGCAGCGACATTGCCGCGGCGTGGGTGGGGTCAGAACTTCA
Organism: Planctomycetota bacterium; assembly: GCA_039030755.1. Lineage (GTDB taxonomy): Bacteria > Planctomycetota > Phycisphaerae > Phycisphaerales > Phycisphaeraceae > CAZIXN01. The sequence goes on along the minus strand of JBCCDN010000062.1, from coordinate 14,027 downwards.
AGCCGCCTTCGCGGGCGGCGTCGGCGAGGGCTTTGACCCGGCCGTGATATTTGAAACCGTTGCGGTCGAACGCGACCGCTTCGACGCCGGCAGCCTTGGCCTTCTCGGCGAGGTCCTTACCAACGGCGGCGGCGGCCCCGATGTCGCAGCCCTTGTCGAGCTTGGCGGCGATCGAACTCGCGGCCACCAGCGTGTTGCCGGTGACGTCGTCGATGACCTGGGCGTAAATCTGCTTGCTGCTGCGGAACACGGACAGACGGGGCTTGTCGGGCGTGCCGTAAAGACGCTTGCGCAGGCCGGTCTTACGGCGTTGGCGGCGACGGGTTTTGAGTTTGTTGACTTCCATGGTGATCTTTCGTGAGAGCAGGCCGGATAACCCCGGCCGCGACGCGAGATACAACTTCATTTATTTGGCGAATGCCTTGCCCTGCTTGCGGAGGATTTGTTCGCCGACGTATTTGATGCCCTTACCGTTGTAAGGCTCGGGCTTACGCGTATTGCGGATGGCGGCGGCGGTGTTGCCGACCATCTGCTTATCGTGGCCGGACACCTTGATGACGATGCCCGCAACTTCGCACTTCACGCCGTCGGGGATCATCACGCTGCGGGTGTCCGCGAAGCCGACCTTGAGATCGATCTGCTTGGCACCCTTCATGGCGGCCGTGTACCCGACGCCTTGAACTTCCATTTCCTTGATGTAGCCCTTGGTGACGCCTTCGACCATGTTGTTGATCAGAGCGCGGGTCAGGCCGTGGAAGGCCCGTCCGGACTTAGCGTTGTTCTTGCGGGTCACGACCACCTGGTTGTCTTCGATCTTGACCTCGACCTCGGGCCGGTGGGTGAAGCTAGACGTGCCGAGTTTGCCGGACACTTCGACGTGGCGGCCGGTGATGTTCACCTTGACGCCGTCACGGATTTCGATGGGTTTATTGCCGATGCGGGACATTTTTGTGCTGCTTTCAGGTGGGACCTTGGATGGCAGTCGGAAAACCGGATCAGTCCGGCCGCTACGCGGAAAACTTCCGGGGTTATTCAACGGTGCAGAGCAGTTCGCCGCCGACATTCTGTTCGCGGCACTGGCGGTCGGAGAGCACGCCCTTGGGCGTGGTCAGGATCGCGACGCCCAGGCCGGCCAGGGGGCGGGGCAGGTCTTTGACCTTGGTGTAAACGCGCTTGCCGGGTTTGGACTCACGACGGAGGACACGGAAGAGCTTTTCGCCGTGGGGGCCGTATTTGAGCTGCACCTTGAGGACGCCCTGCTTGCCGTCGTCCTCGACGCTGTGGCTGTTGATGTAGCCCTCGTGTTGGAGTGCTTCGGCGATGCCGACGCAAACCTTGGAGTTCTTGCATTCAACGGTTTCGGCGCTGTTACGCGCGGCGTTGCGGATGCGGGTGAGCATGTCGGCGATGGGGTCGCTGATGGCCATGGGCGTTTGCCGGGGTTCAAGGAGCGGCGTCTTCAAACGAGCCGCGGTGGGGATCAAGTCAGGAGGTCAGGAGGGCTGAGTTACCACGAAGCCTTTTTCATGCCGGGGATCTTGCCTTGGAGGGCCAGTTCGCGGAGCATGATGCGGCTGATGCGAAACTTCTGGTAGCAGCCGCGCGTGCGGCCGGTGAGGGCGCACATGTTGCGGAGGCGGGTGGGCGAGGCGTCTCGGGGAAGCTGTTGGAGCGCCGCGTAGTCGCCGGCCTTCTTCAGGGCGTGCCGCTTGTCGGCGTACTTGTCGACCGTCTTCTGGATACGGTCCATGCGGGTTTTGGTGGATTTGGAAGCCATGGTGTTGCTTTCGTGGCAGTCGGGTAATCGGGGTCAGGCCGCGGTTTTCTTTTCGCGCTTCACGAAGGGGAAGCCCAGTTCGGTGAGGGCCTGCTTGGTCAGGTCGTTGGTGCTGTTCTTCCAGACCATCGTCACGTGCATGCCGAAGGTGTGCTGGGCGGAAGTCATGTCGACCTCGGGGAAGATGCCCTGCTCGGTCAGGCCGAACGAGTAATTGCCTCGGCCGTCGAAACTGGTGTCCTTGATCCCGCGGAAGTCCTTGATGCGCGGGATGGCCAGGGCCATGAGGCGGTCGAAGAATTCCCACATGCGGTCGCCGCGGAGGGTAACCATGGCCGACGTCTCGTAACCCGCCCGAGTCTTGAAGTTCGCGACCGACTTCTTGGCCTTGATCGCGACAGCTTTTTGGCCGGAGATCAGGGCGAGGTCCTTGAGCACCTGCTCCTTGACCGCGGGGCGGACCTTGGTGCCGTCGAGGTGCTTGCCCATGCCCGAGGAGATCACGATCTTCTCAAGACGGGGGAGCGCGAGGCGGTTGGTGGTGCCGGCGGTTTCGCCCAGCTTGGGCAGCACGTCGTCGGCGAACTTTTGTTTGAGGCGGGGCGTCATGATGGATTCCGGTTCAGAGCACGCGGCAAGCCGCGGCATTGAGCGTGATGGTTATTTCTTCGCCTTTTTGAGCGGGGCACCGAGCGTCTCGCCGGTGGTCACGGCGACGCGGACCTTGCTGCCGTCGTCCTTGGTTTCAAAGCGGACGCGGGTGGCCTTGCCGTTAGCATCGACAGGACTGACGTTGGAAATATGGACGGGCATCTCGACCTGCGTCATGCCGCCGCGTGGATTGGCCTGGCTCTGTTTGACATGCTTGGTCTTGACGTTGATGCCTTCCACCACGACCTTCTCGGCCGAGGGGTTGTGGCGGTCAGTCTCGACGCGGAGCACCTTGCCGGTACGGCCCTTGTCTTTACCTGCGGTGATTTTCACCGTGTCACCGGTGCGGATATGTCGGCCGGCCATCAGACCACCTCCGAAGCGAGGGAAACGATTTTCATGTAGCTCTGCTCACGCAGCTCACGAGCGACGGCCCCGAAAATACGGGTGCCGCGGGGATTGCCGTCGTCGTTGATGAGGACGATGGCGTTCTTGTCGAACTTGACGTAGCTGCCGTCTTTGCGACGGATGGGGTACGACGAGCGAACGACGACGCCCTTGACAATCATGCCGGTCTTGATGTCGCTGCCGGGCAGGGACTTGCGGACCGAGCAGACGACCTTGTCGCCGACGGTCGCGGTGGGCCGGGATGACTTGTTGCGGGCGGTCTTGGCGCCGAGCACACGGATGACGTACGCGATTTTCGCGCCGCTGTTGTCCGCGACTTCGACTTTGGATTCTTGCTGGATCATGGCGATCTCACATGCACGGCGTCACGCGACGCGGCAAAAAGGTTGGTTGGGGTTAGTCGATGGCGGCGACGGGCATCGGGGCGGCCTCGACGATCTTCACGAGCCGCCAGCTCTTGGTCTTGCTGATCGGACGGCACGAGCCGATCTGCACGCGGTCGCCTTCCTTGGATTCGTTTTTAGGGTCGTGGACCTGAAACTTCTGCGACCGCTTGAGGTACTTGCCGTACTTGGGGTGCTTGACCTGATAGGCGACCGCGACGGTGCGGGTCTGGTCGCGCTTGTCGGACGTGACGACGCCGACTTTGGTGCCCAGCAGTGGGCGGCTCGATTTGGTGCTTTCGTCGCTCATGGCGTTCTCGATTCGGTTTGGTCTCAGGCGTTGGCGGCTTCTCGTTGCCGACGATTCTGTTCGGTCAGGGCCCGAGCGATCTCACGCTTGATGCGGGTGAACTCGGAGGGCTTTTCGATCTTCTCGGTGACGGCGGCGCCGCGGAGGTCGAAGTGTTCCTTGCGGAGCTGCTTGATCGTCTCGGCGAGGTCGGCGTCGGTCTTCTTGGCGATCTCTTGCTGGGAGGTCTTGGACTTCATCGTTGGATTCTCGTTGGGTTCCCTTAGGCGCGACGCTCGACGAAGCGGCAGGGGAACGGGAGCTTGTGGGCGACGCGGGCGAAGGCGCGGCGAGCCATCGCTTCCGGGACGCCGGCGATCTCGTACACGATCGTGGCAGGCTTGACGACGGCACACCAATACTCGGGTTCGGCCTTGCCTTTACCCATGCGCGTTTCCAAGGGCTTCTTGGAAATCGGCTTGTCGGGGAAGACGCGAACGAAGAGCTTACCCTCGCGGGAGGCGTACTGGCGGGCGGCGATACGGCCGGCCTCGATTTGGCGGGCGGTCAGCCAGCCGCCTTCGAGCAGCTGCAGGCCGTACTCGCCGAACGACACGGTGTTGCCGCGGGTGGCGTTGCCTTTGTTGGTTCCGCGTTGGTGCTTGCGGAACTTGACTCGTTTGGGCATCAGAGGCATGACTTCGTTCCCTTACAAAGCGGCGACCGGTGGCCGCCGGAAACCGCCGACACCGTCGGCGGCTTTATAAAAATCAGCGGCGGCCACGGCTACGCGGACGGGCACCGGCGGCCTTGGATTCGATTTCGCCTTCCTTGAGTTCTTCATACAGGCCGTTGTAGATCCAAACCTTGACGCCGATGGTGCCGTAGGTGGTCTTGGAAATCGCGAAGCCGTAGTCGACGTTGGCCTGCAAGGTCTGCAGAGGCACCGCCCCCATCCGGACGTCTTCGGTGCGGGACATTTCGTGGCCGCCCAGGCGGCCCGAGAGCATGACCTTGACGCCCTTGGCACCGGCGGTCATCGCGGCCTCGGCCTTCATCTTCATGACGCGTCGGAAACTGGCCCGCTTGGCGAGCTGTTCACCGATGGATTCGCAGATCAATTGGGCGTCGGCATCGGGGTTGGGCACTTCAACGCAGTTAATCGAGACGTTGCGGCCGGTGAGGTGCTGGAGTTCGCCGGTGAGGCGATCGACTTCCGCGCCCTTGGGGCCGATGACCAAACCCGGGCGGGCGGTCTTGATGATAATCTTGAGCTCTTCGCGGGTGCGTTCGATATGGATGTCGGACACAGCCGCAAACGGTGGCTTGCGGTTGAGCTCGTGGTCGAGGTAGCGACGAATCTTGAAGTCCTCGACGAGCAACTCGCCGTAAAGGGCCTTGGGGGCGTACCAGCGGCTCTTGTGGGCCTCGGTGATGCCGACGCGGAAGCCGAAGGGGTGAACTTTTTGTCCCATGGTGGGTCTCTTTTCGGTTTAGGCGGAGGCGGCGGGCACGTCGACGGACACGGTGATGTGGCTGGTGCGCTTCAGGATCGGGTGGGCACGGCCGCGATCCTTGGGTTGGAATCGCTTGATGGTCGGCCCCGAGTCGACGCGGGCGTCGGACACGATCAGGTGACGGGTGTCGGCCTCGGCCTGGTCGGCGTTGGCGTAGGCGGCATTGAGCGCGTTCTTGACGAAGACGGCGGCGCGGAGCTTGGACATCTCCAGTGTCGTGACCGCTTCGGCGTACGGCTTGTTGCGAATGAGGTTACAGACCTGGCGGACCTTCAGCGGACTGATCCGGGCGGTGCGATGGACGTTGGTATACGGCATCTTGAAGTCTCAGGAGCGGATCAAAAAATCAGACCAGATCAAGCGCGGCCGGCGGCGCGTTGAGCCTTGGTGCCGGTGGTGTGGCTGCGGAAGGTGCGGGTCGGGCTGAACTCACCGAGCTTGTGGCCGACCATGTCTTCGGTAACGAATACGTTGTTGAAGACCTTGCCGTTGTGGACCAGGAAGGTGTGGCCAACGAACTCGGGCACGATGGTGCAGGCGCGGGACCAGGTCTTGAGGGCTTGGCGTTTGTCCATTTGGTTGAGCTGCTCGACCTTGCGGTAGAGCTTCAGATCAACGAACGGGCCTTTTTTCAGGGAGCGTGCCATGTGGGTGTTTCCAGTTTGCTCGCTTAGCGGAGTTTGAGTTGGCCGTAGCGCTTGCTGACGCGGCGGCGGATGATGCGTTTGTTGGAAGCCTTGCCGGGCTTGCGGGTACGGCCGCCCTTGGCGTGGGTGCCGGAGCGCTGGGCCGGGGGACGGTTGCCGGACGATTTGTTGTCGCCGCCGCCCATGGGGTGTTCGTGGTGGTTCTTGGCCATGCCACGGGTGTGCGGACGCTTGCCGAGGTGGCGGGACTTGCCGGCCTTACCGAGGGTCTGCTTGTTGTGGTCGGAGTTGCCGACGACGCCGATGGTGGCCCGGCAGTTGATGGAGACCTGGCGGGTTTCGCCCGAGGGGAAGACCAGGGTTGCCCATTGGCCTTCGCGGTTGGTCAAGCGGGCAGACGTGCCAGCGGACCGGCAGAGCTTGGCCCCGCCGCCGGGGGTCAGTTCGATGCAGTGCACGTTCAGGCCCGTGGGGATGAACTTGAGCAGCATGCAGTTGCCGACGTTGGGTTCGCAACGCTCGGAGGCGGAGACGACTTGGTCGCCATCGGTCAGGCCGGCGGGAGCGATGATGTAACGCAGTTCGTCGTCGTCGTGCTTCAGGAGCGCGATGTTCGACGAACGGTTGGGGTCATACTCGATGCCGACGACGGTCGCGTTGACGTCGATCTTCTTACGAGACCAGTCGATGCGGCGGTAGCGTTGCTTGTTGCCGCCACCACGGCCGAGGATGGTCAGCTTGCCCTGATTGTTCCGGCCGGATTTCTTATTGTTTTTGAGCAGCAGCTTCTTCTCGGGCTTGGTCTTGGTGACCTCCGAATAGAGATTCACGGACGCGTTGCGGCGTCCGGGGCTGGTGCGTTTGTAGGTGCGGATGGCCATGGGTGGTCTCGCTTACGGTGGGCTCGAGCGTCGGGAGACGCGAGCGGAACAATCAGAACAGGTCGATGCGGTCGTCTTCGTGGATTTGCACGGTGGCTTTCTTCCAGTCCGGAGTTTTGGTGGTGCCCCAGCGGGTGCGCTTGTACTTCCCTTTGCGGGTCATCGTCGCGACGCTTTCAACGCGGACGCTGTACAGCTCTTCGATCGCTTTCTTGATTTGCGGCTTGCTGGCTTCCTTGTGAACTTCGAAGCTCACGCGGTTGCGGACTTCGGATTCCCAGGATGACTTCTCGGTGATGAGCGGTCGCTTGATGACGTAGGTGCTGTGGAGCTTCACGCGGCCTCCTTGGCGGTATGTGCCGGGGCGTTATTCACGAACTTCTCGAGGTAACTCTCGAAGTCGGCCTTGCCCGCGAGGACGTAGCGGTGATTCAACAGATCGAAGACGCACAGGCGATCAATCTGCGACACCGAAACGGATTCGAGGTTCCGAGCCGACTTGGCATCGGCACCGCGGACGTCAGCGAGTGCGACCAGCACGGAGCGGTCGATCTTGAGCGCGTCGAGCACGGCCTTGAACGCCTTGGTGCTGGGCTTGTCGCCGGTGAAGCCCTCATCGAGCAGCTTGACTTCACCATCGATCAACTTGGCGAGCAACGCGTTGCGGTTGGCGAGGCGACGCATCTTCTTGGGCATGTCCTGGTTCCAGGAATGCTTGGTCTTGGCGAACGCACGGCCGCCGCCACGCAAGATGTTGGCCTTTTTGTCGCCGCGACGGGCGTTGCCGGTACCCTTCTGCTTGTAGAGCTTGCGGGTGGAACCGCGGACGTCGGCCCGCGACTTGGTGGGCGAGTTCGTTGGCCGTTTGTTAGCGTGGGTACGGACGAAGGCTTGCTTGAGCAGTTGCGGACGGACTTCGCCGCCGAGCTTGGCTTCGTCGACAGACACCGAGCCGGTGGCTTCGCCTTTGAGGTTGTAAACGGGGATCTCAATCATCATGAACTCCGTGCTCAGGCGTTAATGAGGGCACGCTTGCGCTTCCAGACGCGGACCGAAGTGCGAAGGAAAACAACGCCGTCTTTGGGGCCGGGGACCGGACCTTTGACCAAGATCAAGCCACGTTCTTCGTCGATCTTGACGATCGGCAGGTTACGGACGCTGATGCGTTCGTTACCCATGCGGCCGGCCATGCGGATGCCCTTCTTGGGTTTGCCGGTACCGAGGTTGGACGAACGGCCACCCACGGAACCGGGCGAACGGTGCTTGCGTTCGACGCCGTGACTGGCCTCTTTACCTTTGAAGTTGTGACGCTTCATGACACCTTGAAAGCCCTTGCCCTTGCTGGTCGCCACGACATCGACATACGGCACGTCGGCGAAGTCGGCGGCGGTGACGGTGGCACCAAGCTCAAACTCGGCGGCTTGTCCGTCTTCGAGACGCAACTCGCGGTGAAACCGCATCGGGGCGGTGCCGGCCTTGGCGTCGTGGCCAATCAACTGAAACGTCGAGCTACGGCCCTTGATTTCTTCGAAGCCGAGTTGGATCGCGTCGTAGCCGTCGGTTTCGACCGACTTGACCTGCGAGATCGCACACGGACCGGCCTGGATCACGGTGACGGGCACGTCCGTGCCATCCTCATTGAACAGGCGAGTCATCCCGACTTTTTTGCCGAGGATGCCGCGGTTGGGGATTTGGAGTAAGGGGTCAGCCATGCTTATCTCGTTTCTCGGGAGGCGGCGAGGCGTCGCGGATACGAAACCTGCCGAGTCTTGCACTGACTTACTCGGTGCTCCCGCTTGGGATCCGTGGCAGTCTCAGGCAGAGGACCGGGCCTTGCGTTGAAACCGGATTGTGCCGAGGGGAACGATTCCCGATCGGGTCGCCTCAATATCGAGGCTTGGCGGGTAAGCCCGCCTGGGGGCGCCTGACTTGAATCAGGCTTTAATCTTGACGAACACGCCGGCAGGGACGACGAGGCGGTTCAGAGCCTCGACAGTCCGGGCGTTGGGTTCTTTAATATCGATAATCCGCTTGTGGGTGCGGATTTCGAATTGTTCGCGGGACTTCTTGTCGATGTGCGGACCGCGTAGAACGGTGTAACGCTCAATGCGGGTGGGCAACGGAACGGGGCCGGCGACGCGAGCGTTGGTTCGCTTGGCGTGGTCCACGATTTCGCGGGCGGACGCATCGAGAGCCTGGTGGTCGTAGGCTTCCATTCGGATTCGGATCTTGCCACCAGTCATGCGATGCGTCTCGGGCCTGCGGGGAATTCGGGTTTATCGCCCCAATTCGGTGAGGCGAGCCGAGCAATGTACAAATCCTCAAGTTCTTGTCAAACCCGCGGGCGCGTAATTTTCGGGCTGGCGGCGGATTGTGGAAATGTCCAAGGATCTACATCTCGCCAACGCCGTCATTCCGCCCGGGCCGCGTCGGTGAGGACCTCCTCGGCCACGAACACCGGCACTTCGTCGGCCGCACCCAGCGCCAAAGCGTCACTGGGCCGGGAATCAACTTCAACGGTGTGGTCGGTCTGGCGATTGCGTAGCACCAGCTTGGCGAAAAACGTGTGGTCTCGTAGCGCGTGGATCACGACCGCATCGAGCGAAAAATCCAGGCGATCCACGACTTCGGCGAGCAGTTCGTGGGTCTGCGGCCGCATCGGGATCTCGCCCATGAGCCGGCGTTCAATGGCGGCAGCCTCGTGGAGTCCGATGACGATCGGAAAGGTCCGCGGCGTGCTGCCGTGAGGCGGATCGCTCTCGCGGAGTTCGACCTGATGGGCGTCTTCGGTCTCGCGGATGATGATCCGGGCCAATTCCATGCGGACCACTGCGGGCCCTTCGCCGTCACCTCCCGAGCCAAAACCAGACGAAAACTGACCCATGATCGGCTCCCGACGAGCCGCAGCGTATGTGCGGCTCGGGACTGCCCGGCTCGGTCCGCGATCACGTCGCAGCGGTCCCGATCCGGATCACCGCATGATAACTCCCGTCCGTCGCGCTCGGGCCGACCCCGGAAGGGAGTTGGAGGCCCTCGCGGTACAGAGCGGCCGAATGGCCGTTTCGGGCGGCATGTTCGATGAGCCACGCGGCTTGTTGCTGGTTTTCCGCCGCATCGATCGAACATGTCGTGTAAATCAGCAAGCCGCCTTCGCGGACATGACGCAGGCCGCGTATGCAGATGTCGCGCTGGAGTTCGATTAAATCCCCAAGACTTTCGAGAGACCAGCGGTACCGCGCTTCGGGCCGGCGTCCGAGCACGCCGGTGTTAGAGCACGGCACATCCAGCAGCACGGCGTCGAAGGTTTCGTTGTGCTTGGCTTCACGCACGGCGAGCCGATCGTTGCCCACGGTGTCACGAAGTTCTCGCAAGTCGGCTCGCCGCGCCGGGTCGGGGTCCCACGCGACCGCAGTGCCTTCTGGGAAGGTCGCGAGCAGCTGCTTGGTTTTCGTGCCGCGCCCGGCGCAGAGGTCCAGCACGTTCTCCAGCGGATCGCCGACCTCACGCAACGCCGCGACCGCGAGCGCCGCCGCAGGGTCTTGGACGCGCCGGCGCCAATCCGCTTGGAGCCAACCCGGCAAATCGTCGCCTTCCCACAGTCGCGGGCGTTCTGCGCTCTCGGTCACGAACACGCCAGGTGTCCGCACGCACGACGCCGCAATCGCAGCGGCTTGGCCCGCGCCGTGCTCTTCGACGAAGCGACGCATCAGCGGACGCGGCAGCCCCCCCGCCACGGCGAGGTGGCGCGTCGCGTGGGTCGTGGTCGGGAGCACCGCGTCGTGAAGCGTAATGGTTCCGCAATGACTGTCGGGCAGCCGATCTTGAGCGGGCGTCCACGTTTCGTTCGGCTGACGTCCGGCCATCCTTTCCGCCAGCCGCCTCAGCAACGCGTTGACCAATCCCGTTGCCTTCAACCGATTCATGGCCCGGCATCGCGCGACCATCTCGTCGATCACCGCGTAAGCCGGCTCGTCGAATAGCAACAACTCCGCGCCGCCCACGAGCAGGCAGGCCAGAACCGGCGCTTCGAATTTTTCGACGGGGTTGGTCCCACGTTTCACGCCCAGATTTAGCAGGTACGTCAGCGTCAACCAGCGCTGCATCACCGAACGGTGAAGCGCTACGGCCTTGGGCTTCGCTTCGGGTGGAAGCCTTTCGACATGAGGCGACAGTGTGTCGGGCGGCACGTTGGGAAACGCGAGGATCGCATCGATGACGGCATACAGCGCGGCGTCCCGCGCATCTTGGGGTGGGTTCTCAAAAGGCACACGACAAGCCTAACGCCCACGCAGGCCGTTCCGGAGTTCCCGATTTTTGCGTGGGTCAATCATTCGGTGGCGGCGGCCTGATGATTCGGATCGAGCGCCTTGCGAACCTCGTCCATGAACGCGTCCACCTTGAACGGCTTGAACAGCACCCCGCTCAACCCGTCCTGCGAGGCACGCACGATCGAGTGGTGCGGGTCGTAGCCGAAGCCGGTCATCAACAGCACCGGCATGCAATCGTCACATCGCTGAGCGGAAGCGAACACCTCGTATCCGTTGCGATACGGCATCTTGATGTCGGAGATCACCAGGTCGAACGCCGGCGGCGTTTGCTCCAGCAGCGAGCACGCCTCGTAGCCGTCTTTCGCGGTCGTGACTTCGCAGCCGTATTTAGTGAGCACGTCGCGGACAACCTTGCGAATATTCGGCTCGTCATCGGCGACCAGGACCCGCTTGCCGCAGAGCGCGTCTTCCCGGCAGTCGTCGGGCACCTCGTCCGACCCGACGACCTTATTGGGTCCGGCCTTGACATCATCAATGACGCGACGCAGCTGCTCGACGTGGTTCGCGATCCGGTCCAGTCGGCCACGCATCGCGTCGTCGCCGATGTATTCCTCTTTGAGTGTCTCGGCCTCGGTGAGGATGTCGTTCAGCGGCGCCGCCATCTCACTGACGACACTGTCCGTAATCAACGTGGACGTGCTATGGCGTTCGACCACGAGCAAATCGAGGATGTTCAACGCCAGCGCGACGTAGCGTCCGAAGATTTCGGCGAACTGCCGGTCGTCTTCATTGAATGAGCCGACGTCTTCGGACTCAATGTTGTAGACGCCGATGACTTCGCCGAAGAGGTTCAGCGGGACGGTGAGCGAGCTTTTGGAGTGGGCGAGGCCGAGCACATAACGCGGGTCTTTTTCCACGTCATGGCAGATGTAGCTTCGGCCGGTGGCCGCGACATAGCCGGAGATGCCGTTGCCCTCGGGCTGGGCGTAAAGATCGATTTCCAAGGCTTCGGGGGGCAGACCTTCGCTAATGACGACTTCGAGTTTGTTCGCCCGCTTGTCGATCAGGCGGATCGCGAAATGGTCGAAGTGCATCAGGTCTTTGCTGTACCGGATGATCTTGTCTTGCATCAGCCGGAGGCGTTCGGCGGGCCGAAGCTTGGCGACGGCATCGTTGTCGATGCGGCCGAGCTCACGGCCGGCGGAGTCAATGGCGTCGATCTTTGCTTGCGTGCGTCGGCCCGAAGTCGCGTCCCAGACCACGCCGACGACCTGATCAATCGGGCCGTCTTCAGAGGCGGTCACGGGCGAGCAAATGATCTCGTAATAGCGCTGCTCGACGGCGTCTTGGTAAGTGAACTTTTTGGAGCGCGCGGACTGACCCGGGGCGCTGCTTAACACACCCGTGGACGAGTTGAAGATGCTCATCGCCTGGCGGCAGATGCCCTTGAGATGTTCGGTGGTGTCGGCGTTGAAGCCACGCATGCGTTTGTTCGCCCAGGTCATCCGGCCCGAACTATCGACGACGCACACGCCCTCGCCGATCGTGTCTAAAACCAGCGATGCTTTCTCGCCGACGAGCGCGCGCTCAAGCGGCAAGAAATCACCCGCATCCGCAAACACTGCGTGGAACTGCTCAGACTTGAGCAGTCGGCTCGCCTCGTCCAGGTCTGCTGCGACGTGCACGTCGTACAGGCGGCCCAGCGCATCGGCCACGGCACGACTCGAGTTAGGCCCCGAACTCGAAGCCCCTTGAAAAAGCAATACTCGGGGCGTGGACGATGCGTCAGTCATGAACAGACCCGCCAGACAACTTCAAAAACCGAGCCCGTGTCGTCATCGGCACGGCCGACGATCCTTCGCCGGTACGAGTAATCCCATGGTAGGAATCATCGGCATGCGTGGAAACCTATCTGTAGCCCTGAGGACGCGAAAACCAACGGTAGGTCCCGCGCCATCGTCACAGCCCGCCCCGATGCCCACGCATCGTCACCGTCGACGCGCGAGCGTCGCGTCCGCCAACTGCTCCATACGTGCCCGCGCTTCCGACGACGGCAGCGCGTCGACCAGCGTGGCCTTCGCATCGGCAATCAAGACACCCGCGCGATCGTACGCCAATTCGATCGCGGCGCTCGCTCGGACCTGCTCACGCAGATCAGCGGCATCGCCGCCCGCTGCTGCCTCGGTAAGCGCCGACCGGCCCCGCTCATAAGCCGTCCCATCCGCTGACGCCAAGCCTTCCAGCCACAGAATCAGCGGCAGGGTTAATTTGCCCTTAGCTAGATCGCGGCCGAGCGATTTCCCCACCACGTCTTCGTCTCCCACCAAGTCGAGCACGTCGTCCACGATCTGAAAAGCAATACCGACTTTCTCGCCATAGGTGCGTAAGGCTTCTCGCGACGCCGATCCGTTGGCCTCGGTCAACATCACCGGCACCGCACAGCAGGCCGCCGTAAGCGCCGCGGTTTTGCGTTTGACAATTTCAAAGTAAGTCCGAGCCGACAAATCCCAATCGCCGCGGCGCGACAACTGCAGCAACTCGCCTTCGCACACGGTGTTCGTCGTCGCGGCCACCGCCTTGGCGACGTCGGCCCCGAGGTTGCAGCACAAGTGATATGCGTGGCTGATCAGATAGTCACCGAGCATCACGGCGGCTTCGTTGCCCTGTAGTCGATTGATGGTGGCCCCGCGTCGGCGGATGTCGGCTTCGTCCAGCACGTCATCGTGCACGAGCGTGGACATGTGCACCATCTCCAAGACGGTCGCGAGAAGATCCACGCGCGGGGCGAACGTCGCGTCGCGGACCTCCAGGCACATCGACGAAAGCACCGTGAGCATCGGACGAAGCATCTTCCCTCGGTACTGTTCGACGTGGCCGATCAGCTCGTTCACGCAGTCCAGATCGCTGTGAAGCTCGGCCGCAAACCGGGCCTCGATCGTCGCAAGCCGGGCAGACAACGCCGCATCGATCGGGGAATTGGATTCGCTACGGGATAGCTGGGTCAGCGGGGACGGAAAAGTCATGGTCGGGAACAATACGCCGATGGTTTCCGTTGCGTTGACACCTTGAGAACGGCGCTGATACGGTTTGGTCGCCTGTCGCTCGAATCGGCGGACCGAAACCGGTCGCAAACCATGGCCGAAGCCAACGATCCATCCTCGGGTTCCACCGCCATCCCCGCCCCGGGCGCCCCCGGCAGCACCGAG
>JBCCDN010000061.1:0-17932 GCA_039030755.1 Planctomycetota bacterium | reverse complement strand
CGCGATCGGCCCGAACCACCTCATCACGACCCGCCACCAAGACGGTCCGAGCGAAACCCCCGCGCTCCAGCAAGTCGTCATCGACGGCGTGACCTACAACAGCGTCGACCAAACGCTGTTCGATCCCGGCAGCGCGAATTGGGACATCCGCGTGGTCGAGATCGCCCGGGCCGACAACGGACAACCAGCCAACCTCACCGACTTCGTGCCAATCTACACCCGCAGCGCCGGCGAATCGTTGACCGGGCAACGCGTCGTGCTCGCCGGCCCGGGCGTCATCGGCGTCAACGAAAACGCCGCCGGATTCGACTGGGCCGCCGGGGCCGGTACCGCGGCCAGCCCCGCCAACAATTACGGCATCAACTTCGGCGAAAATCGGCTCGACACCGCCAACACCCAGACCAACATCCTTGACGGTTTCAACGGCGGTCCGGGCTGGGTTCTTGACTTCGACAGCCCCAGCACCCCCGGCGCGTTGGCCTACGAAGCCGCCGTGGGACCCGGCGATTCCGGCGGGGCTTTGCTGCATTTCCGCTACGACCAGTGGTGGCTCGTCGGCCTGCCTAACAGCGTCGATCCCGCGACCGGGACCCAGCCCGATGCGTTCTACGGCCAAGACTTCTTCGCGTTCGATGTGACCGAGGCTTCCTTCGTCGCGCAGGTCGAAACCGCTATCGGCGACACCTTTCCAGTTCCCACGCCGCTCCCCGAACCTGCCACAGCGCTTGCTCTACTCGGGCTTGGCGGGCTGATGCTTCGGCGACGCTAAACAAGTCACGCATTGCCCAAGACTCAGCCGCCGCCCAGCGCATCGATCACTTTCGACACCGCCTGGGTTCCTGCGCGCCCGTGCCCCATCGCCGAAGCCGCCCGCATCAACTGCTCCGCCGCCGCGGTCATCGGCAGCGCCTGCCCCGAGGCCGAAGCCGCTTCTTGCACCAGGCGTAAATCCTTCAGCAAATAATCCACGAAAAACCCCGGCAACATGTCGCCCTCAATCACGGCCGGCCCCAGGTTCGCGAGCTGCCACGACCCGCCCGCGCCCGCGCTCACCACCTCCAACATCGCCGACGGATCCAACCCGAGCTTCTTCGACAGCGCGATCGCCTCGCACGTTCCCAACAGCGCCCCGAGGACCGCCACCTGATTGCACGCCTTGCACGCCTGCCCGCTGCCCGTCTCTCCCAGATACGTCACCGTGCCGCCCACGACCTCAAGCATCGGCAACACTTGGTCAAACACGTCCGGAGGCCCGCCCACCATGATCGACAGCGTGCCCGCCTTCGCGCCCGTGTCCCCCCCGCTGACCGGCGCATCCAGCAGCGTGACGTCGTATTCCTTCAGCCGCTCCGCAAACGCCCGCGTCGCCGCCGGGCTCACCGTCGAATGGTCCACAACGATCAGGCCCCGCTTCTCGTCCGCGCCCGCCGCCAAACCCATCACCGTGAACAGCACCTGCTCCAGGTCCGGCGTGTCCGTGACGTTCGTGAACACCACCTCGCTGACGCTCGCCACCTCCGCCGCCGAGCTGCACGCCGTTGCGCCTAGCGCGACCAACGGCTCCATCTTCTCGGGGCTGCGGTTCCACACCGCCACGTCGTACCCCGCCTTCAGCAGATTCGCCGCCATCGCCGAACCCATGATCCCTAAGCCGACGTAGCCAAGTTTCGCTTTGCTTTCGCTCATCGCAGCATCGTCGCAGATCACGCTTGACCATGTCACAACGCGACGCCACGCCCGGGCGCATCGCTCCGCAATGCCTGCACCAAGGGCTTTGTTGCATCGGCGGGATCGATCGGCACCGCGAGCAGCGTCCGCACCATGTCGTCCAAACGTAGCGCCCGCCGGCCGTTCATGGTCGCCATGCGAAAAAGCGTGTCGGGATCCGTGCCGTCGCGGTGATACAAAAATCGTATCTGCGGCAACACGCCAAGCGGCTGCGCCTCTTCCGGGGGCTGACACACGACCGAGTCGGTGCCGAGGCATACGTTGATTCCCGCGTCGAGCATCTCGCGGTAGCGGTGGCCTTCGTGGAGGAAATACGCCGAGGCGATCGGGCAAAACGCGACGCTCGTGTTCGTCTCGGCGAGCAGCGACAGATCGTCGTCGTCGACGTAGTTGCCGTGCGCGACCAACCACGGCGTTGCCCGCAAATACGGCTCCATCCAACGCACCGGCGACAAGCCCTGCCCATAGTGCGCCGCGTACGCGTCGTCCCACTTGCCGATGCCCTCCAGCATGTCCCGGAACGGCCCGTCGCCCCGCGACACGAACCTCGCTTCGTCGTGCGACTCGGCCAGGTGCGTGCAGACCGGCAAGCCTCGTTGGCCTGCGGCGCTTGCGGCGGCGTACACGCTCGGTCCGGCCGAATACGGAGCGTGCGGTTGGTGTCCGTATCCGGTCCATGCGTCAGAGTCCGCTGACATGCCCGCCAAGGCGATGACGTCCCAAGGTGGCCCGAGGCCGAACCATTCGAGATACGAGACGATCGACATCCCGTGCATCCTGGGAGGGACCCAACCGGCATGACCCGATGTGACATCGCCGATTGCGTCCACGCCTGCTGATCGGGACGCCGCGATCGCGGCCGAAATGGTCTTGAAGCGTTCGGCCTGAAGGTCCGGATCGCCTTCGTCAGACGCGAGAGAGGTTCGTATGTCGCCAAGCCAAGCCAGAAAATCCCCGCCGTAAGGCAACGGCCCGATTCCGCTCAGCTCCAGATGCGCGTGCGCGTTCACCAGCCCGGGCATCAACACCACGTCACCGTGGTCGCACCACGCCGCATCCCCGCCGTGTTGCTGTTGCATCGCGTCACGCTCACCCCACGCCACCGCCTTACCGCCCTCCGCCAACAACCCACCAGGCCGATGCGTCACACCTCCGGGTGAAATCACCGCCGCCGAAAGGTGCAATGTCCGCGATACGTCGTCTTGTGAAATGGACCATTCATTCATGCCGCCCAAGGTTATCGGCCGATGCCCCCGGAAGGTCCGTAGACGGCCCGCTCTGCTAGACTTGCCGTTTGCGAGGGCCACGTCCCGAACGATCCCAACCCCGCTCAAACCCCGGAGACCCGCGATGATCCGCACCCCCCGCACGCTCACCCGATTCACCCGCCTGGTGGTCCCCGCCACGCTCCTGCTCACCACCACGCTAGGCACCGGCTGCGTCAGCCAACTCGAGGCCGACCGCGCCCGCGACAAGTACCGCGCCGCCGAGGAAATGGTCCTCGATCTCCAGCAACAGTTGCAAGAAAAAGACGAAGCGCTCGCGATGCTCCGCGGCCGAACCAACCCCAACCCCGCGATGCAAGAACGCATCGACGCCCTCGAAGCCGAAGCCGCCGCGCTCCGAGCCTCACTCGACGACGCCCGCAACGCGCTCCGTGGCGCCGCCGGCGCACCGCTGCCCGCGATCCTCGCCAGCGAACTCGAACGCCTCGCCGAAGCCAACCCCGACCTCATGACCTTCGACGCCGAAACCGGCATGATCCGCTTCCGCAGCGACGTCACCTTCGCACTGGGCCGAACCGACGTCCGCGACGGCGCCACAAACCTGCTCAACCAGCTCGCCGGCGTGCTGACCAGCCCCGCCGCCGCCGCCTACGAAGTCCGCGTGGTCGGCCACACCGACAACGTGCCGGTGCGCAACGCCGCCAATGTGCAGAAGTACGAAGACAACTGGGGCATGTCCGCCTTCCGCGCCATTAGCGTCATGCGCGTGCTCAACCAAGCCGGCGTCCCGTCGTCCCGCATGAGTATCGCGGGCTACGGCGAACATCAACCCGTTGTCGCCAACGCCGCCAACGGCGCCGAAGCCAATCGCCGCGTCGAGATTTTCCTCGTGCCCTCGGCCGAACCCGTTGCCGCCACGCCTACCCCTTCCGAGCCCGGGCGTGTCGAACCCATGGCCGCACCGGCCCCCAGCGAAGACGACAACCCCGCGCTATTCAAGTAAACGCGGGCGCTGCCAACCCACCATTCTTCACGCAGCCCCGTATATGAATGCGGGGCTTTTTGCTTGGTGACCTCCACATGAACCCAACCCGCCTCCACTTCGTCGGCATCGGCGGCAGCGGCATGTCCGGCCTGGCCCGACTCTGCCAAGCCCGCGGCCACGCCGTGACCGGTAGCGACCGCGGCGACTCCCCCACCGTCGCCGCGCTCCGCGCCGAAGGCTTCAACGTCGCGCTTCAGCAAACCGACGCGTCCGTCCCCGCCAACACCGATACCCTCGTCATCTCCGCCGCCGTTCCCTTTGACCACCCCGAAGTTCTTGAAGCCGGGCGACGCAACCTCGAAGTCGTCAAGTACGCCGCCATGCTTGGCCGGGTGATGGCCAACCCCGGCACCGTCGGCGTCGCCGTCGCCGGCACCCACGGCAAGTCCTCCACCACCTCCATGCTCGGCCACACGCTCATCGCCTGCGGCCTCGACCCTTCCGTCATCGTCGGCGCCCACTGCCCCCAACTCGGCGGCGGCCACCGCACCGGGCAAGGACCCACGCTGATCGCCGAGGCCTGCGAGTACGACCGCAGCTTCCACCATCTTGCGCCCACCAAGGCCGTGATCCTCAACGTCGAAGCCGACCACCTCGACATCTACGACGGCCTCGACGCCATCGTGAAAAGCTTCGCCGAGTTCGCTCAGATGCTCCCCGATGAAAGCGCCGGCGGTTCACTTCTCATCCAGCACGAATCGCCCCACCGCGTCGCCATCACCGCCAAGCTCAAGTGCAGAGTCGAAACCCTCGGCTTCGCACCCCAGGCCGACTGGCAACTCGTGCTCACCAAAGAGGGGCGACGCAACGACGAACCGAACCCCGGCAAGCCGCTGTGCATCCTGCGGCATCAAGGCAAAGACGTCGCCCGCTGGCACCCCGCCATGCCCGGCGAACACATGGCCTACAACGCCGCCGCCGCCGGCGTCCTCGCCCACCGCCTGGGCGCCGACTGGCTCGACATCGCCAAAGCCCTCGAAAAATTCGCGGGCCTCGACCGACGCATGCAACGCATCGGTACCCGCCAACTCAAGGCCGGCGGCACGCTCCGGGTCATCGACGATTACGGCCACCATCCCACCGAAGTCGACACCACGCTCCGCGCACTTCGCGACCACGAAGCCCCCGGACGACTCATCTGCATCTTTCAACCCCACCAACATTCGCGCACCCGCCACCTGCTCGACCAGTTCGCCGTCAGCTTCGGCGCGGCCGACGTGGTCATCGTCCCCGAGATTTTCTTCGTCCGTGACTCCCAGGAAGAACGCGCTTCGGTCACTTCCGCGCAACTTGTCGAACGCCTCCGCGACCGCGGCACCCAAGCCCTGCACATCCATCCGCTCGACGCCATCGCCGACCAGGTCCACGCCATGGCCCGCGACGGCGATCTTGTGGTCACGATGGGGGCCGGCGATGTCTGGACCGTCGCCCGCGCGATCGTGAATGCCGCCAGTTAATTGGGTTCGTCCAGCCGAAACTTCCGGATCTTCTTGTAAAGCGTCGTGCGATCGATGCCGAGCTGCCGCGCGGTTTCGCTACGGTTCCAATCGTTCGCGTCCAACGCGGCCTTCAAAATCCGCCGCTCGGGTTCGAGCAGCGCTTCGCTCAAAGGACGCGGCACCCACGGTCCCGCCAAATCGCTTCGGTCCGACGAAATGATCGGCCGGGTCACCGAGGCCGGCAAATCATCCACACCGATTTCCGCCGCCGCCGCGACCAGCACCGCGTGTTCACTTGCCGCCCTCAACTCGTCCACGTTGCCCGGCCACGGATACGCCAACATCGCCGAAAGCGCATCGTCCCCCAGCCGACGCCGTCGCCCGTGCGTCTGGGAAGCCCGGGCGACGAAACGCTTCCCCAACATCGCCACATCGTCCGGGCGAATCCGCAGCGGCGGCAAAACCAACTGCGCCGCCGACTTGTTCGTCAAATCGCTCCGCACCCTGTCCTTCGCGGACGCCTCGACCGTCAACACCAAGCGCACATCCACACCCCGCATTTCCGAAGCACCCACCGGACGCGCTCGCCCGTGTTCCAACATCTCCATCAGCGCCGCCTGTACCGCGTCCGTCGCCAAATGCATGTCCCGCACGATCAACGTTCCGCCCCGCGCATCACCCACCGCCCCGGCCCGACGACGTGGCGTTTCGGGAAACGCCTCTCGCACGTGCCCCACCAACTCGGCCAAGTGCCGCGGACCCTCGTCTTCGCGACACGTGAAAACCACGCACGGCCCGTCACGCCGCCCCGACCCCGCGTGCAACGCCTCCGCTAAACGCAACCGACCCACGCCCGCTTCTCCGGTGATCATCACCGGCACTTCCGAGGACGCAATCGCACCCAGCGCCGACACCGCTCGAATCACCCGCACATCATGCCCGAGCTCATCTTCGAGTGCTGCGGTTTCCATCGCATCGTCCGCCGAGTTCGCACCCGCCCCCGACACCAGCGCGTGCAACTCGCCCGCCTGACGCACCGCCTCACGCAGCTCGTCATCGAGCACCGGCTTGGTCAGATAGTCCGCCGCCCCCAACTTGATCGAACGCACCGCGTCTTCAATCTTCCCATACCCCGTCACGACCAAGGGCACCACGTCCGCGTGCTCGTCACGAACCCGCCGTAACAGCGACAAGCCATCCATACCGTCTGCGTCATGCAACTGCATCTCGGTGACCAGCAGATCGACGCCCGCCTGCGCATCGCGTAAATGGTCCAAGGCGCCAGCCACCGTCCCGCGCGTCTCGCACTCGTGCCCGTCTGCCCGAAGCACCGCGGCCAACGCCTCGGCCACGAACGCATCTTCATCGAGGATCAGCACCCGACTCACGCGACACCTCGCGGGTCCCGCTGTTCCAACGACACCACCGGAAATCGTAGCGTCAAGACAGCGCCCTGCGGCAACCCATTACGGAGCCAGAGCTTCCCTCCCAACGCCATCGCGACCTGTCGAGAGAGTCCCAAGCCGATGCCCTTGCCGTTGAGTTTTGTCGTTTTTCCAAAGCGGAATCCCCCACCGGGCGTTTGCAAGTTGGAATCAACCCCCGGGCCGTTGTCCACCAAGGTGAAGACGACCTCGTCACCATCACGCTTGAGGCGCAACTCGACACGACCGGCTTGACCGTGTTCGGGAGTGTGCGACGCGATGGCCTCCAATGCGTTGCGTAAGCCGTTGGAGACGACGGTGTACAACGCGTCGGCCGGCAGCGCTGCGAGCCGTGGATCCACCATCGCATCCAGCTCGATGTTTGCCGACGCCGCTTCAATCTCCACGCTACGCAACGCCTCGTCGATCGCTTCGCCCAGCGTCTGCACCTTCAAGGACGCGGGCAACCTTTCCCCGACGGCCATGGACGCAGCATCGCTTTGCCCGAGCGTTTCCACGACCTCGGCCATGCGTCGCAACAGAAGCTCGGTGTTTTGTAGTCGCCGCAACACGTCGTGCTCCTGCTGGGCAGACGTGGTCGAAGCGTCGGCGCGGTGCAGGGCACGCGTCGCCGCCGCGACGGTCTGCATCGAACCCACCAGCAGGTTGTTCAGCTCGTGCGCGAGGACCTCGGAAGCGGCACGCTCGACATTGGCGACAGGTTGTGGTTTCGCGGCCGACACATTCTGAGCATCGGAACACCCGGCGGCTCGGTTGAGGCATCCACACCACATCCGCGCTCAATCGCTACAAAACATCTCGCTAAGTCCGATAGAGCACGTCACGCCGCCGAGGTCGGCTCGTGTTCAGAAGTCTCGTCGGGCTCCGGATCCAGCGATGCTTCAACGTCCAAATCCCGCAACGCCGCCTCCGCCTTCCCTAGCGCCCGCTGAACCACGTCGATCACGCCCGCGGGGCACGCCTCCAACGCATCTGTCCAGCGACGCGCCTCGGCCCGTTCGCTCAAGTCTGGGAGCGTGCCCAGCCAACCTGCGGCCGGCCAAAGGTTCGGGAGCGTCGCCTCGGCACTCTGGACCCGGATCATCCGCGTTCCGGCCGTACCCAACTTCATCAGGCTCATATCCAACAACCGCCGTGACGTCACGCCCGCGTCGTCGTCGTGCAACGTCACCCGCGTCGGCGGCTCGGCCTCCCGGCTCACCACCGCCACGCCCAACATCTCAGGATCCGCAGCCTCGCCCCCGTGACAAACGTGGCTCACACCATGATCCACGTCTTCTGCCTCCACCGCGACACCGGCGGCCGACGCATACATCAACGCCTCCGCCACATCGCCCGGCCGCGTTTCACGGACTTGCGTTGGCAACTCGGCCACCGAAGTCTTTGAGGTCTCCGGCGTCGCTGCCAGCTCGGTTTGGTTTGGCGTCAATGTTTCAGCCACGCACCGATCTTCGGTCAATTCTGCGCCGCGCTTCACCAACGCAGCGCCACCGGTTCGGGTTGTACGGATCAGGCAACCTTCATCGGATCAATCAGGCCAAACCCAGCGCCGCCGCGTCGCGATCCGACAACATGCCGCCATCGCGCCGCCGCTTCACCGTGCCGTCCCGCTTCCACGATCGTTCGCACCGCGGCTCGTCGGAAAGATCGTCCACCAAGATCGCCTCGGCGCCGGTGCTCAAGCGACTCACACCACACAAGTCCGCGAGATCCGTCGAATCGATGCCCGGCCAGTCGCCCGAGACCCGCAAACCCAGGTCCAGCGGATTGACTTTGCCCTTGCGTTGATCGCCGTCACCACCGGCCGGGCCCGCGTCTTCCATGGCCTTAAGCCAAGCGTCGCGCTGTCGTAGAACGTCGGCCCACGCGTCATCGACCGGCAGCCCCAACCCTTCGGGCAAACCAGCCAGATGCACGCACACCGCGTCGCCGGTTTTGCCTTCGCCGTAAAGCGTTGTGTACGCCTCATCGGCCGTGTGCGGGAGCAGCGGCGCGAGCAGGCGACACAAGCCGTCCGCCACCGTGAACATCGCCGCCTGAGCGCGAAGCCGCCTCGATGAATCCACCGCGTCGCAGTACATACGATCCTTCACCGCGGCGAGGTACACCGCCGACAGGGTGTCGTTACAGAAATCGAACAGCGCCGCGTACGCCTCGCGGTACGCGTAACGCTCGTAGGCCGAGCGAACGGTTTCACACAACTTGCCGTACTCCCCAAGCAACCACGCTTCCAAGTGCGTCGGCTTCAGCATACGGACGGGCGTCACGATTTGATCGGCTTCGACCCCATTAAGATTACTCAGCAAAAACTTCAGCGTGTTCCGCACCTTGCGGTACGACTCGCCCGCCAGCTTGAAAAAGCTGTCGTCCACCTTGATGTCGTTGTCCACGTTCAGCGACGCGACCCACCACCGGCAGACGTCGGCGCCGTACTTCTTCATCAGCTCGTCTACCTTCAGCGCGCTGCCGGTGGACTTGCTCATCTTCCGGCCGTCTTTGTCGACCATAAACCCGTGCGTCAGAATCGACTCGAACGGCGGCTTCCCCGTCACGGCCAGCGCGGGCAACAGCGAATGCTGAAACCAGCCGCGGTGCTGGTCCGAGCCTTCGAGGTACAGCGCTGCGGGGAAACCTTCTCCCGCCTGCTTGTCGTTCCAACCCTCGCGCAGCACCGCGTTCCACGAACTACCCGACTCGAACCACACGTCGAACGTATCGCCGCCCTTGGTGAGGGTGCTCTTGTCCCGGCCGGGTTCGTCGTAGCCCGCAAGCAACGCCTCCGGCTCCAGGAAAAACCACGCGTCGCTCCCCTTCTCGGCGAACACCTTCGAGACGGCCCGCACGCTGTCCGCGTTCAACAACGGTGACCCGTCCGCCCGGAAAAACGCCGGGATCGGCAGGCCCCAGCTCCGCTGCCGCGACACGCACCAGTCCGGCCGGCCCTCGAGCATCCCTCGCATGCGGTTGCGTCCCCACGCCGGGAAAAACTCAACGTTCTCCGCGGTCTCTTTCAGCGCGACTTCCCGCAGCGTTTGACCGTCCAACGCGCCGCCCTCAATCGGCCGGTCCACGCCGATGAACCACTGCTCGGTCGCGCGGAAGATCACTGGCTTCTTGCCCCGCCAGTCGTGCGGGTAGCTGTGCGTGAACCGTTCGTCGAAGAACAGGTGCCCGCTTTCGCGCAGCCGTTCGACCACCGCGTCGTTCGCCTTCCAGATCGACTCGCCGCGCAGCCAGTCGGGCACGGTGTCGTCGTACGTGCCGTCGCCACGCACCGGGCAGTACACGTCGAGGCCTTCGCGCAGACCGGTCTGGTAATCCTCCGCACCGTGCCCGGGCGCGGTGTGCACGAGGCCCGTGCCGTCTTCGGCCGTGACGTACTCCGCGGCGACGACCTTGCCGGCACGTTCGATGAACGCGTGGCCGTACACCAATCCAACCAAGTCCTCGCCGCGTTTCGTCTCCAGCGGCTCGCCGAGGTCAACGCCGCGCCGCGACAGCACTTTGCTCGCCAGTTCGGTCGCGATCCACGCCCGCTTGCCGCCAAATTTTTCGCCCAGGTCATAAAGCCCGTACTCGAACCGCGGGTGCACCGCGACCGCCAAATTCGCCGGTAATGTCCACGGCGTCGTCGTCCAGATCATGAACCCAACGTCCGCATCGTCCGCGCTCTCGAACCAGACGTACACGCTCGTGTCTTCCCGGTCGTAATACTCCAACTCCGCCTCCGCGAGCGCCGTCTGGTTGTCCACCGACCAGTGCACCGGCTTCAAATCCCGATACACCAGCCCCCGCTCGATCATCCCCGCGAACACCTCGAGCACGCCCGCTTCGTACTTCGGCAGCATCGTGAGGTACGGATCGTCGTAGTCCGCCAGGGTCAGCAGCCGCTGCATCTGCGCGCTCTGCGTCTTCACGAACTTCTTCGCGTAGCTCTCGCACTTTTTCCGAATCTTCAGCGGACCCATTTCCTTACCCGCCGGCCCTAGCTCCTGCATCACTTTGTGTTCGATCGGCAGCCCGTGGCAATCCCAGCCCGGCGTGTACGGACAGTCCATGCCCATCATCCCGTGCGAACGCACGACGAAATCTTTCAAACACTTATTGAGCAAGTGCCCCAAATGGATGTCGCCGTTCGCGTACGGCGGGCCGTCGTGAAACACGAAGTTGCTCGAGGTCTCGCCCTTCGCCGCCCGTTCGCGCAGCTTTCGGTACACGCCCAACTCCGCCCATCGCTTCACCGACGCAGGCTCGTTCTGCACCAGATTCGCCTTCATCGCAAACGCGGTCTTGGGCAGGTGCAGCGTGTCCTTGTACGAACGTTTCTCGGGAGACTCGGTCATGGGGCGTGGATCGTATCGACCCTACGCGGCACGGGCGAAATCTCCGGATTCCCCACGCTTATCCGAGATTCAGCAGTTCTTTGATCGGCCGGGCGTGTTGTGTGAAATACGCCGCCGGAACGCTCACCGTGTCCCACCGCTTGCTGCGTTCCCGCATCGCCGACACGTAGTCGCCCAGCCGGATCGCCTGCACCGCGTACCACCGCTCGCCGAACTCGAAGACTTCGAGAAACAGCGCATCCGGCGGCGGCGCATCGCACCAAAACAAAAACGCGAACACCGGCTCAAACCCCTCGCCAAAAATCCCCGACCACCGCTCCAACCCCGCCACGTCGTCCCGCGTCACCCAGTTCTGCAACGCCTTGCCCGTACCCGCCCCCGACGCCGTCCGCCCCGAGTGCTTCCGCCCCTTCACGTCCACCAAAAGATTCGCTGCCTCCGCCCCGCCGTAGACCACGAAGTCAAAGCTCTTGAGCGGCAGCTTCGCCGAACCACCGCCGGAGGATGTGTTTTGTAATGCCCGCTTGGCCTCGTCCACCGCGACATAGGGCACTGCCTATGTCGCCTTTTTGCGAACGCCAGCTAAGTGCAGTCAAGCCCAAGATTTCCGACTATCCAAGCGATCCGAAGACTACTGGTGAGCACCTCAAAGCGGCGCGGTTAGATCGCGGGCTGACGCAGCGTGAGGTGGCCGCACTGCTGGGGGTGTCAAAGCCAACACTCGGCAACTGGGAGACAGGTTTCTGTGTTCCAGCCGTTCGAGCACTACCCGCCATCGTCTCGTTTCTCGGCTTCAATCCCACCCCGCCCCCAGACGATCTACCGGGTCGTATGAAGTGGTACCGGACGACTCATGGCCTCAACCAGAGAGCCGCTGGGAAACGCGCCAACGTTGGACTGACGAGTTGGTGGGCGCTTGAGACCGGCTACAAACCAGTCTCCCCGAAAGTCGAAGGGAAGATCATGAAATTGGTGATAGGGATTCAGAGCGACGCAACCGCTTGACCCAGATCACTCTGACAGGCTCGGCACCAATCCAAGGCCTCGACTGGATCGATCCGACGTGCCCCAGTCTCGGTCTTGGCTACTTTGCTGTGCTGCCACCGCAAACGCTCGGCAAGCTCGCGCTGGGTCAGTTCCGCTTGCTCCCGGATTGCTTTCAGGTTCGCGCAGAGTTGCTTGTAGCGCGGTTCGTGCTGGGGCCATGGACCGCGAGATTTTGTCCTTGATCCCATCTCGGGATCACGCTATTTTCGACCAAGACTGATCCTAAGTTGGGATCAAAGCATTGCGCAAGCAATCAGGGCGTGGCAGTATGGCGGACAATGAACGACATCTCGACGAGCAACTTCGGACTGCTCATTGCCTACGCAATTCCCGGCTTCATCGTGGTCTGGGCGTTGCAAGGTTGGTGGCCCGGCGTGAGCGTGAATGCCGCCGCCCTCCCTTCTCTGCTCGCCTTCCTCAACTCGACCGTCGCCGCAATCGCTGCAGGGATGGCCGTCAGCGCTGTGCGCTTCGTTCTTGTGGACAGCTTCCACCATGCCACGGGCCTAAGAAGACCAGCTTGGAACGGCCGAGCCGTGCAAGCGAACCTCGACGCGATCAATACCGCTGTCCAGCAGTTTTACCGGCACTACCAATTTCACAGCAACACCCTGGTCGCGCTCGCGGTGGCCCTCGTTCTCTACCGCCTCGACGCCTCAGTTGGCATCGGGTGGTTGGACGCCGGGTGGCTGCTTCTGATCCTCGTGTTCTGGGTTGGTGCCCGGAACAATCTTGCCCGGTACTACGAGTACCTCACCAGCATCCTCACCCCATCGGAGATCCTCATGACTAACGGCATGCACCACGACGTTCCCGCCCCGCAAGCCACGAACGGCATGCACCCCGAAAAACCAAAACCCGAAGAATCGAAGCCCGCCAGCGATGGTGCGAAACGTGAGCAAACGCAAGAAGGAGCCAAGCCCGCGGCCGCGACCACTTCGTAACCCGCTCACCTTTTCATACCGGCGCGTGAAAGCCCGCCATTTCTGGCGGGCTTTTCTTATTCACTTATTGCGTCCAACTGTTCACCGAGAATCAGATCGACGGCTTGCTGGGCCTTCCCCGCAGCCTGCACGATCAACTTCGGATCATCACGCAGCCGCTTGATCCAGTTCCCCAGATATGCCGCCGAGTTATCGAAGGTCTGAGAGATGATGCCGGCTCGGGCACATAGAAATGCGGCCCCAAGTTCGGCGATCAGTTCTTCGCGGGCGTAGCCAGCGGAACCGAAGGGCTGCGGCTTTGTGATGCCGTCACGATCTAGTCGCTTTGAGTGACCGGTTGCATGAACGGTCTCATGGAATACCGTGCAATACCACTCGAGCTTAGAGACGAAGTTGCTCGGGACCGGCATGAGGATGTGATCGGCCGATGGTCGATAAGCCGGCTGCGGTCCTTCCCCAAGCATGCCCCAGAAGTCGGGCCAGCCATTCAAGATGTCATCAGCAGCCGGGACATCTTCCGTCTGCGCCGGCTTCGGTGTGGGCGGTGGCTCATAGCGTGCATTCGGTAAATCACACTGCATTTCGTTGAAAACCCGGTATCCCCGTGCAACCACAATCTTCTCGGGTTCGCCGATATCTGGATTGACTTTCTCGAACGATTTCCAAAAGATGATCGGCGTCCCCTTCTCTCCCTTCCGCACGCTGCCATCCAGCGAACGCGCCTGCTTGAAAGTGAGCCAGTAGGGACTGGTGTACCCGCGCGACATCGCGGTCATCAGAAGGAGGAAGATGTTGACGCCGCGGTACGGCTTCTTGCTCACTCCGTTCCGAGGATCACCGGCCGCAGTCGCGATCAGGGGACTACGCCAAGGCGGAACTCCCCGCTCCAACGCCTCGATTACCCGATCCGTCACCTCCTGATACACATCTCCTCTGTTTTGCTTCAAAGCCATCGCGTGTCGCTCCGTTCGGTGGTGCGACCGCCCCAGCTCACCCCGACCACCGGAGCAAGCTCCGGCGGTCTGGTCTGAATGAAAAGAACCTCTCGGCTAAGCGTGGCACAAATGCCGAAGTGCGCAACTGGACCCAAAGGCGGTGAGAGTCAGAAGGGGTTCTGAAACCACCGTTCGATGCGATCCTCGACCACGCTCCGACGAGTGCCGAAGCGCTGCCGCGACAGCTTCTTTAGCCGCGAAACTTTCCGCCTCTTTAACTCGAACGGGTCATGCAAGCTCATCTCGCAGAGCCGCATCACGTCACCATCACCGAGTACTCGTGTGAAAGCTTGGAAGTTGTTGAGTTCGGTGAACTCGGAGAGGTCACGGGGGCCACCCATTTCCCGGCTCATCGTCGCGGCGTCATGTCCCCCGATCCGAAACGCCACGTGTGATCCCACGTTGCCTAGGACGGCGGTATCGATGCCGGGGCGATCATGCCCGAGCCGCTGCCGGGCGAGCACGAGGCCGATGCCGTACTTCCGAATTTCACCGAGGAGATCAACGAAAGCATCGGTTGCCAGAGAGCCGAACTCGTCGACGAACACAAAGAATGGCGTGCGACGATGACGACGTTGCATGGCGGTCAGCTGTAGCTGAGTGAGTAAAAGCGAACCCAGAAGGTTCGCGTTTGTGCTGCCAATCGCTCCCTTGGCGAGGTTCGCCACCAGGATGCGACGACGGTCCATCATGAAGCGGAGATCAAATCCACTGGTGACCTGTCCCACAATGTTGCGGAGGACGGGGTCAAGCAAGAGCGGGCCGACTTTGTTTTGGATCGGGCTGACCGCTTCGCGTTCAAAACGGTCGCCATAGCGATCGAACTCGCGCCCCCAGAAGAAACGTAGCTGGGGATCGGTGATGCGTTGCTGCGCCCAGTAGCGGTAGACAGGATCGGAGAGGAGTCGTGCGACCCCAAGCAGGGATACGTTCTGGTTTGCCAACAACGTGAGCAGAGTGGCTTTGAAGAGATACTCAAGCCGTGGCCCCCAAGAGTCACTGAAAAGATGCCGGAAGCACTCGATGATGCCGTCGGCCTGTCGGGGACGGGCATCATGTGGCGAGTGAGTGAGCAGGTTAAAGCCGATCGGCCACTCGTGATCGGCTGCGTTGAAGTACACCACATCATCGAAGCGCTTGGGAGGCACCGCGGCCAACACGTCTTCGGCTAGGTCGCCGTGGGGATCAATCACTGCCAGCCCCCGACCGGCGTGCAAGTCCTGAGCAATGAGGTTCAAGAGAAGCGTGCTCTTGCCTGTCCCGGTTTTTCCCAGCACATGCAAATGTCGCAGACGATCCGCCGTGGTCAGAGTGACCGGGATGTAGTCCAGATACGGGCGATGTAACCCCAAGTGGAGCGGCTTGGTTTCGGGCATGAAAAGAACGAGTGGCAATCAAGGCAGCCGCGACCCCTGCACCGACTCTCTGATAGCGTCGAACACGAACCATGCTCCTGCCTTCAAAATCGGAAGCGTGATCGCGGCCCGCAACCGTTAGGTGTCGACGAGCGGGCCGGGTAATCGCGGCTAGCGTGAGTGTCCGAACCCGCGTGTTGGTGAGTTCGGATAGATCAAGACTAGCACAGGCAGGTTTTCTCTCGACTGTTGATACAGTTAGCGGGAACCGAGCGGACGACCGGCAACCCACGTCATCGCGTCTGTGGTCGAGGTAATGACGGACAACTACCCAACTTCGGCGAGGGTACTCCCACGCAGTTCAATTAAGGTGCATGAACTTCAGAGTGAGACATAGACAGAAAAGCGACTTATAACGGCGTTTATGGGCAATCTAAAGATAAGGCGTGCCGCGAACACTGTTCGGCATATCAACACAAGGCCTTGGAGAGATCATCCATTGCACAAAAACCACAAATTTACGCGATCTATCTAAGTTGGATACGAACGCGTCAGGCTGTAAATGCGCTTCTTGACGAAGACAACAAAAAGTACCGTCGATGTGATTGCAAGCAATAGTAAAAATGCTACCGACCTTCCGTCAAGCGATTGTTCAAGAAGTGATCCATGCCCTAAGCGTTGGTTTCGCTGCATCATCGCATAAGCCAGCTCAAACGCATACGAGTTGAATATCCCCAAGATGGAAAAGCAGTAACTCGGAAATAACCATGCTGCGAGAACAAAAATAATTGCTGGCAAGTAGATGGGGTGGACAAACACATGTAGAAGATCGCTTTCACGCAACGAGATCGGTAAAAAAAGGTTCAGCAAAGGAATGGCCAATAGCCAGGCGGCCATATTCCTATAAAAACAGTTGCGTGGCGACCGATTTAGAAAAGTCGCTTGGCTTTCAAGGCAAAAGCGTTGACCACACTCTGGACATCGACCATGGCTAATCCCCCTTAAATCATATCCACACGACCGACACCAGGGCATCTAGAATAGCACCTCACTAATCAAATATCCATCATCTAGATGGCTCGTTAGAAATGTTACGCCAAGAGGAGGAGAAATACTGATTTCTGAATTATTATCACGATGAAGACGCGAGAATGCAAAATCTACGTCCGAGCTAGGGTGTGCAGTTTCATACTTGTTGTTGAGGGCTGTGACCATTTTGGCAATAGAAAGATCAACGCCATAGGCCTGCTCGAAGTTCAAAATATCCGAACCCGTAACAGTTCGCTCAAAGTCTGTCGGATCATTATCCGTACTTACATTCCCATTGATAACAACTGTCATAAACCGATTCCAAACAGAGCTCCAATCTTCTGTGAAATTGAAGAGGGCCATTCTCCGCTCCGAAGCAGATTCAATTTCGATAATACCGTTAAACTTATCTTCTAGACCGCTAAGCCTGGGAAGGAAAGAATTGACAAGGTATTGGGTCACATATCCCAGACCCTCATCTTCACTCACTCCGTCAAATTGATTTCTGAAATCGTTTCGCACGTGTGTTACTTCGTGCATAAGTTCTCCAGCATTAGCCCCACCATTCGGAATCCCCATATCGTTAAGGATATTGTACCATAATGGGCCGTCATCGTCCCAAGACGCGCTGAATGATGACCAACTGAGCGCGGCATCCACTTCAGTGATGAAAGAATCGAAATTGAATTCTTGCCACCAAATATATTCGCTCCACTTAGATTCCATGTTGTCAACAGTATCTAAGACATATTGCTCTGCTGTGGCGTCCGTTTTAACTGACGGCACCGGAGGAGTTTGCATCGCAACATCTAAAGCTCGGTTGAGCCGGTGGGCGTAAACTATAAGATCGAATGGCAATAGGAAGCTGGCTTCAGAGGCATCAAGTGACCCGTCTGCATTGTAATCGAATCCAGCGCCGATAGCATAGAATCCGGCATCTTCGCCGCTGAGATCAGAAAGAGATATTGGATGGGCATCTTCTGATGCAGAAAAAGTCCCGCTATCTATCGCTGCAGCTTCGCCGTCTTTAAGCAGCACATATGAGATTTGTTCGTCAAAGCCTGGAATACTCCAGGAGCCATTCATCGACAAATTCAACTCAGGGAAACTATGTTTACCGCCGGGTCTATTGAAAGGAGTGTCGTCTGGATCAAACCATAGCGATAATGGTTCTGAATAATCCTCAGCAATTGTAGCTTCATCTTTTAAGCCAGTATCCCATGCGTCGAGGGATTCGAGTGCTGGAACGTAGACTTCCCATGTCTGGCTTGTATTGTGGAAGCCAACGGAGAAACCACCACCGTGCATATTCTGCCATTCTCCGCCGAGTGGCCTT
>JBCCDN010000060.1:0-17965 GCA_039030755.1 Planctomycetota bacterium | reverse complement strand
GGGACGTTCTTCCGCCGTTTCGGGGTCTTCGTCGAAATCTTCGGTTTCGAGCGGGGACAGGAACTGGTTGGAGAAGAAGTCGAAGCTGCCGCTGGAGATAAACGCGGTGATTTTCACGTCGCCGGTGGGATTGCCCAGCGCGGCCAGAGGAATTTGGATTTCGGTGCCGGTGGTCACGGCGGCGGCGGCGGCTTGATCGGCGGCTTGGGTGCCCCCGGTGACGCCGGCGAGGTTGGAATCGTCATGCCCCACCGCGAAATCGTGATTGACGCCCTCAAGCGGTAAGAACGGGGAACCGCTATTGAAGCCGGCAAAGATGTCGGAGAATTCATCGGCGGCCACGGCCGTTTGATTCATCTGGGCATAGTCAACATCGAACGTTTCACCACGACGGAAGAGCATCGCGTAGTCCGGCAAAAATCCATTGTCAAAGACCAGGCCCGAACGCCCGTCGACCGGCGGATCCGCATTAGGGTCGGCCGCGATCGGGGCCAGCGCGTCCCAGGCATTTGCGTTGCCGTTGCCGATGCGTGAGTCGAAGTTCACCGGGTTGTTCAGCGGATCGATGGTCTGCTGACCGCCCGCGACCGAATCGAAGAACACCACGAGTTTGTTGAAATTCGGTTCCAGGTTGCCGGTGAAGGTGAGGTACAGATTGGTTTCGTCGAATTGGGCGTACGCCGCGTTCAACTCGCTGCCGTTGGGCAGAAGCGGGTCGGTGACGTCGCCGAACTGCGTTTGGATGGTTTGAACCGAAACGGCGTTGCCGTAGGACGCGTCCACGATGCCGTCGATGACGGGCTGAGCGGAGGCGGCGGTGCCGGCCAAGCAGGCAATGAGTAAGGCAGAAGTGCGTGGTTTCATGGTCAATCTCCAAAAGGGGGCGAGTGAAGCAGGGGAGTGTGGCCGCGCGGTGCGCGGCGGCGAGGATCAGTTGACGTAAGGCGAGATGTTGACTTCGGCCCAGCCGTCTTCGCCGGTGGCGCTGGTGCCGCTGCCGTCGATATTGACGACGTTGATGGTTTCGGTGTTGTGACGGGCACCGCCGAACTCGTCGATGGGCATGCGGCCGGAGCGGTCTTGCGTTTGGTTGACGTCGTAGTAACCGGCGAGGGTTCCATTACGTTCGTCGGTGCTGATGCTTGACGCAACCGAATTCCAATGGCTGAAATACCCGAGCACATCGTTGGCCACGAGCGGGTTCTCGCCAATCGCATCTTCTGCAGGATTACCGCGAACGCCGCAGTCGGCAAAGAGCATCGTGCCCGAGGCATTGGGTGCGGAATACAGATTGCCATCAAGGAACTGGCCACGATTGCCCGGTACCCCCGGCTTGTATGCGTACATCACCGGCGACGAGGCGAAGCGGCCCGAGCCGTCAATGTTTAGGCCCGTGACGTCCACGTTGGGGCCGTAGGACACGGGGTTAAAGTCTTGGTTGTCGAAGATGTTGTTGTAAACGCGATAGCCCACGGGGCCGGCAGCGTCGCGTGAAGGATCGCTGGGACACAGGAACGCTTCAGTAGGCGGGCTCGCGTCGGGGACGGCGGCGTCGAATTCGCCTTCGCCCATGTATTGGGCAATGGCCGTGGCCCAGTCGGCCCACTGCGTTTTGTCGTCCGAGCGACGGACCTGCTGACGAGCAACCCGCGGATCGGCACCACCCGCGACGAGGAACGTGGTGCTGGTCTGCATGTAACCCTTGCGGTCCGCGGCCATCGAGTTTGCCGCGATCGCCATTTGACGAATGTTGGATAAGCAGGCGGCGGTGCGTGCGGTTTCGCGGGCGGCCCCCAAGGCCGGAAGCAGCAAACCGATCAGCAACGCAATAATCGAGATCACCACGAGCAGCTCGATCAGCGTGAAGCCCGAGCGGGCGGAAGTGGAGGAGTCACGGAGGCCCTGGATCGTCATGGTCGGCTCCAAAGAAAACGGGAAGCGGAAGTCTGCGGCAAGTCGTTTCGTAGGCCATCGGACTGGATGCCGGGCCTGTGAGTTAAACGGTTCAACCAGCGTCGCGTAAAAAAAGTCTCAAATCAACAAAATCGTGGAAACGGGGTCGTTAGATTTCGCGACGGGTGCGAGCGTGGCGAAAGAAGTCAGAGGCAAGAATCGTTCGAAATACTTTGAAAATACAGAAGAAAGCGAATCTCGAAACGACTGGCCGAAGCCTAGAGTCACTGGATACGTTCGTCAACAATAACGCATTTTTACGATGGGTCAACCCCATTTGGTGATCGTCGTCCGCGAGCCGGGCGTCGGACTTTAGCTTCGACAACGTTGAGAGGCCGTAGCTTGAGAGCCTGAATTGAATGAAGACTTGCAAAGACATGCTTCTGCGGTAAACTGTTTTAACTAAGTTCACCCGTGTTCGTCTTACCCCCTATGCCGTGATTCACGCGTGTGTCATCTCTGGCAGACTTTCAATCTTCAGCTTGAACGCCGTTCTTGGCTTGGTTCAAAATCTCCTTTCACCGCTCCACCATCCAGCACTCGCTCATGGGCCCGACCGCTTCACCAACGCCGCTCAAAACGCCTCAGGACCGCAAATCGCGGTCCTCGGTGAAGGCTAGCTCGCCGGCTAAGCGGATTGGTATCCGTGAAATCGCGAAACGCGCGAATGTGTCGGTGGCCACGGTCTCGATGGTGATCAACGCCAATCCCAAGATCACCGAGGCCACTGCCCGCAAAGTCCGCGGCGTGATGGACGAAGCGGGCTATCGACCCAACCGCATCGCCCAGTCCCTTTCCGGGAAATACACGCGGATGTTGGGTGTTTTGCTGCCGACCCTGAGGCACGCCTTAGCGGACCCTTATTTCGGTGAGATTATCTCCGGCGTTGTCGACAAGGCCGACCGATTCGGGCACAAAGTCACGATCGAATCCGCCAAGCCTGACTTTATTAAGTCCCGGAAACATCTTGAACTCTTCGAGCGTCGCTTTGTGGATGGCGTGCTGTGCATCGGCTTCAACGACCAGCACGTATTCCTCAAGGACTTCGCCAAGCAAAAGCTTCCGATGATCGCGGTCAACAATGTCTTCCCCGGCTGGTCGGTGGATCACGTGGTCTGCGATTACGCGGGCGGTGCCGAGCAGGTCATGACGTATTTGATGCAACTGGGGCATCGAAAAATCGGGTTGATCCACGGCTCTCCGACCGTCCAGACCACGCACGTGATGATGGACGTTTATGAACGCCGGATGCGCGACGCAGGGATCACCAACGCGGAAGGCTGGAAGGTAGACGGCCGATTTACCGAAGAACACGGCTGTGAAGCGGCCAAGCAGCTCCTGGCCGAGCACCCGGACGTCACCGCGCTTTTTTGTACGAACGACAAGATGGCCATCGGTGCGATGCACGGCTGCGTGGCGTCGGGCCGAAGCATCCCCGGCGACATCTCGGTCGTCGGCTTCGATGGGATCGCGCACGGGGCGTACACCAATCCAGCCTTGACCACCGTGCAACTTCCGCTCCACGAAGCCGGCGGCACCGCGTGCGAACGCCTGATCAATCGCATCCGTTCGCAGAACGGCGACTTGCCGCAAACAACCGATGCATCGCCGACCCTTCCGACGCACCTGGTTCTACGCGGGTCCACGGGTTTGGCCACTCGGTGACCGGGACCCTGAGCTTTTGTGCGAGCGGCATCTTGGTGGGTTGGCGGGGTGTTCTCAAAGAGCTTCGCGTCCCATCATTCAACGACAAGATCCACTCGTTCAGGAAATCCGTATGTCTTCGCTATTGTTTCGCCGCCGTCTCTCCAGCCTGGCCGCTTTAGTCTTGGTCGGTTGGGTAGGCAGTGCCTTGGCTTCCACGCCCCACACGTTCCGCATCGATACGACCGGCTGGGCGAGCCCCCCTGAAACGATTCACGTGGCCGGGACGTTTAACGGTTGGTCCAAGACCGCTGCGCCAATGCAACCGGTCAACCAGGACGCGACCAGCGGGCAGTGGACGGCGACGCTCGAACTCGAGCCGGGCATCCACCAGTACAAGTTCATTGTTAATGGCGAGGACTTCGTCCGCGACCCGTTGTACAGCGACGCCGAACTCGAAGAGCCCGACGGGCATGGCGCGTACAACTCGGCCGTACTGATCGGTGACGACGCCCGGAAGCTGCCCGCCCCGGAGCCCAACGCCGTGCGGGGAGAAGCGCTCGCGCACCGCCCGAACGAATTCGCCGACCGCAACGTCGTCGCCAAAGACATGCTGCACCTCGGCACAACCACACAGGCTGACGATGTCGAAGCCGTGCGCGTGATCGTGCTCGGCGATGAACCCGGCGTTCAAACGACGCACGACCTCGCGCTTGAGCGCACCGAGCTTGGCCGGGACCATTGGGCCGGTTTGCTTCAGACCGAGCCCGGCGAAACCGTTTCTTATTACCTGCAGTTTGTCGATGGCGACGCGTCGATGCTCAAAGGCCGTAACGGTCAAGCTGAGTCCGCACCCAACTTGGCGATTTTGTTGCCCTTCGAAGTGGACATGACGCCGAGTTTCGAGACGCCCGACTGGGCCAAGCGGGTGGTCTGGTATCAGGTGTTCGTTGAGCGCTTCCGCAACGGCGACCCGAGCAACGATCCCGGCGACGCGGCGTACGAAACGCTGCTGCCGTGGACCGCGGATTGGTGGGCCACCGCCATTAACCACGGCGAAGAAGCCGGCGAAGACAATTTTTACACCGGGCATGGCAACGTGTGGCGGCGGCGTTTTGGCGGCGATCTGCAAGGGCTTCAAGCGTCCCTACCGTATTTACGCAAGCTCGGGATCGACGCGATTTACCTGAACCCGATCTTCGAAGCGGAATCGATGCACAAGTACGACACGGCCGACTTTCGGCACATCGACGATAACTTCGGCGTCAAGAGTGCAACACCAACCAACCAAATCCCCACCGAAACCGACGACCCCGCGACGTGGCAATGGTCCGAGAGCGACTTGGTGTTCCTCGATTTCCTTGAGGAAGCGAAGACGCAAGGTTTTCGCGTGGTGATCGATGGCGTGTTCAATCACGTGGGTCGCGCGCATCCGTATTTTCAGGATGTGCTTACGCGAGGTCAGGACAGCCCGTACGCCCAGTGGTTTGAGATTACCGACTGGGGCAATCCGGAAAATTGGCGGCCGATGGACGAACCACTTCTTGTGCACGGCCAGCCCGGCGGCATCCAGTGGGACGCGTGGGATCAGCCCAACGGGCACCTGCCGGTATTCAAGAACGACGCCGACACCGGCCTCGCACCCGGGCCCAAACAACACATCTTCAACATCACCCGCCGATGGATGGATCCCAACGGCGACGGCGATCCGAGCGACGGCATCGACGGCTGGCGTCTCGACGTGCCCGGCGATATCGCGCACCCGTTTTGGATCGAGTGGCGGAAGCTCGTCAAAGGCATCAACCCCGACGCGTACATCACCGGCGAAATCTGGTCGTGGGCCCATCCCTGGTTGAAGGGAGACCAGTTCGATGCAGTGATGAACTATCAGTTCGCAATGCCCGCGTTGGATTTCTTCGCCGACGATGCGCACGCGATCTCTCCGAGCGAGTTTGGGAAACGGATAAGCCGGGTCGTCTTCAACTACCCAATGCAAGTCTCGCTCGCGCAGATGAATCTCTACGACAGCCACGACACCGACCGACTCGCATCGATGTTTGTTAACCCCGACCGTGCGTATGACGGGCAGAACCGCTTGCAGGACACCGGGCCGGGCTACCTGAAGCGCGAGCCTCGCGAGGTCGAACGCCAACGCATGATGCAGGCGGTGGCGTTCAAAATGACTTTTGTGGGGGCGCCGATGATTTACTACGGGACCGAAGCGGGGATGTGGAGCCCGGATGACCCGAGCAACCGGATGCCTATGGTTTGGCCTGATCTCGAGCCGTATGACGGCGAGGGCGTCCGCTTCCAACCAGAGGTCTTCAACCGGTATCAGCATCTCATCGCAATGCGTCGGTCCCTGACCGCTCTTCAACTTGGTGGCTTCGAGGTCGTCGAAGCCGACGATGAACGCGGCCTGTTCGTGTTTGCGCGACAGCACGCGAACCAACGTGTCGTCGTAGTTGTCAATCGATCGGACCAAGCCCAAAAGGTGAACGTGGCGGTCGGGATGGAAGCCGTCGCCGACGCCTCGGACCAGAGCCAAACGAAATGGTTGATGGCAGACCGCTCCGATCGTCGCGCGACCCTAGCTTGGCGTGAACAGGTCCGTCCGCTGGAGCCGGATCAACACGGCCAAGTGGAGGCAGTCGCTCGCCCCTTCGGCGTCTTAGTGCTTGCCCCCATGTCCGCGTTGCCGATCGAGCCCTAACGCCCCATCACAGTGGTTCTGCGATACGGCTGCACATGGAGCAACAGGTCGAGCCGCGTGGCAATGCGGCCGCGGTCTCGCCACGCGTGTAGCAGCCAAGCGAGTTGCTCTGCGCTTCGTGCCTGGTCTGCCCGTAATGCCACCACACCACTCGCCGGCACGCGCTTCATGCGGAACGTATCCCAACGTTTGGGCAGCCAAGCATGCTGCCCGCGCGAACGCACAACCAAGCCGTACCCACACCAGCCGGCTTCGCGAAGCATCATCGGCGACTTCATCGACAGCGGCGGGGCGAACAGGAGTGGCCGTCGTCCGATGGCCGCATGGATGGCGTCGTCGGTTGCATCAATCATGTGACGCCAAACGGATTGGCCCAAGAACAGATTGGCGAGCGTGAACCCGCTTCCCGCGTTGACGATCAGATGCCCTTCGGCATCCATACGGCGTAAGAGTTCAGGCCGACGCGTGGCCGTGGATTGATCAACCGCGAAAGCCGCCGGCGTATTGGTTTCACGGAGCAACGCGAGTAAATCAATCGCCGACTCGCCCTCGGCAAGGCCCTCGAATAGCAAAGCGAGACGCCGGGGTTCGCGCTCGATGTCGCCGCGCCAGACCACCGGGCCAAACCACCGGCAACGCGGCCACGCTGAACCCCAAACCAAGCAAGCCGTAGTCACGGCAACCGCAGGCAAGACCGCACGCCACCACATCGGAGTCGTCCATTCCACCTTCACAGCCTACGCGGTGCCGTGTGATGGCGTAGCTCGGCGGCGGCCGGTGTGCGACATCGCCAAAATCGGGATCAGGCCGAACAGCGACGCAAGGAGGCAACTCACGATCCCCACCGCGCTCAAAAGCCCCAGCGATTCGATGGCCGGCGTCCGGGTGAAAGCCAAAGAGCCAAACGCCAGTAGCGTGGTCAGGCTGGTGATCACGATGGCCGCCGCCGCCGTGGCGAGTTCGCGTTGAAGTGTTTGGACCGTCCCTTGTGACCGTCGGACGCGTCGTGCGACCGCCACCAGAAAAATACCGTCGTCCACGCCCAGTCCGAGCGTCAGCGGTAACGCAATCAGGTTTGCCGCGTGCAGCTCAATACCCGTCAAGCCGATCAGCGCGGCAAGAACGAGCAGGCCGAGCACCGCGGGAAACAGCGCCGCCATCACCTCCCAAGGATTTCGGAAAAAGACGCAGAGCCAGACAATCACCGAGACGCCGGCGATCCAGACCAGCCGTTCGGTCACCCCGGCCAATGCCTCTTGCATTTCGGCGCCGACGACGGCCAGGCCCGTCAGAGTGCTGCCGGGCACTTTCGCCAACGCCAAGCGCAAGTCGCTCAATAAAGCTTCACGCTCTTCGAGCAATTCCCACGGCGTGTCCAAGGTCAGCACCGCGAGCGACTGGTTGGCCGCGCTGCCGTTAAAAAAAGATCGTGGCAGCACAGGTTCCACATCTTCCTGCGCGCCGCGCAGGGAATTCCAATCGGGGCGTTCAGCCGGATTGAGTGCCGTGGCCAGCCGAGTGCGAAACCCTGAGAACGACTCGGCACGGAATGGGCTATCGGCGACGGCGGCGTCGAAGTCCGCCAAGGTGCGTTTCGCATCGGGCTTTGG
The DNA here is from genome assembly GCA_039030755.1 of Planctomycetota bacterium. Taxonomy (GTDB): domain Bacteria; phylum Planctomycetota; class Phycisphaerae; order Phycisphaerales; family Phycisphaeraceae; genus CAZIXN01. Next base: position 10,045 of record JBCCDN010000060.1, on the reverse strand, counting down.
CTCAGCTTCTTGCGGAATTGGCGGTGATAACAGCATGCCCAAGTCGAAGTGCGAATACAGATGCGGATGCTTCTTTCGGAAATCGCGAAGCGAACGGTTGAGGGTTTGCGCGCGGTTCAGGAGCGAGGCGGGATCGTCTGCGTCGAGGTGAACAAAAAGCACGGAAGGACGAACCGCGAAGCGTTCGGTGATGAGGGCCTGGGCTTCGAGCGGTGGATTCGGAACGGCGTGCATCGCCTCGAGGTCGCTTGCGAAGCGCACCTGGTCGGTGCCGATCAACAACAACCAGGAGGCCGCCATCCCTGCGGTCATCGCCGTCAGGAACAGCCAACGCCGCGAGTGGCTGAAAAGGGCACTGACCAGCGGTATGAGCCAATCCGACAAACGGTTATCCGACGCATCGGGTGCCCCTTTATCTTCAGACGGAGTCGACACCGAAGTTGAAGCCGAAGCCAGCGCGGCCGGTAGAAACGTCAGCGTCATCGCCAAGGTGCAGGCCAGTCCCAGCACGCCAAGCACCGCAAACTCGGTTAACGCCCGGACCCCCGAAGCGCCCACCGCCGCAAAACCGATGGCCGACGTGACGCAGGCGGCCCCGAGAATCGGCGTCATGCGGCGCATGGCTTGCCCGAGGTCTTCGGGCTTTCGACTACGAGCGTGGGCAAGCAGATGCACGCAATAGTCGATGCCCAGCCCCGCCAAAACCGCTCCGCAGGTCGCGGTCACCGGGCTCAGTTGTCCCCGGCCTAAGGCATACAACCCAAACGCCACAACGATCCCGCCGTTCACCGTGAGCAGCGTGATCGGCAGCGTGCGGTGGTCGCGATACACCACAAAAAACAGAAACGTAATCAGGCCCAGCGACACCACCATGCTCACGACCATGTCACGCTTGGTCGAAGACGCGCTGTAATTTGCAATCGCATGAGGCCCCGTCAGTTGCCAGAGCAGCTCATCGGTATTGGCGGCTTTGATCGCCGCTTGAGTCCGTCGAACCAACGCCTGGCTGTAGGGCAAGTCGTTGGCCGGCCGGGTTCCGCCGATGCGGATAAGTAGCGATCGGCCGTCGACACCCAGCGCTAAATCGGTTTCTAGATCGGCCTGGTCTTCTGTTGGCAGGCTTTCAAAGAATTCAATCCGCGAAGCCTCGTCATCGTGCGACGATTCTTCAAGCCAACGCAACAGCCCCAGCGGATCGTCGGCCAACGCATCACGCCAAGCCGCAGGGCGTGCGCCGGGTGCCGCCAGTTCGGCGGCACGCTTTTCGAGCGCGGTTCGCATCGCGTTGGGGGTCAGGCGTTCGCGCAACCCGCGCCGCTGGTCGTCGTTGAGTCGTGACCACGCTTGGGACCAGGCCAGATCATTCAACAACTTCGTCCGCGCGATCGTCTCTCCACGATCGAACCGAACGTAAGCCACGTCCTCTTCTTGATTCATCGCCGCCGCAAACCGCTCCGCGAACGCGCGCAGTTTGTCATGGTCGGTATCGTCTTGGAGGGCCGGCTCGACCAACACCATCAAGTCATCGATCAGCCGAAAGTCGGTCAGCACGCGATCCATGGCGGCGGCAGCGGGGCTTTGTGCCGGCAGCATGTCGCGGACGGCCGTGCCGGGCGTGAGCGTGAATGCGGAAGCGATTCCCATCAGCATGACGGCCACGCACAGCAGCAGCGTCGTCCGCCGATGGCGCAGCGTCCAAACGAGTCGGCTGCGGGGTGGCCCCGGGTCGGTCAATGGGCACCGCCTTGGGAGAGAGCCTTGGCACGCGGCGGAGCGACAAACAATGCGTCACCCAGCGTTTCGTTCCAAACCGGATCGAGCAGCTTGATGCGCACCTTCGTCTCGTCTGAGGTCAGTTGCAATTCAATTCGTCGTGGCACGTCGCCTTGCTCAGACTTCTCGAACGCGTACGCAAACTCTGCCCGCCAAGCCTGGCCTTGGGCTGGGCGTCGTTTGACCACCAGTCCGGATGCAACGTCGTAGGTCAAGACTTCGTTTCCGTTCAAAGCTTCAACAAAGTATGCGTCGGAGCCGGGTAGCCAAGGGGGATCCTTGGGTTCGTCGGGCGTCACAAACCAAGCCAGAGCTCGCAGCCAGTCCGAAAGCCGATTCGTCTGCGCGTCGTCGATGGGTTGCGCTGTCCGCGCCTGGTTGACCGCGGTGTCTCCATCATGCTCCCGGCCGTTTAGACGCGGATCGATCCATGCGTGAACCCGGCCATCACGACGTGTGAGGTCCATGACGTCTCGGCCGTGCCGCCAAAGCTTGAGGCGGACGTCGCCGGGGTCGCGGATGGCGATCGCGCCGTCGAGCCGAGTGGTTTTCCCGGATGCCTCACGGAGTTCCACGCGGACCGGCGAACGCAGCGCGCTGACGTTGGCTAGCGCATCCCGGGCCTGCGCGATGGCGCGGGTGATCTCTGCGGGAGACAACGCAATGAATTCCGCTCTCGACGCGTCAGCGTTCGAACGCGCCGCACATCCGCTCGATAAGCATGCGCACACCACGACCGTTTGCAGGCCAAGGCCGACTCTGCACCAAACTTGGGGCGCGCGGATCATGGAGCCTTGGGTTCAGTGGTGATCAGACTCTCCGCTTCTTCAAGCAATGCGTCGGGCGTGATCGCCGCGTCGCTTGAGATCTGGGTGAAATGTAGTTCGAGTTCGTCGCCCTCTGGCTGCTGAATGCGGAGCCGGCGCGGCTCGCCCAGGTCGCTCCCGAGCTCCAACCAGACTTTGGGGGCCTGTGCGTCATGTCGATTTGCATGTTCATGCGGCCGGGGCGATAGACGAAACGCCGTCCCGCCCTGATCCAGCGGTTCATCCCGAACCGCGAAGAATGACGCCCGAAGGCGTGAAACGTCCCGGGCGAGCAGCAATCCAAGTACATCGGTCGCCGGGTCCGGCTCGGCTTCGGTATCTCGTGTGTATTGCTCGGACGTCTTGGCCACGGGATCAAACACCGTGACCCGTTCGGGCGTAACGAGCATCACGCTGGGCAGCGGCGAACGGGTTTCAAACAAGGCGATCTCACCGGCCACGGCGAAATGACCGCAAGACACCAACGGCTTGGCGAGAAGCATCGACGTGCGGTGTTGTTCAAAGTGTCCGCGCGTGCCTACCGGGTCCTCCCCATTGGCATCGCGCGATTGCAGCAACGCGGCAAGAGGTTCCCACGCGTCGTCCGAGACGGTCTGCGGTGAGGGTGCCTCCGCCCAGAGGCTTCCGGACGATGTCACATAAGCGGCGGAGACCACGAAGGCCAATACCAACGCGGACCACCTTTTGTTCGGATGCACGACAGGAGACATCCTTTCAGTGTAAGCGGCGGACCGCTTAGGATGACGGGATGGCCGAGCAGACTTGGACCCTGATCGAAAGCGTGGCCAACCCACGGGTCAAGAAGACGCTTAAGCTTCGTCAATCTCGAGAACGACGGGCTTCCGGTTTGCTGTTGGCGGAGGGCCGGCGTGAGGTCGAACGGGCGTTCGCGGCGGGTCTGGTGTGTCGCGAGTTGTGGGTTTGTGATGCGTTGCTGGGCGGCGACTTCCAGCCCGAGGGGGTCACGGAGCGTGTCTTCGCGGCTTCCGACAAGGTGCTACGAAAACTGGCTTGGCACGATGACCCCGAGGGCGTGCTTGGCGTCTTCGTCGCGCCGCGGTGGACGCTGGCTTCGCTTCCCGCGACGCGAGCAAGCGATACCTATCTAGTCGCGGTAGGCACGGAGAAGCCGGGCAACCTGGGTGCGATGGTGCGAACCGCGGCGGCAGCGGGTTGTGGGGCGGTGTTGGCGGTGTGCCCGTCCGTGGATGTGTTCAACCCGGCGGCGATCCGCAATAGCACCGGCGCGGTGTTTTCGTTACCGGTGGTGGCGGTGTCGGACACGGCGGTGGCTTTGGATTGGCTGATGCAACGCGGCATTGCGGTCGTGGCGTCGGTTGCGCCCGGGCAGGGCGGAGGCTCGTGCTTCGAGGTGTCCTGGGACTTTCCCGCCGCGGTGGTGGTCGGGCCCGAACACGCCGGCCTCGACGCGGCGTGGCGGGAACACGCCGCAGCGCTCGTCACGATTCCGATGGCGGTTAGCAATGCCAAGCGCGACGTATCGGACGCAACTTCAACCGAGCGCCGCCCGGTGGATTCGCTCAATGCGGCGACCGCGGCGGCCGTTCTGCTCTACGAGGCGGTACGGCGGCAGGGTGGTCTCGGCGAGGCGTTGCCGCGCTAACGAGGCGTCGGCCGACTCGCATTGCCCGGGGGTGCCAACCTCGATACGCTGCGAGACGAGAGACATGGTCTCTCATTCCAATGTCGGCGGCTTGCCTGCTCGCCCACTACGAAATCCCCCGGCACGGGCAAGCGGTTCGACCCGACATGATCCGGGAAAGCGAGGAACGCTTCATGCGCGTCTTTATGCTCGGTTGGGAATTTCCGCCGTTTATTAGCGGCGGACTCGGGACCGCTTGTTACGGCCTGACCAAAGCGCTCTCGGCCGAGGGTGTGGGCGTCACCTTTGTGCTCCCCAAAACCATCGACGGCGAATACGACGACGAGCACGTTCGCGTGCTCAGCCCGCAAGCACCCTCCGCCGCGTATGGAGATCGCTCGCCCGAAGCGGTCGCCGCCACATTCACACCGGATCCGACCACCTTTGTTCCACCCGCGCCCAAAGACGCTTTCGCCGGCGTGACGTTCAAGGCCGTGCCGTCACGCATGCCCAGCCCTTACGCTGCTGACGGCGGGGGGGTCGCCGCCGAGGGATACGAGAACCTTCAAGGGATCAGCTTCGTGGGACCCCAGGCCCCACCCAGCCCGCTGGCCGCACCGCAGTTTGATTCACCAGCCTCGAATGGCGAACCCAATAACCGGGATGACGCTCAGCCCCAACCGCCCACTGCAGTCGGCATCTCATACGACGGCGACCTCGTCGCCGAAGCGCGGCGTTACGCCGACCTCTGCGTCGACCTCGCTCGCGGCGAAGACTTCGACGTGATCCATGCCCACGACTGGCTCACCTTCCCCGCCGGTATGGCCGTCGCCGCGCACACCGGCAAGCCGCTGATCGTGCACGTCCATGCAACCGAGTTTGATCGTGCCGGCGAATCTCCGCACCAGCAGATTTACGACATCGAACGACGCGGCGTCCACGCAGCGCTCAAGGTGATCGCCGTGTCGCGGCGCACCCGGGACGTGCTTGTTTCGCGATACGGCCTCGATCCATCCCGCATCACCGTCGTCTACAACGGCGTCGAAAACGGCACGCCTAATCCCGACCTGCCCGTGCCGTTGCCGCGCATCGAGAAGACCGACAAGGTCGTGTTATTCCTAGGCCGAGTGACGATGCAGAAGGGGCCGGATTACTTTTTGCGGGCGGCGAAACGTGTACTCGATGTCGAAGACCATGTGAAGTTTGTCGTGGCCGGTTCGGGCGACCAGCTCACCGAATCCATCGAAACCGTCGCCCGCTTAGGGATTGGGCACCGCGTGCTGTTCACGGGTTTTCTCCGCGGCAAGGACGTGGACAAGGTCCTCGACATGGCCGACGTCTACGTCATGCCTTCGGTGTCCGAGCCGTTTGGTATCGCGCCGCTCGAAGCGATCCGTAGCGGCGTGCCCGTGATCATGTCCAAGCAGTCCGGCGTCGCCGAGGTCATCGACCACGCCCTGAAGGTTGACTTCTGGGACACCGACGAAATGGCCAACATGATCGTTAGCGTCCTGCGTCGTCCGCCGCTAGGCGCGACGATGCGGCAGCACGCCTCGGTCGAACTTCGTCGCTTGACGTGGTCCGGTGCGGCCGAGAAATGCGTTGCGGCTTACGCCGATGCGGTCAAAGCGGTGGGGGGCTGACCGCGTGTCCGGTCAAGCTGTAGCGTCTGAATCCGTCAGCCTGTTGCCGATCGTGTTGGTGACCGTCCCGACCGTGATCGCGTGCGTGCTGCTGCATTGGGCGGCGTTGAGTTGGTTGATTCGTTTTTTCAAGGCTCGGCAGATCAAGCCGCAGCCCGCGCTTTTGATCGGTGTGTTCGTCTTGCTGAGTGTTCACTTGGTTGAGATCACATGTTTTGCGGGCACTATGTTTGCGATGTGGCACACGGTTCCGGAAGCGATGGGCAAACTTGTGGGCAGCGACGTGGATGCGTTTTTTGATGTGTGGTATTTCTCAGCCTGCGTCTACACCACGGTCGGCTTCGGCGACCTCGTCCCCGTCGGGCCGTCGCGGTTCTTCGCCGGTGTGGTCGCGCTGGTGGGGCTGCTCATGATCACGTGGTCGGCCTCGTTCACGTTCCTGGTGATGCAGCGTGCGTGGGTCCAGCGGTTCGAGGAATTGCCCCCGCTGGGCCGATGAACCCGTGGATGCGTCTTGTGTTTCCCATCTTGCTTGCGCTTCTGGCAGCGATCCCCGGGCTCACGCTTCCCGGCTGCGGCAACGCCAACGTGGCTAAGGCCGACCCCGCCTTTGCCGCCCGCTCCGAAACGGCCGGTCGCTTCCTCATCGGCACGCCCGACCAATATCAACGCCCGGGGGTCTATACCGCCTTTGCCCGTAGCCACGGCGTGTATCTCATTTCCGACCACGGGATGCTCGTCGCCCTTGCCGACACCTGCCCCAACCCCGTCCACGCAAGGCAGATTGGCGTCCGCTGGAATCCCGAGGCCTTCATCTTCAACTGCCCCGCGTGTGGCTGGAAATTCTCTTCTGACGGCTTGGCCATTGCCTCGGGAACCGATCGCGCCGACGCGCCCGGGGCTGTCGCTCCGCTCGCGCTGGAGCGTTGCAATATCCGCAACGACGGTCCGCTGTACGACCCGGGCACTCAACTCCAAGTCAACGCCAACGCCGGCGGGATGGACGACGACGGCTGGCCCCACAATCGCCTGGTGTTCGAGAAAAACCAGTGGTCCCGGCCCGGCGGTATGTACGTGTTCGACGAACTCCGCCGCCGCTTGGACAAACGGAGCGCCGACCAGCCGCTCGAAGACCAACGCATCCCGGCATTGTTCCGCTGACGCGGTTCGAGCGGAGATGACGACGCCGCCTAGCTTTCGCGGCGCATCCCCGCGGATCGCTCACCGATCGGACCATCTTGTTTGCCGCGTTGCGATCGTGCTTCGTTCTCGACTTTCTTGCGGCGTGGTCGATCTTGATGGTCGGGTTTCTCGGACGACTTCAAATCCACGCCAAAGCGAGTCCCGATCCACAGCAAGAGTGGAACGACGATCAAGTCGTCGATAAAGCCCGGCCCCAGAAAAATGTCCGGAATCCCGTCCCAGGGCGAGGCTAGATACGCCAGAGCGAGCAAACCGAATAGCCACTTCGCCCACAAGGGCGTGCGATCGGAGAAAAAAAGTCGGAGCAGTCCCATGTCGGTCAGTTTAGAGCGTCGGATTTCATTTGCCGTTCCCACGTCGGAGTTCATCCGGCCAAGATGCTCGTTACAACGCGATGAGATCGCTCTGACTTAGGGATACGGGAGCTATCGCAATCAGACATCGATCACCCCTCTCCTTGAAACCAACACGACGGGTACGCCGAACGACCGGTTAACGAGGTTTTACGACGACTTTCAGGATCGCGAGATCGGGCGGGCGTGGCTCGAGGGTCTCTCCGAGTCAACGAAATCGTCTTCCCGTCCGCGTGTGGAGTTCAAGACAACTGGCGGATAATCTAGTGGCATGCGAAATCATTTCCGGATGCGCTGGTTTGGCGTCTCGTACGTTTTGACGGTCGTAGGACTGCTGGTGGCATTGGGAGCAAGTCACCCCGTCTCGGCTCACGAGGATATTTCGACGCGCGAGATGGTGATCGACCCGCCGGTGCGCGTCACGCTCCGGCCCGATGGCGGCGAACGGGTGGACGGCGACCTGTTGCGATACGACACGGCCACGTTGACCGTGCAGCCGCGTGATGGCGATGCGTTGAAAGTGCCGTGGGCGTCGATCCGTGCGGCGCGCGCGCTGTGGATTTTCGAACGCACACTCGATCATGACGATGCCCGCGGTTGGTTCGAAGCCGCCGTGTTGCTGTTCGCGTATCCGGATCAACGCAACGAGGGCGAGCGGGCCTTGACCCGTGCTTTGCGGGCCGACCCGTCGCTGGAACCCTTGGCCGAGGCAGTGCGTGCGGGCGAGGTGGTGGCGTGGCCCGATCCCCACGCCGAGCCGGTCGATGCAGACGCACACGAAGACGCAGAGACGGACCAGGAGCAAAGCCCCGCGACTGCTGACGCGGAAGGTCGCCATGCCAACGTCGTCCCGCAAAACGTCGGCGAACTTCAGGCTCAGTTCTGGGGCGACTTGTCGCCCGAACTCATGTCGTCGTCCGTTGAAGAACTCAAGCAGGAAGCCCAGCAAGCCCAGCAGGAAATGGGCCTTCAGCTACGCCTGTACGAAGACGACAACTTTCTCGTCTACACCGATCTCCCCGCCAAGGAGGCTAAAAACTGGACCGGTCTCCTGGATGATATGTACGAACGCCTGATCGAGACGTTCGATCTACCCAAAGGCAAAAACATCTTTCGCGGCAAGTGCTTGATTTACATCCTGCGAGACCAGAGCGACTATTACCGACTTTGCGCGGTCGCGCTCAAGTTCAACGCGATGGGATCGGCCGGAGTTTGTCAGAGCCGCGGCGACGGATACGCGGTGGTCGCGTTTTATCGTCAACCCAACACGCTGGATTTTGCGCATGTGCTCGTGCACGAAGCGGTGCACGCGTTCGTTCATCGTTACCGCTCGCATCCCTTCATCCCGTCGTGGGTCAATGAAGGCTTGGCGGAACACATCGCGCACAAGCTCGTGCAGAACCGTGGCTTCGGCCAAAGCAATTTCGCGAGCAATGAGCACGACGCCCGGCGCTGGCTACGCCACTACGGCTCGATGCGCGGCATGTTCAACGCCCGACCGATCGCCGGTTGGCAATACCCCGTGGCCGGCCAACTGTGCGGCTTCATGATCGCGCAAAGCCCGAAGCGTTACAAAGCTTTCATCGACGCGCTCAAAGATGGCAAGCCCTGGAGCGTCGCGCTCGTCGAAGATTACGGCATTACCCCCGAACGCCTCGCCGAAGCCTTCGGTGAATCCATCGACGTCCGAGACCTCCGGCCGTGACCGAAACCCGGACCACGAATAACCACAAGCCTGTTGTCGGCCTCACCGGTGCGCCGGGTAGCGGCAAATCCACCGTCGCCCAATTGCTCAAACAGCGCGGCGGGGCGGTCATCGACGCCGACGCCCTCGCCCGCGCCGCCTTCGACGAACCGCCCGTCCGTGAACAACTCCGCAAACTATTTGGTCACGCCGCCTTTCATTCCAATGGCAGCCCCAATCGAAAAATCATCGCCGCCGCCGCCTTCGCCGACGCTTCGCTCAAGGAGCAACTCGAAGCCATCATCCACCCCCGCGTCGCCGCCGGCCGCGCTGCGCTCCACCAGCAGTACGCTAACGACGCAACTAAAAAATTCCTCGTCGAAGACTGTCCGCTGCTCATCGAAACCGGCTTGCACGATGCCTGCGACAAGGTGCTCCTGGTCGACACCCCGCGGGATGTCCGCCTCGCGCGCCTTGCCGACTCCCGAAGCTGGACCGACGCCCAACTCGCCGCCCGCGAAGCGCATCAACTCCCATTTGACACCCGTCGCGCCCACGCCCATGATGTGTTCAGCAACCAGGGTTCCCCCGGCATCTTGGCCGCTTCTCTTGACGAACTGCTCCAAACTTGGGGCTGGCTCGACGCGAGAAGCTCGGCCCACCGGCATTAAACCGCCGCCCGTATCCCGCCCTACGCCGCTCCCCCGACGTCAATCTCCGCCATCCCCAAGGCACCCCGCGAGCTTAAGGCTCGCCTTCCCCAGCCCCCGGCATCCCCCGGCTCGGCTCCCCAACCTTCCCCGTTCCATCCCGATTCACCACGTTCCGAAGCCACGGCTTCGACATCCCGGAGTTCCCCCGCATGGCCGCGTCCGACAACCAAGAATCCGCTTCATCCCCCAAAAAGAAGCGCTCGACCAAAAAGAAATCTTCGGGCTCTCGCAAGAAGGGCAAGAAGC
>JBCCDN010000059.1:0-18267 GCA_039030755.1 Planctomycetota bacterium | reverse complement strand
CCCGGCAACCTCGACAGCGCGCTCGACCATCTGGAACGCGACCACGACTTCCTGCTGGCTGGCGACGTCTTCACCGAAGACGTGATCCGGTATTGGATCGCCTACAAGCGCGAAAACGAAGTCCAGGCGATGCGCGTGCGGCCGCACCCGTACGAATTCTGTATGTATTTCGACGTGTAATGCGACGCCGATCACGCTTATCGGTCCCGGGACTTAGGCAAAGCGTTAGGAAAAAACGGAAAACGCAAATTACGACTTAAGCCGGTCTTTGGGCCGGTCGATGTCGCTGCTGTTGCCCGGTCCGGAAGGTCCGGCGGCGCGAGGACGACCCGCTCCGGGGGGAGTTGGGTTCCGCGTCAGGGCATCGGAAGTCGACGTTCGGCTTCCACCCCCTTGCTCCAGGAGCGTCACACCAGGGATTGGTGACCACCCGGACGGAATCGAGACCCCAGAGGCAAATGAACCATGAGTCGTATCAACACCAATGTCAGCTCCATGCTCTCGCAACGCGTGCTCAGTCAGAACAACGCGTCGCTCAACAAGTCGCTCGAACGGCTGAGCACCGGCCTACGGATCAACCGCGGGGCCGATGACCCGGCCGGCCTGATCGCGTCGGAAGCCCTCCGCTCGCAGCAAGCCAGCATCAGCGCCGCCATTGGCAACGCCGAACGTGCTGACCAGGTCGCCAACATCGCCGAAGGCGGCCTGCAGGAAGTCAACGCTCTCTTGCTAGAAGTCCAGTCGCTCGTGGGCCAATCCGCCAACGACGCCGGCCTGTCCGATGACGAAAAGGAAGCGAACCAACTGCAGATCGACTCGATCCTGCAAACGGTCGACCGCATCGCCCAGACCACCAGCTTCCAAGGCACCAAGCTGCTCAACGGCACCTACGACTTCCAAATTACCGGCCAGGCCGCGACCGTCGAAGACGTCCGCGTCAATGCCGCCAAGATCGCCTTCGGCGATACCCGCGACGTCGACGTGCTCGTGACCCAGTCCGCCCAGCAGGCCGGCTTCTTCCTGTCGGCCGGTGCCGCCGCGTTCAACCTTTCCGCCGCCGACGCGCTCTTCACGATCGACGTCGCCGGTGAAGACGGCTCGCGTCAGTTCAGCTTCGGCTCGGGCACCACGCTCGCCGACGCCCGGGACTCCATCAACACATTCTCCGACGTGACCGGTGTCTCCGCCGCGACCTCGGGCACAGGCATCCGTTTGGACTCCATCGGCTTCGGCTCGGATTCCTTCGTGTCCGTCGAAGTCGCCAACGCCGGCGGCCAGGCCGGCTCGATCCTCGCCCTGGCGTCCAACAACACCAACGATGCCATCACCGTCGGTGCCACCGCCTTCGCCGCCGCCACCACCCCGGTGCGTGACGAAGGCCAGGACGTCGGAGCCGTGATCAACGGCGTCGCCGCGACCGCAGACGGCAAGACCGCCCGTATCGCCACCGACTTCCTCGACATCGAGCTGGACCTCACCACGGCCGGCAGCCAGGCCGCGGGCAACATCAACGCCGTGACCATTCAGGGCGGCGGCGCCAACTTCAACCTTGGCCCCAACGTCGACATCGGCAACCAAGTGTCCATCGGCCTGGGCAATGTCGCGGTCCGCAACCTCGGCAACGAGACCAACGGCTTCCTCGACAGCCTCGGGGCCGGTAAGACCAACAACGTCGTCGACGGCGACCTGGGCGCCGCCCAGAAAATCGTCAACGACGCGATCAGCCAAGTGGCCGGCCTCCGCGGCCGCATCGGTGCCTTCCAAAAGAACACCGTCGGCGCCACCATCCGTTCGCTGGGCGTCGCCCTCGAGAATACCGCCGCCGCCGAGTCCGCCATCCGCGACACCGACTTCGCATCGGAAACTGCGGAACTCACCCGGGCTCAGATCCTGCAGCAGGCCTCGACGCAGGTGCTCAGCATCGCCAACAGCCAGCCGCAGTCGGCCCTGTCCCTGCTCTAAAGCAGCGATCTCAACCCAAGTGGAGAAAAAGAACCCCCGCCGTGAGGCGGGGGTTTTTGTTGCGCCAACAGGACGCATCCCTCAGACGGCATCCCCGAAGCCCACGGTCGCCGACCGTGGGCCACCCGGCGGTAACGTCTCCGCATGCGCATGCTCCTCCAACGCGTCGGCCACGCCTCCGTCACCGTCGATCAACAGGTCGTCGGCGAAATCGACCGCGGCTACCTCGTCCTGCTCGGCATCACGCACGGCGACAACGAAACTACCGCCAAACGCCTCTGCGACAAGCTCGTCAAGCTCCGCTTGTTCCCCAACGACGAGGGCAAGTTCGACCGCAGCGTCCTGGACATTGCCGGCGGCATCTTGGTCGTCTCGCAGTTCACGCTCTACGGCAACCCCAAGAAAGGCAACCGCCCGAGCTTTACGGACGCCGCAACCCCGCACGTGGCCGAGCCGCTATTCAATTACGTCGTCGAAGCGCTGAAGCAGCGCGGCGTGACGAACGTGCAAGCCGGCGTCTTCGGTGCCGACATGAAAGTGCAGCTGCTCAACGACGGCCCGGTCACGTTGATGCTGGACAGTCACGACGTCTAGATCAACCGCTCGCCGTGCAGGAGCCATGACCCGATCGCTGCAATGACAAGCCCACCCGCCAAGATCGCAAAAAAGCCCATGCCAACCACAAACATCGCGTTCTGATTTGGGGTTGGGTCATCACCCGAAATCGCCTCGTACCAATACCCGGTCGTGAACCATGCACAAAGCGGAAATCCAAGGCCCACGATGACCATCGCCAACCCGATTTTCCGTGAAAGACTCATGGTTCACTCCGCCGCGTCCGCCGCCGCCCCATCAAAACTCCGGAAGAACCGCGACCACGCCGGATTCAAAAAGCTTCCACCTTCAAAACTCACCGCGATGAACTTCGCCTTGCCCGTAATGTGCTCGCCGCGCACGAACACCGGCAACGAATCCGCCGCATCGCCGTAGGCCTGCCAGTAATAACGCGAGTCCAGCGAGTTGTCGCGGTTGTCGCCGATCATCAGGTATTCATCGTTCTTCCGCCCGTCGCGGTCGGCCAGCGTGATCGCCTGGACCTCGGAACCCGGCTGGGGCACGGTGCGGTAGTCGTGTCCGCTGGGCCGCCTGTTCTGCGTGCTCTGCAACAGCTGCACTATGTGCGCCCCGCCCGTCTCCCCTAACGACTCCAAGAAAAACGCCACCGGCACCGGCATCTGCTTGCCGTCCACCACCCGACCCGTCGCCGGATCAACCTGAAGCGCCATCGTCGGCTCCGCCGCGTACGGCTTGTCCGTGACGTCCTGATACGTCACGTCCACCGCGTTGCCGTCCGCGTCCGTGATCTCCAAACGCCCATCCACCACCCGCACCGTGTCGCCCGGCAAACCGATCACGCGCTTGACCATCCGGATCCCTTTGCTCTCGTTGGGCAGCCGCGCATCGCCACGACCCGGGCGCCAATCCGGCGTCGGGTTCCAGAACGTCACAATGTCGCCACGCTCCGGACCGCTCCAATGAAACCCCGGCAGAAAATCCAGCGGGTTGTCGAACGCCGGCAGCAACGGCAAATCCACCACCGGCCCATTGAACGGCAGGTTGATCCCATAGGCCAACTTGTTCACGACGATCCGATCGCCCTCGAGAATCGTCGGCCGCATCGAGCCCGACGGCACATCGTTCCAATCCACCAGCGACGAACGCACCACGGTCACGATCAGAATCACCGAACCCAGCGGCCTGACCCACTCGTACCAAAGCTTCCCGAAGAATCCGCGATCCGGGTGATCGTCCTGCTTGCTTTTTTTTGCGGGTGGCGGCGTATGGATGGTCCGCTCGGGCGACGGTGCCCCCGGCGTTGGGGGTGTATCCGATGGCTGCGGCTGTTCGGGCGAATCACTCACGTCAGCCGGCCTTCGCTCGCAGGAGTTCCTTGGGCTGGAACGTTGCTGGCGGCAGCTCGTCATTTTCTTCAAGCCAGGCCGTGAGCCATCCATCCATGGCGATTCGGATTTCGCGTGCGGCTTCCTCAGGCGTCTCGCCGTGAGCGGAGCAATACTTCAGATCCGGCACATCGGCGATCCAGCACTCGTCTTCGGCGCTATAAAACAAGTCGATGTGGTATTGGCGGGCGGGGTCAGACATCCGTCAGATTGTACTCGGCAACCAACGCCAGAAACTGGCGGACCTGAAACGGCTTGGCTTTCCCACCGCGCGGCTGGATGTTTAGTAAAGCCCGCCGGTGTTCGTGGTGGCGATACCGTTGGTGGCTGCCGGTCTGCCCGATGAATTCAAAGCCGCACGCTTCGATCGCGGCGACGAAATCACGAAACTTCACATCCTTGGGGTTGTTCGCAATTCGGGCGAAACGTTTGTCTTCCTTGGCCATGCACGCAATTTAAGCCCCATCATGTCATCGCGGTGACGATTCCGACGATTTCGGCGAAACAAGATGATTCGTACGATTTGAGCGTTTATCCACATCGCGCCTCACCCCGCAAACATCGCCTCGACAAACGCCTCGGGCTCGAACGGCTGCACGTCCTCGGGCGTCTCGCCAACCCCCACCAACTTCACCGGCAGGTTCAACGCCTCGCGAATCGCGATCACGATGCCGCCCCTCGCGCTGCCGTCGAGCTTGCTCAAGAAAATGCCGGTGACGTCCGTGTGCTGCGCGAAGACTTTGGCTTGGTTGACGCCGTTCTGTCCGGTCGTCGCGTCGATCACCAGAAGCACCTCGTGCGGCGCGCCCGGCAATTGCTTTTCCACCACGCGGCGGATCTTGGAGAGTTGATCCATCAAGTGCCCCTGCGTGTGCAACCGACCGGCCGTGTCCAGAATCAGCACGTCCGTGCCACGCGACACCGCCGCCTGCGTCGCGTCAAACGCCACCGCCGCCGGGTCCCCGCCTTGCTGACCCCGCACGATGTCCACGCCCAGCCGCGTCGCCCACACCGTGAGCTGCTCCACCGCCGCCGCGCGGTACGTGTCGCACGCTCCCAACAAAACGGAGTTCCCTTGATCGCGCAGCGTCTTACACAGCTTCGCGATACTCGTCGTCTTACCCGCGCCGTTGATGCCGCACACCAGGATGACCGTGGGGCCGTTGCCCGCTTCGGCCATGTTGATGGTGCGATCTTCGTCGGGGAAATACGCCACCAACTGCGACTTGAGCATCGGCCACGCCTCGTCGCCCGTGTCGATCTCGCCGCGCTCCCACATCGCTTGCAGGTCCTTCCGCAGTTCCACCGCCGTCTTCACGCCCACGTCCGCCTGAATCAGTGCGCGTTCCAGATCACGCAGCAATTCTTGGCTCAGCGACTTGCCAATGAGCAGGTTGCGGATCGCGCCGCCGGTGGATTCGGAAGTCTTGGCCAGGCCCTTGCGGAGCTTGTCGATTGCGGCACGAAAGATCGCCATAACCCGGGAGTTTAGAGCAACGGCACCCAAGGCCTCGCGGCCGACTCAATCGCCGATCAACCACTCGGGCCGGTCGAACAGCGGCCGGTACGCCAACTTCGAAATCCGCAGCGTCTGCCCCACGTCCCCGGCCTGCGCGCCCAGGCCGATCCGCGCTAAACCCGTGTCCGGCGGATCCGGCAGCGGCGCGTCCAGCAGGAACAATCCGCCATCGATCCGCAGCATCACCCGGCCGTCCCACCAGCCCAACTCAAACTCAAACGCCTCGGGGATCTTCGCGTCGCGGAGTTCGTCGCCGTGGGGCCAATACTTCCCCACGCCCACCCGGCCGGGCACCGGTAACACGGCCGCCCCCGCCTCGCGTACCGCCGCCACGTCCCCGGGCGAATCCCCGGGGTACACCTGCACGCCGTGAAAATGCTCCCACCCCGCCGCGCTCGTCAGGTGCAACAACCACGCCGCGTTGACCGCTTGCCGTGCCGCCCCATCCGACGCATCGACCCGCAACGGCTCCACCGTCATCCGGCCGGTCAGCACGCCACGCGATAAAAATTCGTAACGCGACGCCAAAATCAACCCTTGGTCGTAATCGCGTTTCACCGAACGCCCAACCAATGCCCCGCCGCCATCCCCGCTCTCGTCGCCCATCTCCCACGACCAATCTCCCGACTTCACCTCCCAACACCGCCGCCAATCCGCAGCCAATAAATCCGTCGCCACGCCCGCCGCGTCGTCCGCCATCACACGCATCGCAAAACGCATCTGCGCCACAAACGCCCGCCCCGGATCATCGGCCGCCATCTCACGCAACGCCTTGGTTAACACGCCAAACGCGAGTTCCCACTTCCCGTCCTCGTTGCCGTAACGCTCGGCCCCATCGATCAGCGGAAACGCCGGCCCACCCCGCGCGAACGCTTCGGACATCGCCCGTGCCGGCCGATCGATCTCGTACAGCTCCCATGCCCGCAACCACCGGCGCTCGGTCGTCAGCGCTTCAAACGGCACGCCCGACGCCCGCAGCTGCTCCCGCGCAAAAACAAACGCGCCGCACCGAAACGCCGCCGCCGCGTACGACACCCGCAAATAATCCAGCTCACCCGCCCGCACCGGCTCGGCCAACATGCCCTCAAACTGCCGCTGCAAACCCGCCCAGGTTTCGGGCCGATCCCACACGTCCCGCCAACCCAGCCGCTTGTCGATCTTCACCAACGTGTGCCGGAACCGCCGCGTCACGTCCGTGTCGAACCGGCCAATCGCCAACGCCTCCTGAGCTAAATCCCACTGCATCTGCGGAGTCCCGCCCCAGTGCGGAATCATCGCACGGTGCATCTCGTTCCACGCGTCCATCGCATCCACCTGCGCCGCCACCGCCGCATCGAACCATCGCCGACACCGCGCCAGCGCGTCGTCGCCGCGGAACGCTTTTTCCAAACGGATCATCGCCGTCGCCGCTTCGGGGAACCCCGGGGCCAGCGCATGCGCCCGCTCCAGCCGAAGCCGCGCCGCGTCCAGGTTTGTGTAAAACGCCCGATACCCCGGCGAGTCGGCGTCCTGCCGCCAGTTGCCGTCGCGGTTGTACCAGTCCCACGCCAACGCGCTGAAATGCAGCCCCGCCAGCGTGTCCACGATCCACGCGTCGCCGGGCGTCCGCGCGTGCTCCGCTTCGATCCGCCGCCACAACGACGCCCGCGCCGCTTCGGGTCGGCCGTCTAAATCGTTCCACACGTACGCCAACACCGCCCGCCGCTCACTGGGCAAATACGCGTCGTACGTCGCTATGCGGATCAGCGCCGACGCGGCGTCGCGCTGCACCGCCGGGTGCGCCGCGTCGGCCGTGTCCAATCGACGCAGCGCCGCCTTCGCCGCGACATACTTCACGAGCGGCGCGTGCTCCGAATCGCGGAGCGCCCGGTGCGTCCGCAACGCGTGTTCGCGCGCCGCCGCCTCGTCGAGCTCATCGGTGCCATTGACACCAAACAGCAAGCCCGCCATCCGCACCAACGCATCGTCACTCCCCGCATCCAGTGCCTCGGTGAGCGACGCCACCACCGCATCCCGTGCCGGCACACCCGCCGCCCGCGAAAACATCGGCGTCCCCTCTTCGTAACCCCAACGCATCGCCCACGCCTCGAACGCCATGAACGCCGCGTCGTCCCATCGCCTATCCCGCCGACCGTGCCGTTCGTAACCCGCAACCAGCATCCGCCGATAGAACGCCGCGCGGTCCCGGTAGACATCGTGCCGCGTCGTCGTGAATGCCGCCGCGTTCGCTGCTGGGTTGGCTCTGGCGATGACATTGAAATTAAAATTGGCATTGGTATCGAGAAACATCGCAAAGCCCACCAACCCCAGCCCCAAGCCCACACGTGCCGCAACGCCAAGCCACGCCGACCCCATCCTTGTAAACGCCCGAAATCGCTGAAAACGCTGCATGTTCGCAGTGTGCCAACCCGCGTCCCGCGACACAAGGCCCAACCCGCCAGGATTTTGATCGGGTCCGCCGGCACACCGATGTGTTTTGCGCAAGGCCGTCGCGAACCCCGCGACGCCCAACGGGTTCCAACGTACGCTCGATGCATGAACATCGAACCTTCATCACGCCGGGGCATCGCCGCGCTCGCCGCCACGCTGTCACTCACCGCGGCCCTCGCCCTGCCCGGCTGCAAAGCGGTGCCGCCGAACACCGATGACGCAGCCCCGCTCATCTCCACCGCCGACCCACCCCTCAAACCCGATGCCATCATCAACACCGTCGTCTTCGGCTCGTGCGCCCGCGAAGATCGAGAGCAACCGATCTGGGAGTCCATCCTCGCCGCCAAGGGCGACGTGTTCCTGTTCATCGGCGACAACGTCTACGTCGATGTGCCCGACGTGCCCGACGCCCCCGAAGACTTCGCGCGTTCCTACCAAGACCTCGCCGACAAGCCCGGTTGGCAACAACTCGTCGCCACCACGCCCGTCCTCGCGACCTGGGACGACCACGACTACGGCCTCAACGACGCCGGCAAAGAATGGGCGATGAAGGACATCGCCAAGCAATACTTCATGGACTTCTACAACGTGCCCGACGACGCGCCGATGCGCACCGAGCACGACGGCATTTACCACGCCCGAACCGTCGGACCCGAAGGCCAGCGCGTCCAGTTCATCCTGCTCGACACCCGCACATTCCGCGACCCGCTCAGCCGACACCCGCTCGGCCGAGAAGACCGTCCCGACGGCGGTCGCTACGGCCCGTACACCCCCAACCTCGCGGGCCAAGGCACGCTGCTAGGCGACACGCAGTGGGAATGGTTGGAGGAACAACTATCGCAACCCGCCGACCTGCGTATCGTCGCCAGCAGCATCCAGGTCGTCGCCTACGAACACCGCTGGGAGAGCTGGGGCAACTTCCCGCACGAGCGCCAGCGGCTCTACGACCTCATTCGCGAAACCCAAGCCAACGGCGTCGTGTTCATCTCCGGCGATCGGCACCTCATCGAGATCAGCCGCGACGACGAGCCCAACGTGCCGTACCCGATGTGGGACTTCACCAGTTCGGGCTTCAACTGGGGCCAGCGGGAAGTCCGTGACCCGAACCGTTTCCGCGTCGGGCCGGTGCTGCGTCAACCGAACTTCGGCGTGATCAAGATCGATTGGGACGCGAGCCCGGCAACCTTGACGATGCAAGGCGTGAGCGGGGAAGGCGAGGCGCTGATGGAAAGCGTCGTATCGCTGGAAACGCTGCGGGTGGATTGACCGCAACGTGCGCATCGACACGATGCGAATTTGCCCGTGCGCCAACAATCAAGCTCGGACGGCGAATCGGAGGCCGACGGTGCGGCGTGATGCCGGGGGAAGTAACCCGGTGGGCGGCGTGTGGGGCCGAGGGCGAAGCGATCGCGGGATGCGGCGTGGGCCGCCTCGGCTGTGCCGGGTTCGCCCGCGTTCTTTGGCAAGTGAAGCAGGATGGTGGCGGGACGCGTGCTTTGGCGTGCGTCCCTAGCCGGCGGTCGGCGACCGCCGGTCCGGGCCTTGCCGAGGCCCGGCTGCACGAGTCTGTCGTCTACGTCTGCCGATCGAGTTGCCGGTACTGGATCGCCTCGGCGATTGTCTCGAGCGTAAGCGGTGTCGGCTCGGGTGTGGCCTCGGGATGCAGATCGGCAAGCGTGCGGGCGACGCGGCGGACTTTGTCGTAGGCGCGGGCGCTCAAGCCCAAATCACTCATCGCGCGTTTGATCAGATCAGCCGCCGCGGCGTCGAGCGGCGCAAGCTTGTCGAGTTCCGCGTGACTCAAGGTGGCGTTGGGTTTGAGCGGACCTCCGTTACGCCGCGTTTGGATCGCGCGGGCGCGGAGCACTTGCTCACGAATGGTCGCCGACGACACGCCGGGCTCGAGCGACATCAACCGGTCGTGCGGCACCGGCGGCACGTCGATGTGCAGGTCGATGCGGTCCAGCAACGGGCCCGAGAGCTTCGCGAGGTACTGATCCATCGCGCGCTGCCCGGCAGCGCCGGCCGACTTGTATCCCTTGGGGGTGGGGTTCATCGCGGCGAGCAGCATGAACCTTGCGGGGAAACGCACAACGCCCTGAGCGCGGGCGATGGTGACATGGTGGTCTTCAAGCGGTTGGCGGAGCGTCTCCAAGACCGTCCGTGGGAACTCGGGCATCTCATCGAGGAAGAGCACGCCGTGGTGGGCCAGCGACACTTCGCCGGGCCGGGGGATGGCGCCGCCGCCGATGACCGCGACGGAACTGGCGGTGTGGTGTGGGTTACGGACGGGACGGGCGTGGATCAGCGGGGTGCCGACGGGGACCTTGCCGACCGCGGAGTAGACCCGGGTGACTTCGAGTGCCTCTTCGCGCGACAGCGGCGGGAGGATGGACGGCATCGCGCGGGCCATCAAGGTTTTCCCACTACCAGGAGGACCGATCAAAAGCGCGTTATGCGAACCGGCGGCGCTGATCATGAGCGCCCGCTTGGCACCTTCCTGGCCGCGGATGTCGGCGAAGTCGGGCAGCGTATCGTCGGCCTTGGCGTCGGCGGGATCGAACGCGGCGGGGGGCACGGGTTCGATGGGGTGTTCGCCGCTCAAGTGGCCGACGACGGCGGCGAGGGAGTCGGCGGGGAAGACGTCGATGCCGTGCACGGCCGAGGCTTCCGCGGCGTTCGCCACGGGCACGACCACACCGGTGCTGCCTTCCCGCTTGGCAAGCAAGGCGAGGTTGATCACGCCCGATACGGGTCGGATGCGGCCATCGAGCGCGAGTTCGCCGGCGAAGCGCAGCATGCGATGCGCCTCGGTCTGGATCGTGCGTTGGGCAAGTAACAACGCCACGGCGATGGGTAGGTCGTAGCGCGGTCCCGACTTCGGTTGATCCGCCGGGGCGAGGTTGATGGTAATGCGGCCGGCGGGCATGGTGAATCCGGAGTTCACCACGGCGGCCTGGACACGCTCGATGGATTCTTTCACCGCGGCATCGGGGAGGCCAACGACGACGGGTTTGCCCGGAAACTCGCCCGCATCGGCGAGGTCGAGTTCGACTTCACAATCCCCGGGCTCGATGCCGTGCAGAACAAAACTGTGCACTTGGGCGAGCATGCCAAAACTCTAGCGTCTATGCGGAACCGGCTCCGGGCTGGGGCGGAAAGGCGTGCGGATACTCCGTCCACACCTTGCGGTGAAACGGGTGTAGCTGGACGTGGCATAGCGCGAGACGCGGCTCATTGAGTAGCGCGGGCGAGATGCGGTGGGCGATGCGGTCCAACGGGTATCGCTCCCGATACGTCGGGGCCAGGCACCACCAGAGCCGAACGAGCAGATCCCAATCGATCGGCGCGATCTGCGCGTTGGGCCACGGGTCGGTCGCGGCGGCCTGATCCCACAGCCAGTCCACGGCCGAGGCGATGGTTCGTCCGCGTGAACTGGTTGCGAAGAAAAGGTCCACGCCACGGTGCTGCGCGAGCGTCGCCAAGTCGATGTAGCCGACCGTATTCATCAACACGTAGCTAAAGCTGCGGGTCCGGCGTAGCTCGTGAGGCATCGTGCCGTCGGCTTCGATTTGGGAATCAACACGCGAATCCAGAACACGATCAAGGATCCGGCGTTGCGTCTCCTCATCATCGAACCAAGCGGCGAGCCGGAGCACGGTGAGGTCGTAATACACACCGATGTTGTTCTGGGCGGCCTCGTGCCAAGCGCGCACCTCACTGGAAATCAGCCAGCCGTATAGCCGTTTCCACCACGCACGCACCGGCTCGACGATCGATCGGCCCGCGTTGGACGCCTGGGCCAAATCGCAAATTGCGTCGATGAAGCGGGCGGTGCGAACCGTGAAGTCGATGCAGCCGACCATCCGCCCCGTGTCGTGCCCGGGACACATCTGGGCGTGACGCAGGTGCGGGTTCATCCGCGTGGCGGAATCGACGTACCACGTCTGGCACCAATCGGCCGCGGCTTGGAGGTACCGCGGATCATCGGTTAGGTCGCCGGCTTGGCCGAGCAGCGCGATGCCCTCGGCGTGCAAGTCCCAACGGAGTCGGTCGTAGTCGGCGATGACCGGGCTGAACTCACCGTCGCGATGCACAAAGGGCAGCCCGTCCGCAGTTTCGGGATTCGGCCACCAGTATGTCCCCACGCTGACGTAATCGTGTGGATCGTCCGTGGGCCGTACGACATCTGCGGGCTTGGCCGTCACGCGGGGCGGGTCGAGCGACGCAAGCCAATCGGCGTCGGCCAGCGTCTCTTGTCGATACGCATCGATCATCGATCGCGGCAAATCCGCCAAGGCTTCTCGGCGGTCGCGCGGCTTCGGATTCATGAGCGGAACATTCATCAAGAAAAACTTTAAACGTGTGTGTTGAACGCTGGAAACAAAAGGCCGTCGGCGTCCGAGGATGAACGCCGACGGCCGATTGTGACGAAACGATGTTTAGGCCCGACGGCGGGTCCGCAGACCGGCGACCACCGCAAGCAACCCAAGGACAGACGCCGGCTCGGGAACCGCGAAACCCGCGAAGTCCGGCGCGGCTTGGGAACCCCAGTTGTTCAAGACCGCATTGAGGTCCCCCTGCTCGACCGAGCCGCTGCCGTTGAGGTCACCCAGGGCCCAACCGCCGCCGGTGGAACCCCAGTTGTTCAACACGGCGTTCAGGTCGCCTTGCTCCACCGTGCCATTGAGATTGGCGTCGCCATACAGCGAGCCGAGCACGTTGAACACCAACTCGTCGAGGTCGCTTTCGGCGGGGCTCCCGTTCTCGGCCACCTGCGTGGGATCGAGGTCGGCATCGGCGTTGAGGTCGGCCAACTGCGCGTCGATCGTGGTCACGGCCCCGGCGCTGAGGCTGCGGAGCGCGTCGATGTCGCCGGCGTCCAGCACGTCGTCGCCGTTGAGGTCGGCGTAGATGAGCGCTTCGAGTTTCACGTTGTCGAACACGGTGCTGGTGTTCGGGCTGCCGCCGCCGTGGGTCAGCGTGAAGAACGTGAAGGAGTTCTGGTTGCCGCTGAGCTTGACGTCGTCGATCCAGATTTGTTCGGTTTGGATCACGTTGTCACCGCTGTTGACGTGCTCGAAGGCGAAGGTGGCCAGGTTTTCACCGACGCCCGTGGAGTTGCCGCCGGCACGGTCGGGGTCGGCATTGATCAGCATGTCCACCAAGACCCAGCCGCCGGTATTGCTCACGGAAGGGTCGCTCGGGTCGAACTGGCCGAAGTCGTGCCATTGGTCGGTCACGATGGCCGGATCGATCGGGTCGCCGCCGGGGAAGGATTGCTGCAGTTGATTCTGCATGTAGAGCGCGGGCTGGGGCGGAAGTGTGAGCTTGCCATCGCCGTTGCTATCGGCCGTGGGGTTTTCGAGCGTTAGACCGATCGGATCGATGAAGCCGTAGTAGTCGTTGGCGTTGGGACTGACGGCGTCGCCGGGGGCGCGGCCCGTGGAGTAACCCATGTGCAGCGTCGGGTTGGTTTCGATGCCGATGAACGGGGGATCGCCCGCGCCGATCTGCGTGTTGAAGCCGGTGGCGACGAGGTTGGCACCCGCGGTGGTGCCGCCTTGGCGGACTTGAGCACCCGGGCCGAAGACGCCGGGCTTGCCGTAGCTTTCGACCTGCATGGCGTAGCGGATGCGGAAAAGCGTCTGCTCCGAATCGTCGTCGGCGTCGTTGACATTGAACGACGTGAAGGCGTTGGTGAGCGTGCCTTGCTGGCCGATGCGGAACGTGGTGCCGTTGGAGTTGTTGTTATTCTGAAAGCGGGCGGCGGTGGTGGTTTGTCCATCGGGGCCGATGATCGGCACGAGGTTGATCTCGTTGCCCGAAGAGTTCACGAGTCGCCCGTCGGGCACCCCGTCCTGGTTGTAATCCAGGTCGGTGATGTTGGTCACCGTTTCAAAGTCGGCTTCCCAAACGACCTTGGCCTGGGCAAACCCGGCGAAGGACGCGAGCAAGGCGGCGGTGGTGAAACGGACGGCGTGATGAGCGAAGCAGGGGGAGCGATGCATGTTTTTCTCCTGAAACAAAAGCAATGATCCGACGAAAAAGGGAGTAGGAATCCAGATGTCTGTGCGCGAGAGGTCGCGGGCTCAGGTTCCGGACCAGGCGGGTTCGACCTTGTAAGCACGGTTGCGGCCGGCGGCTTTGAAACTTTCGTTGACCACCTCGGACCAGACCTCTGAATAAATGCTCTGGATGCTGATGGGGTCGGTGAAGTTCCCGGCGTTGGCCTCTTCAGGCTTGGGCGAATCGTTGCGGTAGGTCGCGGCGTGGAAGTCGTAATACAGCAGGTTTGTCGACGGGCCGGCGTGTCGGATGAACATGCCGCCCTCGTTTCCGTCGGGGCTGAAATTGGCCGCCGACGCCAAACCCAGAACCGGCGAATCGGAGATCGTGCCGTCGCGTTTGATCCCCTTGTCGGTGAGGATCGCGACGCTGCTGGGGTTGTCCCAAGAATCGTCTTGATGCCGCATAGCCCCTTGGCGCAGTGAACCCGCGTTGTAGGAGTAGCTGAACTTCGGTACTTCGATGTTGTCGGTGCCCGCATTCTCTTCGGGGTAACCACCGACCAAGGGCCCGGAGAGGTCGTCCGACGGGCAGGCCCAGATTTCGGCGTTGAGGCCGACGTAGTCGGCGATACCGCCGCGCATAAACCACTTGTCGGAGTAAGCATTCGGGACGCCGGCGTTTCCATACCCTGCGGGGAACAGGCCGTCGTTGTCGTTGTTGTACATCGCAAAGGACAGGCCGAGCTGCTTCTGATTACTCAGACAGGCAATGGTTCGGCCGGACTCGCGGGCGGCGCCCAAAGCGGGCAAGAGCAATCCGATGAGCAACGCGATGATCGAAATCACCACGAGCAATTCGATGAGTGTGAAGGCGGCAAGACGGCCGGCGGAGCGTGGACGGGGGCGAGGGTTCAACATCGCGAACTTCCTTTAGAGACGAGGTGAAAAGGTGCGAGCAGAATCAAGCGGCCAAGATCGGGCAAGCTTGCAGGGTTTCGGTGAGCCGGAACGAAGGGTGCTCGAGACGGTGGACCGACTCAGGTAAAAGCGTTTGGTTCGGAGCGGTCCGAACTTGATTCGAAAACAAAATCACGTTCATGATCGGCACGTCATTCAAAGCATCGCTCAGGTGGAAGGCACGCTTAAATCACAGACACTCTGCCGGCCCACCAGCGTGGGCGGGGGCGAGAAATACGTCGAGGGTTTGCCCGGGCGTTTGATGCGATTGAGCAACAGATCGATCGCCCGCTGCATCTGCTGATCAATGTGACCGTCGATGCTGGTGATGGCCGGGTGGACTGCTTCGCATTCCGGCAGGTTGTCGAAGCCGATGAGCGATACGTCGTCGGGAACGCGGATGCCCGCTTGCGTGAGCGCCGCGATGGAGGCCATCGCGACTTGATCGTTGTGGCAGAGCATCGCGGTGGGGCGCTGCTCGACTGGCGTGTCGAGCCACTGTCGCGCAAACGCCGCGGCCACCGCGCGATATTGCATGAAGTCGCCGACGTCGGGCTCGCGTAAGACCCACCGCTGGTCCACCTCGCCGCCATGCGGATCGCTTTGAATTTCGGTGCGCATGCCGGCGTAACGGCTCACGGACGCCTGATCCAGGTCGGCATCGGGCGCACAGAGATAGCCGATCCGCCGGTGGCCGAGTTCTTTCAAGTGGGCGATCGCCAGACGGCCCGACGCGACGTGGGCGTCGGCGACCGCGTCGTAGCCCTCAAGTTCGGCCCCGAAAATCACGGTCGGCAGCATGCCTTGGAAATACGCTTGGTGCTGCTGCATGTCCTTGGTTTCATAGACCGGACCGACGATCAGCCCTTCCACGCCATCGCTCTTGAACTGCCGCATCCGGTCGAGGTCATCGGTGTCCTCGGCACGACAGACTTCCAGCCGCATGCTCATGCCCTGAGCCCGTAACAGTTCCTGCGCCGCGTTGGCCAGACGCGCCCAATACGGGTTGGTGAAGTCACGGGTCAGCATCAGTCCAACCACGGCCGTCCGCCCACGCGCGAGTTGCTGGGCGGCACGGCTGGGGGCGTAACCCAGGTCTTGCACCGCCTGATGCACCCGTCGGCACGTGTCGACGCTGTAACGAGCGGCCCCTCCGCGATTAAGAATGTCCGACACGGTCGTCTTCGCCAGGCCGACGTGTTCGGCGACGTGCGTTAAGGTCACGCGTTGCGGAGAAGATGCGGAGGAGACACTGGACATGTTCGCGACGTGTTGGAGGGCCCGATGGAACAGGGCCGATGATGCCAGTCAAACAGAAGAGAACGCAAGCAAGACACTGGGCAATAAAAATGCTTCTGGATAAAATCTATCGGAGCGGTCCGAAATGTCAACCGGATTTTGTATCGGTTGCGAATTATGTTTCGTTCTCGCTCATCGATCAACGCTTACTTAGCGAAACCCACTTCGAAACGGCCGGAACAATTGATGCGGACGCTTGGCAGGGCGATCGTTGACCATAACGAGGCCGGTTTGACGGATACGTTGCCCGGGTTGCGTGAGTATGAATTTCAGCGGTTGGATGCAGCACCATGTCCTTGGCCCACCAGTTCATCCGTTCGTGTTTGACCGCTCGCCTGGACGTGATCGAATCAAGGCACGCGACATTCGAGCCGGGCTGGGACCAGTCGCTGGAGCGGATCAATGCGTCGCGCCTGATCGTGCTGTGCGACGGCCGATTGCCTTACGAGGTCAACGGCGTGTCGCACACATTGACCGCCGGTCAGGCGATCCTCGTGCCGACCAAGTCGCACCGTCGGTGGGTCGTGCCCGATGACCGGGCATGCACGTTGGCTTGGTTTCGTTTTCACGCCAGCCCGCCGGAGCTCGCGCTCACCACGGCGCTGGTCGCGCAGGTTCGGGACGTACCGCTAGAAGTCTCGGCCATCGATCGCATGGTGGGTTTGCAGCACGGCGGGGTCGCGAATCAGCTCCGCCTCGACGCCGAAGCCAAGGCGGTGCTCACGCGGGTGCTCGTGCACGCCTCGCCCTTGGCGGAAGTCCACGACGCCGGCCCCCGCACCCGCGGCGACCGTTCGGTTGCCCGCGTGACGACGTTCCTCAACGAGCATTTCCACGAGCCCGAAGCCCTGAATCACGCGATGCAGCAGACCGACCTGAGCGTGAGCCACTTCCGCAAGGTGTTCCGTGAACAGCTCGGCTTATCGCCGCAGGCGTTTCTCACCCGCCGCCGAATGCAGGCCGCCCGCATCATGCTCCGCGACGACATGCTCTCGATCAAGCAGGTGGCCGCCAACACGGGCTACCTCGATCCGCTGTATTTCTCCCGTCAATACCGACGATTCTGGGGCCATCCGCCGTCCCGGGATCACCTCCGCCGCTGGTCGGTAGAGGACTGACATCGACGCCAGCCAGCCGCACAACACCGCCCAATCGCGCGTTTTGTCCATGCAATCGCCAGATCATTCCATCGACGAAACCTTGGGCAGCGTTCAAAATTGAGTTTGTTAAAGAATCACGCCGACGCGGTGTTTCCAACTTTTTCATTTCTTGGAGGTTGATCGATATGAATGCACGCAAACTCTTTTTTGCCGGTTTGGTCGCAACGCTGCCCGTTGCCGGATTGTCGCACGGCTCCGCCATCCTTATGGCCTTTGGCAGCACGCCGTACAGCGGTACCGAATCGCCGGGCAACGAAGACGGCCTCGTCACGGGCACCACGTGGAACGTGCTCGCGAGCGATAGCTCGTCGTTCGTCGATGAAAACGGCGTGGCGGTGACCGACCTGACCGCCGACTTCGGCACCGGCAACAACGCCGCCGTGGATTACAGCCAGGCCACCCGCGCCGCCGCGTGGTCCGGCAACCAGCCCTACCCGCTCTGGGACACCGGCCTGGGCCAAGACAACGTCGTCCGCGATACCGGCGGCCTCATTGGCGTGGCTTTGGAAATCGATGGCCTGGCACCGGGCGTGTACGACTTCTACCTCTCGGCTTTTCGTGGCGACGGCGTGGACAATCCCGGCCGTGACTACGACGTCCGCTGGGACGTAAGCGGTTCGGCAATCACCGATTTCTCCTCCATCGCCGCCACCACCCTGACCAATGCCAGCCCCACCTCCGTCTCGACGTGGAACCCCGGGGAAAATTACGCCACCGGACAATTTACGATCGACGGCACCAACACCGCGCTTTACCTGCACGTCGAATCCGACTCCTTCATCGGTGTCATGAACTCACTCGAAATCGTCCCGGTTCCCGAACCCGGCACGCTCGCGCTGCTCGGACTCGGCGGAGCGATGACACTCCTGCGTCGCCGATCGCAGGCTTGATGTTTGAATCTTTGCCGCGTCCGCCGTCAACACGGCGGACGCGACTTCCTCTTCCTCTGCGAGACTTCCCATGTTGGT
>JBCCDN010000058.1:0-18496 GCA_039030755.1 Planctomycetota bacterium | reverse complement strand
GAGTTGGCGTACGACTTGGGCGTCCGCACGTTCATGACCCACGTCGCCGACCCGGACACCTGGTTCGCCACCGCCTACGCCGACGCGTCGCGCTACGGCACGAAGCGCCAGCAATACGAGCCGTTCGAAAAACTCCTTGACGACTTCACGGACTGCACCTGGATCGGTGCCCATATGGGCGGGACGCCGGAAGACTTGGAATTTTTGCAAAGCCTCCTGGATCGCCATCCGAACTTCGTGGTGGATACGTCGGCGTGCAAGTGGCAGATCCGTGAGCTCTCACGGCATCCCCGGAAGTTTGCAGACTTCTGCCAACGCAACGTCGGACGGGTGCTATTTGGAACCGATATCGTCGCGTCGGAGCAGATGAACCAAATCGGGGACGATTTGTTTGCATCACGTTGGTGGGCGCTGCGCACGCTCATCGAGACGGACTACGACGGGCCATCACCGATCATGGACCCGGACTTTCACAAGGTGGACGCATCGATTCCCGAGCGAAGTTCCGCTCACCTGCGTGGCGCATCGGTCGATGCTTCGCTTTGGCCAAGCCTGTATCACGACGCCGCAGCGAACGTGTTTGCAGAGCTCGGCGGGGTATGAGGCCGGCCCCAAGAAAACGCCCCGCGGGTCCGAAGACCCGACGGGGCGCGAGAGAGGGCAAAGTTGTCATCAATCTCTACGTCATGCTAGGCGATCCGGTTCAGTCGTCGGCACTGAACTCGGTGATCGCGTCGCTATACGCCCGGCCGTCGGTGCCGACTCCGATGCGAAAAACACGCGGCGGGGCGTCGAGCGTGTCGCCCCAGTCGTCAGCGGCCAGGACGAGGTAGCGGTCCTCTGCATCGAGTTCCACGATCTGCAGGTCCACGACGCGGGTGAAGTTGACCTGGAGTTCGACGTGCGGCTGGTCGTCGTGCATCAGGGTCACAACGCGGATACCCGGTTCTCCCGGGGTGACGCGGAAGTCGAGGCCGGTGGGCGTGACGCGGAGGGTCAGGCCGATGGCTTCGAAGGCGGCTTGGAGTTCGTGGGTCCCGATCATGGCGGTCCTCCTTTCGGGAGGCGCGAACGAGTTGGCGTTCACGGTGGTGGAAACGGGCCATGCGGAATCTCGCATTGTGCGGGAAGCATGGCATTGGGGGGCATGGAGGGCAACAAAAAACCCGGGGGCGTGTAGGCCTCCGGGTGGGGTCGTGTCGGTCGGGCGGTTGAACCGTTTTCCGTAGCGACACTATCGGGGAGGCCGTTGGTTTTGGAGGAGACGATGGGCGTGGACGTGAAGGTTATTCTCACGGACGCGGATCGGACAGTGGGCGGAGGCCGGGGCTTGCTTGCCTTGCATCCACGCGGCAACGAGCCGGAGGACGGTTAGCAAGGATGTGGCGAAGTTGGTTTCGGGCTTGGGGGCGTGCATCGGATTGTTGGAATTGTCGGAAGGTCGGGGCGGTTGGTTGGCGTTGCCAAGTTGAGACGCGATTAATCGTAGGTCACGACATGCGGGGGTCAAGGCTTCATCCAAGGAAACTTGGAGGTTTGCGGGTTTGTTCCTTCTAACGATTCATACGTTTGGGGCTGGCCGGCGGTTCGTGGGCAAGGGTGAAAAAGTGGTGTTCGGTTTTCGCAGGTGTGATGATCCATGAGAAAACCCACGGGCGCGGCCCGTGGGTTTGGAGGGGTTCCGGGAGGTTGAAAGCTCTTGACTCAGTTCGCCGCTTTGGCGGCGGCGAGCGCCGCGTCGTAATCGGGTTCGTCGGCGACCTCGGCCACGCGTTGGATGTACGTGATCTTGTCGTCCTTGCCGATGACGAAAATGTTGCGCGAAAGC
Organism: Planctomycetota bacterium; assembly: GCA_039030755.1. Lineage (GTDB taxonomy): Bacteria > Planctomycetota > Phycisphaerae > Phycisphaerales > Phycisphaeraceae > CAZIXN01. Next base: position 16,668 of record JBCCDN010000058.1, on the reverse strand, counting down.
AAGCCGATCTCTTTAATTTTCACGCCGTAGTCCCGGCCGAAGTCGCCGGTCATGTAATCGCTGAGGCAATGCACATGTTCAACGCCGGCCGCGCCGCACCAACGCTTCTGGGCCATGGGCAGGTCGATGCTGACCACAAGCACCACGACGTCGTCGCCGAGCCCGGTCGCTTCTTCATTGAATTTGCGGGTTTCGGTGTCGCAGACGGGCGTGTCGAGCGAGGGCACGGTGACCAGGACTTTCACTTTGCCGGCGTAGTCGGCCAGGGTTTTGTCGGACATGTCGTTGGCTTTGAGCGTGAAGGCCGGGGCGGCATCGCCGACGGACAGCTCGGGGCCGAGCACGGTCATTGGATTGCCCTTAAGGGTGGTGGCTTCGGCGCGTTCGATGGTGGCGGTCATGGGTTCTCTCGGGGTTTGGGGAGGAGGGGCCAGGGTGAAGGATCAGAAACAGGAAGTCCGATGCTAGGCGAAATCGGTTCGACATCGGAAGGCAACGCTTCAGGGGCTTCGACTTCCGGGAATAGGGGCAGGATGCCGTGTTCCCGGAAAAACGCCTCGACGTCTTCGTAGAACTGCGGAGGCATCGGGTCGTTGTGGCCGACGTCGTAGGTCACAAAGGTCATCGGTGGAAGGTCGGCCGGGCGAGCGTCGCGGTTTTTCTGGGCCATCGCGAAGGGGATGATTTCGTCGCGCTCGCTGTGCATCATGAACACGGGCTGTTCGTAGGTGGCGAGCGTGGCGGAGACGTCCCAGTTGTCCTTGACGATGAACCGGGGGATGAACATGCTCGCCGCAAAATCTCCGATCGAGCTGTAAGTCGATTCCAGCACAAGCGCCGCGCCGGGGCGTTGCTGCGCGAGCGACGCCACGATGCCACCGCCCATGCTTCGGCCGTGCAGCACGATGCGGTCGGGATCGACCTCCGGCTGCTCGGCGAGAAGATCGAAAAACGCGACGTGGTCGGCGTCGATCGTGGTCTTGGTCGGTGAGCCGTCGCTCAGACCGGTACCTCGGAATTCCACCAGCAACACCGACACGCCCATCGCCCGATACCCCGCCAGGCCCACGGGGAAATAATCCTCGATGAACTCGCCGTTGCCGTGGCTGTACAGCACCACCGGCCCGGGGCGCTCCGCATCGATGCCTTGCCCGAGGTACAGGTGCGCGTGCGTTCGGCCGTCGTCGTGCTGGACTTCCAATTCCCGCGCGTTGGCCGGGAGCGTGACCGGCGGGGGCGGGTCGAAATGCTGGGAGGGATAGAGAATCGAACGCTCGGCACAACCGATGAACAACACGAAGATCCCTAATAAGATCAAGATTACGCCCAGCACACGCTTGCCCGATGCTATCCAGGCGGCGGCATCGCGGGGGAGTAACTCGGCCATGTCATGAGTTTAGGAAAGACGTGCGGCTGAGCGCGGAACACCCGCGTTTCAAAACACATGCCCATCAGCGCGGGATTTCCACGTTTGGCGCTGCTTCACCCCGGGCCTACGATCAAAGTGCTTCTTTTGACTCGCAGGAGCCTCAACCATGACCGCCGCGACCGACACCCAACCCCAACTGCTGCACGGCCGAACGTATCACTCGATCCTGGGCACCATCGGCAACACCCCGCTGGTCAAGCTGAACCGCTTGGCCCCCAGCAACGGCGCAACCGTGTTCGTGAAATGCGAGTTCTTCAACCCGCTCTCCAGCGTCAAGGACCGTATCGGTAAAGCCATGATCGAGGCCGGCGAGCAGTCCGGCGCCGTCACGGACGGCACGCACATCATCGAGCCCACCTCCGGCAACACCGGGATCGCGCTCGCGTTTGTCTGCGCCGCCAAGGGCTACCCGCTCACGTTGACCATGCCCGAATCCATGTCGCTTGAGCGGCGCGCGATGCTCCGGGCGCTCGGGGCCAAGCTCGTGCTCACGCCCGCCGAGGAGGGCATGAAGGGCGCGATCGCCAAAGCCGCCGAACTCGTGGGCACGTCCGACAACGCCTGGATGCCCCAGCAGTTCGAGAACCCCGCGAATCCCGAAATCCACAGCCAAACCACCGGCCCGGAAATCTGGCACGACACCGGCGGGAACGTCGACGCCTTCGTCGCCGGCGTCGGCACCGGCGGGACCATCTCGGGCTCCGGCAAGTTCCTCAAGCAGCAAAAATCCGACGTCCAATGCGTCGCCGTGGAACCCGAAGACTCCCCCGTGATCTCCGGCGGCGAGCCGGGCCCGCACAAGATCCAAGGCATCGGCGCGGGGTTTGTTCCCAAGAACCTCGACCTAGACATCGTCGACGGTGTCGAAAAAATCAGCAACGACGAAGCCTTCGAGATGGCGCGCAAGCTCGCCAAGGAAGAAGGCATCCTTGGCGGCATCTCGACCGGCGCTAACGTCTGCGCGTCGCTCCGCGTCGCAGAATCCCACCCGGGTAAGACCATCGTTACCATCGGCTGTTCGTTCGGCGAACGCTACCTCAGCACGCCGATGTTCGATGGATACCGGGATTGACTCAAAAGCCAACTAGCGAAGTTATCGTGCATCATGCTCGGCCTATTCGTTGAGTGCATCGAATATTTGGCACTGCTCTGCCTGCCCATTGGCGTAGGAGTACCCATCACGATGCAGTTTTCACATAAGTATCGGCGACACTGGGATATGGTGACATCGCTTTGCTGGTTGGGGCAGTTCTTCGTGTTCTTCGCCGTTTTGGCTTCACTGGCAAGGGCTTTACGCGTGACCTCGGCCGGGGGATGATGGTCGAGTGTTCCCAGAGATCCCTCGCGACTTTGTACCGGCGATGCGGCACGTGCTGTGGCGATACGACGATTCGAACCCGCTCGCGGTGGCGTACAGCTATCTCAACGTTGCCGAGGCGGTGGCCTGGTTCGCGATCGCAGGATGGATCGCGCGGCGGGCGTGGCTTGACCCGAAGACCCACTGGGAATGGGCATACGCGTTCGCGTTGGTTGTGTTTGGCGTATCCGACGTGTGGGAATCCTACGCGGTGCCGATGTGGCTGATCGCGGCCAAGGGGATGATCTTCGCAACGATCCTGTTGCTGCGCTGGCCGATCAAGAAGCAACGGCCGGGGATGAAGCTTTGAAACTCTTGCGCTACGCCTGGGCGTCGCCCAACACGCTGCTCGGCCTGGCGTTTGCGATGCTCGCGGTGTGTACGGGTGGACGGCTGACGCTTTACCGCGGTGCGATCGAGACGCACGGCGGGTTGGTCACGTGGTGGCTGCGACACGCGGTGCCCTTACGCGGCGGCGCGCTCGCGATGACGCTCGGACACGTCGTACTCGGACAAGACCCGCACGCTTTACATATCACTCGAAGCCACGAACGCGTTCATGTCCGGCAGTATGAACGCTGGGGCCCGTTCTTCCTTCCGGCCTACGCAACGGCTTCCTTCGTGGCTGCACTCCGCGGACAACCGCCCTACCGAGGCAACCGATTCGAGCGCGAAGCTTCCGAGATGTTGTGATAAATCAAACTACGCCGCATCGAATTCGGGAGCCTGTGGCTCGGCGATGACGTACTCCAGAAGCGCTCGCGCCTCTGGATTTTCCGGCTCGATCTGTAAAGCCCGTGCCGCCCAGTATTCCGCGTCGTCCCGCCCCCCCATCGCCACAAGCACCATGCCCAACTCCACCATCGACTCGGCTCGGTAAGGCCGCAGCCGAATCGCGGTCCTTAACGCCGAGGCCGCATCCGCCAGCCGCCCCGCCCGGCGACACATCGTGCCGTACTGGTGCTGCCACGCCGCGCGATCCGGCTCGGCGTCCAACGCGCGACGCAAACACATCAGCGCATCCATGAACCGATCGTCGCTCTCCGCGATGCGGCTTCGCAGCTTCCATGCCGCCGCGTGGAGCGGCTCGAGCGCCAAGACCTGATCGACCAACCGCTGCGCGTACGGATTCCTGCCGCGCTCGTACGCGCGTGACGCGGTATCGAGGACGGCATCGAGGCCGGCTTCCAGTGCGCGTCGCGGACGAAAAGGTTGGGCAGACTTCATCGGCATGATGGTTATCGGTTCGAGGACCCCCAAGGCATGACGCGCTGCTCAACGGCGGTGATTTACTGGAGAAGCGCGAGCACATTCTGGGCGGTCGAGTTCGCCAACGCGAGCGTCGACGTGCCGGCCTGCTGCAGAATCTGAGCGCGGGTCAGGGCCGCAGTTTCCTCAGCAAAATCCGCATCTCGGATCGCGCTCTCGGCGGCGGTCAGGTTTTCCATCGCGATCTGTTGGGAACGAACCGTGGTCTGGAGCGTATTCCGTTCGAACGCGCCGAGCCGACCACGAACTTGGCTGACCTGATCGATCGCGACGTCGATGATCTCCGACGCGTTTCGGGCGTTGCCGGAGACGAGCGAACTCGACCCGCCGGTGCGGATGGAGTTGAGGTAACCGGTGCGCTCCGACCCAAGCCGCGACGCGGCAACAGAGTTGAGCCCGAAGCCGACTTGTTGCAGCGAGTTGACCGACGGGCCGATCTGAAACAGCGCGCCGCCGCCGGTGATACTGAAATCGTAGTTCGTGTTGGTGACTTGTGCCGCGCCGGACGTCAGCGTCAAGTCGACGTTGAGCGTCGGCGTGTTCAGCGTGACGTCCAGCCCCTGCCCCACGGCGAGGTTGCCGTTCACCAACGCGGTCACGTCGGCGCCTTCGTCGCGAAGCACGGCGCTACCACCCTGAGCATCGAAGGCTTGGAACGCTTGGCCCCCCTCGATGGCACGGACCGACACGAAGGCATCGGTACCGAACTCGGCCGACTCGAAGACCAGGCCCGACGACGGCGTGCCCGCCGACACCAAGCTGGCCGTGACTCCCGTCGCGTCGCGGATCTGGTTGACCGCAGCGGCGACAGCCGAGAGCGCTGTGCCCGAGACGAAGCTGAAGGTCTGGACGCCGATGTTCCCTTGGATTTCCAGGGTGACCGAACTCTGCAACGCGCCAACGGAGCCCGTGGTATTGCCCGAGAGGAACAGCGACGCCCGCTCGGCCGAGGCGATGACTTCCACGTTGACCGGCAGGTTCGCGTCCAGTCCGAAATTCGCGCCGTTGATCTGGATGTCGCTGATCTGGCTCGTCACCGCACCGGATTGCAGGAACTCGAGCGAGCCGTTGAGCAGCTTGAGCCCGGCGAAGCTCGCGGTGTTGGAGATACGCGTGATGGACTCGACAGCCGAGTCGATCTCGAGTTGGTTCGCGCGAATTTCTTCGGGACTGAACGCACCAGTATTGGCCGCTTCAATCGTCAGCGACTTGATCGACACGAGCAGTTTGTTGACTTCGTCCAGCGAGGCTTCCGTGGTGGCGATGACGTTGGACGCGCGTTCGGCGTTGTCGACGGCTTGGCCGACCGACTGAATCTCGGCGCGGAGGCGCTCGGAGACGATCAGGCCGGCTGGGTCGTCGGCACCGCGGTTGATGCGCAATCCGGTTGAGAGGCGCTGGAGCCGCGTGGACAGGTCGGCGTTGGTGGACGCCAATCGGTTCTGCGCGATGAGGGACGAGACATTGGTGTTGATCCGGGACATGGGGACAAACCTCCTTGTTTGTCGTGTTGCGTGCCGGCGTGGTTACTGCTGGTTCGCCGTGAAGTTCGGAGCTTCGGTCACGGTGCGGAAAATCGGCGTTCCACGCGGAACGCTCTTGCGCCGCGGGTTTAAGCGGACTTATTTCGGGGTGAAGGTTGAGCGGGTTGGATCGGCATGGCGTGGCCACGTTTGGGCCGGGCGTTGGCCAACCCGCGTCGCAGGCTGTCGAGTTGATCGGGCGCGAAATGCGCCGCGTCGGTGTTTTCTTTCTGGATCGCGCGGTACACCTCTTTGCGGTGGACCTGCACGGTGCGGGGGGCGTTGATGCCGAGACGAACTTTGTCGCCGCGGATATCCACGACGGTGATCTCGACGTCGTCGCCGATCATGATCGTTTCGTCGCGTTGTCTTGATAGAACCAGCATGGGTGGTTCGGCTCCTTCCGTGGGCCAGGGCGCGGCGTCCTGCCGCGTGTGAATCGTGGGGATGAACCGGGCCAATAAACCCGAGGTTGCTTGATAAAAGCGTGAACAAACGTCTGGGGTTAGCCAGCCATCGCGGCTTGCGGCGTGGCTTCAACCGCGTCGGGCAGTTCGACCAACGGGACCCGCGTCGTGTACCGACGGTCGCTCAGCACGAGCTGTTGGCCTTCGCGACTTTGCAGGTTGATGATCAGCGGACCTTGGAGATTGCCCGTGAGCGTGCCGCGCTGTTTGTTGACGATCACCAGGACTTGCGCTTCGTCGAGTGACGCGACACCCAAGTCGGCGAGCTGCTGTGGATGCACCGGCACGCGGTACGTTGGGACGAAGAGCAGCGGGTCCGTCACCACAAACGCCAGGTCCGGCACCTGCACCGATTGCAACCACCAAAACGTGGGCGTGCCCGCGGCGGCCTCTTCGGGATCGCCCGCTTCGAGCAACACGTAGTCGTGATACTCGGCGAAGCCCAGCAACCCTTGCGGGAAGCGAAGCAGGCGTTGCCCATCGATCTCTAAGGTTCCAAAGCGGGAGGTTTCAATCTGCATCGTTCCGATTCCATTCCTGTTCGGCCGACCGTCCTGGTGGTTGTCCCTGCCGCGTCCAAGGTGGGCGGGGTGGCACGCCGTGGTGCCGTTTGTCCCCTTCCGGGGTTTCACGCAACGCAGGGTGGCCGAGTCGCCCTGGTCGCGGGATGGTGCGTCGGCGTCGTGCCGCGCGTCATTTGCGCTTTAGCGCAGGAAATCCAAGAGGCTGAGTTGCTGAATCTGCGCGGTCGTTTGCAGCGACGCTTGCAGTTGCAACTGGAGTTGTTGGTAGCGGGTGATCACTTCGGTGAGGTCCGCGTCTTTGAGCTCGCTGAGCATGCCTTGTTCCGTGAGTTTCTGGTCGTCGAGGCGGATTTGACTGTCGTCGACCCGCTTGGCTTGAGCACCAACCCGGCCCCGTGCCGCGATGGCGCTTTCGATGTCCTGTTCCAACGAATAACCAGCAAGCGTGATGCCAGTCGTGTCGTCGGCGGTCAGCGCATCGCGCAAATCGATCAAATGCGTGAACATATTTTCGACGCGGGCGGTGGCTTTGTCCTCGCTCGTGAGCGTGCTGCCGGCCCCCAGATCGTTCTCGAGGCCGAAGCCCAGGTGGAACAAGGCCTGGCTCTGGTTGGCTTCTTCCACGACGAACGCGTTGCCGCCGGCGGTGTTGTCGGTGAGGACGATGCCGTTGCCAGTGGTCGCGAGCGTGGCGGAGAACTGACCCGCACCCGTGCCGATGGTCGCACCAGCCCCGAGCGCGGCGGCGTTGATCTGATCGATCACGTCCTGCACTGTGTTGGCGCCGTCGAAGTTCACGTTGAAGGTCGTGCCGTCGTGCAGGCCGAACGTCGCGTCGTCCTCGCCCTCGACGGTTTCGACGCCCAGGCCGTTGCGGAACACGTCGAGCTCGGTCGCCGCGCCGAGCGTCCGCCAGCCCAAGTCTTCAGCGGTGCTCCCACCGTTTTCACCAACCGATAATTCAAGCCCCGCAACTTCAGTCACCAAGTCGAGCGCGTCGCCTGCCTCGTTGATATCGACACGGAGGCCGATGTTCAGCGAGCGGACGATGTTCTGGAGTTCCTGCACCGTCGTCGCGGTAGACAGATCCACCGTTCGGGTCTCAGCCCCCTGCTCGATGACCAGGCCGGATGCGAAATCGATCGTGCCGCCGAGCGCCGCAAGTGGCGTGGTCTCGGTGAGCCGCACGCCGACGTCCGTGCCCGCGACGCCGACGCCGCCGGTCGAGCTCAAACCCGCGATCCCGAGATCGAGCGCGGTTTGGCCGCCGAGCGGGTCGGCGATGGCAATCGTATTGCCTCCGTTGCCGGTGACAGCAAACCCGTTCGTGGTGAGCGCGACTGAACCGCTCCCGGGCGCGGTCGCCGTGATCGCGTCGTTGATCCGCGTGACCACGTCGCCCATCGTGTCGGCGGTTTGCAGGTCAACCGCGACGGGGGTCGCGTTGATCACGACATTGATGCTGCCTTTGCGGACGCCTTCGCCCAGCGCGCCGTTGACGTCGGCCAGCCGGGTATTCGCGGTCGCTTGCGGGGCGTAGTTCTGGGTGCTTTTAACACGGCCGGACAAGGCACCGAACGCTTCAACGCCGTTCGCGTTGATTGCTTGATTGGTGAATCCGCCCAGATCAGCCAAGAGGTCCTGGTTGCTGCCCGCGTAACGCACGCCACCTAAAAAATCTTCGAAAATCACGTCGCCCGGCGCCGCGCCGTTGTTGCCGCCGAATACGGACATGCCGTTGAATTGGCGATTGGCGATCTCCATCATCGCCTGCACCTGAGAATCGATCACGACGGCCGAGGCTTCGCGTGTGTCGGCATCGGAGCCGACGCCGATCTGGCTGCTGGCGATCGATCGCGCTTCGCTCAGGATGTCCTCGGCGTCGCCCAGCCCGGCGTCGGCGAAGTTGAGATAACCGGCGGCGGCGGTGAGATTCTGCGACTGCTGATCGCGCTCGGCCAATCGATTTTCGAGATACATCACCGACGAGACCTTGGCGGCTGCGTCGCTGGGCCGGTTGATCGCCCGGCCGGTCGTGATCTGCTCCTGCGCATCGAACAACTCGCGTTGAGTTTCCTGCAACCGCGACAACGCGGTCTGCGAGTTCAGCAGCGTGGAGGTGCGCGAGATGATCGGGGTGATGCCGGCCATGCCAGAGTTCGGTCGTTACACGAGGTTGATCAGCGTCTGCATCAGTTCGTCCACGACGCCGATGAAGCGGGCGTTGGCCTGATACGCGCGTTGGTATTGCAGGAGGTTGATGGCCTCTTCGTCGGCGTTGACGCCGGAGAGCGCGGCCTGCTGGGTCTGCAGGTTTTCGCGGACGATGCCGTCGGATTCGCGCTGGTCCCGGGCGCGGGCGAGGTTGACCGAGACATCTTCGACGTGGGACCGCCAGTGCTCGGTGATCGAGCTGCCGTTGAGGTCCTCGATGGATGCGTCGGCCAAACCCGCGATCGCGAGCGCGCCGCGGTTGTCGCCGGGCAGGTGTTCGCGGGCGGCGGCGAGCAGACGCGGGTCGGCGGAGACCTCGGAACTCACCGCGATGTCGAACGCATCGCTGCCCTCGAAAAATCCGTTGATCCCCAGCGATGCGAGGACGTTTGAGCTGTCGTCGGTGAAGCTGACGAGCGTATCCGCGGTGTCGCCGACGATGGCGAGTCGGCCGTCGGGCGACACGCTCGCGCTGACCCCGGCGACAGCGTTGATGCTCGCGGCGAGATCGTTCAGGGTCGTGTCCGGGCCGCCGATGCCGTCGAGATCGACCTGAATCGTGCTGGTCTGGCGGATGCCGGTGGCGTTGCTGGTCGTATGGATTTGGAATGAGCCGTGCTGAGGTAGGAAGTCGAGCTTGGTGATCGGGTCGGTATCGCTGAGTTCGAGCGTGGGGTCGGCGACTCGGACGCTGGACGTATAGCTGTTCCGCAGGTTCAGGCCTTGCGATTCGCTATGCAGCTTGTTGGTTTCGAAGATCAGCGACGCGGCGAGCTGGTCGAGCGCTTCAACGGCGTCGTTGAGCGAGCCGTTACGGAACGCGACCTGGGCGCCGAGGTCGCCCTTGTCGGTGTTGAGTTTCGTGCCGTCGTCGCTGACGACTACGTGCTGCAGAACCGTACCGTCGTCGAGGGTTTCGCTGCGGAGTTCGAGGCCGCGCGACTTCCCGTCCAAGACAATTGGCGTCGAGCCAACGAACACATTGATCTGGCCGTTGTCCTGCTCGTAAGTCGTGATGTCGAGCGACTTAGAAAGTTCTGCCAGAAGTTGATCTCGTTGATCACGGAGAGAGCCGGCGTCGCCGCGGCCCGCCTCGGCCTGGGTGATCTGCTGGTTGAGCGATTCGATGCGACCGAGCACATCGTCGGCAGCGCGGACCGACAGGCCGAGCTGGTCCACGCTCTGGGTTTCGAGCTGGCCGTAGCTGTCGCGAAGGTCTTTAATGAATCCGGTGAGGTCGTCGGCCTCCTGGATCACGAGCGTGCGGAGCGAGGCGTCCTGCGGGTTCGTCGCCAACTGCGACCACGCGCCAAAGTATTCGGTGAGACGGGTCGACAGATCGATGTCGGAAAGTTCGCCCTGGACGGCCTCGATGCGGGCGAGCAGTTCCTGGGTCGTGGCCGAGCCGTTCTCGTCGGTGATCGCGGAACGCAAACGCGCTTCGAGCGACTCGTTGACCTCGCGGGTGATCTTGGTGAGGTTGACGCCGGTGCCGACGAAGTTGGTCGCGTCGATTTTGTGGTCGCGTGCCGGCGTGAGCTCGACGGTACGCCGCTTGTAGCCGGGCGTCGCCGCGTTGGCGAGGTTGTTGCCGGTGACCTGGATCGCCGCTTGGTGGGCGAGCAGGCCGGACTTACCGGTTTGGAGGGCGGAGGTGAGTCCCATAGCGCGTTACGCAGTCAGGGAGAGCGTGGACATCGGCGCGGGTTGCGCGGGGGTGGTTCCGATCGGGCCGTAGGCGGCGTGGCCGTGGCTGACGTTGGCGAGGGTTCGGACGAGGCCGGACACATGTTTGACGAGCGTTTCGGACGCGCGTTTAACGACGGCGGATTCGGCCTGCACCGCGTGCATCGTGTCGAGCAGTTGAGCTCGCATCACCAGCAACTTGCCACGAGTCGGCTCGGAAAATCGCTCGGCGAGATCGGCGAGCTTGAGCGGCTCGGTGGCCGTGGGATCGAGCAGAAGCGTGAGTTCGGCGACGAGTTTGAGACGCGTCTTTTCGATCTCGCTGATGGCTTGAACGTGGGCGTTCTCGGCCCGTGTTAGGTCGGTCATCAAGGTGGCGTCGCCGGCCCGCATCGCGTCGCGCTTGCGCTTAAGAAGGTCGGTGAGCTGGCCCTGGCGTTCGATCGACTGACGAAGCGTGGATTCGAGACGCTCGAGGATCTGCTTACGCTGGACGGCCGAGGCGGGTTGTTTGGGTGCGATGGGCATCGGTTTACACGGTTCGGTCGAGGTGGTCGACCAAGGCGTCAGTGAGCGGGAAGCGGTCGGAAGCCGCGAGCTCATCCGTGATGGCGACGTCGAGCTTTTCCTGCATGGCGTCCTCGGCGAAGCCGCCACCAAACAAGTCGGACTTGAACGTACTGCTACGTGCTTCCTTCATGAGCGGCAGCAGGAACGCGGTGGCGACGAGTTGGCCGGCGGCTTCTCGCAGCTGTTCGGTTTTTGTGGTCGGGACGTTTGCGGCATTGGTTGCGGTGATCCGCGAGGTGCGCTGCGAAAGTGCGTGACTGAATGTGTCGTGGGCGCGTGAACTGGCTGAAGCCGGCAAAGCCGCGAGCGGATGGTTATTGGTCTGGACGAGGGCGTCGATCATCAATGAACATCCTCGAGTTGGGCGTGGAGGTTGCCTGAGCGATGCAGCTCGCGAATGAGATTCGCCTGGTCGTCGAACGGGACGTTGAGCAGGTTCAGGTCGTTGACGAGGTCTTGAAGCAGAGCACGGTCGTCGCGTTGGCTGGGATCAAACGGCACGAAGCGTTCGATCGTGGGTTGGGGGACGATCTCCTCGGCCGGTCGCGGCGGGGTGAACGCGGCGATCTGTAAACCGCGCACCGAAATCGCGGTGGGCGTGAACTCAACGTTGCCATCGATCACGATGGTCTGAGCGTGTTGATTGATGCGGACCTTCGCGCCGCTGGTGACCTGGCTAGCGTCGATGTACGACTCGAGGATTCGGCTCAAGAACCCAGCGGGTCGGCGGCGTTCGGGAGCAGGCACATCCACGACGACCGACTTGGGGCTATAGGCGTGGGCGATGTCCACGTCCTGGCCGAGCGGGCCCAAGCCGTTGATGAGCGCGGCAACGTTGCGGGCAACGGCCCAGGACGCGTTGGCGTCGTTAAGAACAAGTTCGACCTGACCGGCGGCGTTGAAGATCGCGGGGGTGACATCGCGGGTGAGGTGCAGGCCGGCGCGGACACGACCGAGCGTACCGGGCTCGTCGCCTTCGATGGTGATGGGTCCGGAGGCTAGGCCGTAGATGCCGGTCCCGGGCGGGAGCGGTTGGCCTGGCTGCAACGCGTTGCCCCTACGCGGGGGTAGCGGGTCATGCATAATCGCGATTTGCAGGAATCCGCCGCGGAGCGACGCGCTGCGATCAATGGTGGAGACGGTGACATCAATGCGATCGCCGGCAACCGCGCCGTTCTGGGGGATTCGGCCGTGGATCATCACCAGCGCGACCGAATCAATACTGTCGAGATCGGCCAAGGACGTCGTGTCGTCCGCGAGTCGGAGGATCACCTCGCGGGCCATACGATGGGCGGGTCCGAGTTCGGCGTCGCCGGTGCCGGGCAAGCCGGTGACCAAGCCAACGCCGATGACGGGCATGCCCTCAGCCCCCTTGAGCCGGGCGATGTCCTGGATCTGCACCGCGCCGGCACGGGCGGTGATGAGCACAACGAGCAACAGCGCGACCCACCACGGGAACGAGCCGAACGAGCGTGTGTCGTGCGAAGGCTCCAACCGGTTTGCGCGGTGACCGGGCAGCAATTGCGCGGGGTCCTGATTGAATGGGGCACGGATTCGCGGCATGTCCGGTAAGTCGCAACGGCCGTGCCAATCCCAGAGCAGCCATGAGAAAACCCACGAACGCAGTCCGTGGGCTTCGTAAGTGATGAGTTGACCGCTTCCTGCAATTAAAAATTGAAAATCACGTCGAGCAGCTTGGTGAGCGGGCCCTTCTTGGTCGCCTTACGGAGTTCGCCTTGGCCGTGCTTGACGACGTGGAGGTCGTAAAGCTGCGACGAAAGAACTTCGTTGTTGGCATTGATATCGTCGACACGGGCGATGCCGGTGGCGACCATGGTCGCGCTTTCGCCGTCGCTGGCGATGTGCTTGCGGGCTTCGAGCACGACGGTGCCGTTGGGCTTGACGTCGATGATGCGGGCTTGAACTCGGGCGGACATGCTTTCGCGCCGGGAATATTCGCCTTCGCCGCTGAAGCTGCGGTCGTATTCAACATCGAGCAGGATGTCGGGGTCCACGTCGCTGCCACTGATCTGTAGGTCGAGCAAGTCCGACAGGTTCAGCTTCGGCAAGTCGCGGATGCCGCCGGAGGTTTCACTTTCCTTCTCGGCCTCGAGTTCGGACTCGAAATCGATGGATGTGTCTTCGCGGATCACGATCGTGACGAGGTCGTGAATCGCGTAGGTCTGCGGCGCAGGCCGGCTCACCGCGAAGTAGCTGAACTCCGAGACGCTGGGCGACAGGCGACGCAGGTCGGACTGTTGACCGGGGACGGCCACGAGCTGCGTCATGCGCTGCGGCGCGGCCTGCGACTGGGTCGAGTCCTGCATGAGATCAGACAGGCCTTGAGCGTGAGCGGGTGCAACGAAAATGGCCGCGCCGATCAACACGGCAGCAATCGTGGCCACGGCGAGCGTCTGAAACAACAGGTCAGCCAATAGCGTACGAGCGTCAGGGATGGGCGGATCGGTGGCGGATTGCATGGCTCAGTGTCCTTGGGCGAGTTGTGCGGATTGACTTGAATTCGTTGAGAATTCTGATTTCACGGTGACGCGTCCGGGGCCGGCCACGTAAGCACGAAACGTCTTGGAATCGCGGGTCCGGCGGGCTTCGCTCCGGAGCGTGACAGGCTCGTGCAGCGCGGCGTCGTGGTCGGCGAAGGCGGTGGTGGTCATCTCAAAGTTGCCGCGACGGACCTGCACGGTGACCGCTTGGCCGCGTTTGACCAACGTGGGTCGGCCGAGGTCGTCCTGCCGCACGGGTTGACCGGCGCGAAGGGGCGAAGCCGCCGCCGCGCCGCGGATCGCATCGACGGTGAACAACTCACCGTCGAGGTCACGATCGATCGTGACCTCAGCCAAGGCGACGTTGGCTTCACTCAATCGCTCGTGGCGAGCGATGTCGCGGGTGGCCGTCAGCACTTGCGTCTTCCAGCCGATACGGACACCCACGGTTTCGGTGGTCGCGTCGCCAAACCCGTTGGTGCAACGGACGCGGACGTTCATTCGGCCGAGGCGGATGTCGCCGATGGGTTGGATATCGAAAGTCGCCCCGAGCGTGCTTTGGTTGAGCGTGGCATCGTCGCGGCCGTCGAACAAGCAAACCACTTCACCGGCCGGCAACGACAGCGCAGCGGTGATGCGGGTTTGGATCAAGTCACGCAACCTGGAAGCATCGGCAACATCAACGGATGCCGACGACGAAGCGGCAGCCGACACGCCATTGTCGCTTTCGGTTGGGATCGATATGGGCTCTCGCGTTGCCCGCGTCGTGGCCTCGGGCAATGGGGTGCCCACGTCGCTCGCAAACCGCAAATCGCAGGCCGCGAAACCACCGAGGTTGAGCAGCCCGAGGTTCACGCCAGCATGTCGAAGTGCATGACGGACATCACCCAGCGTGATGCGTTTCGTGAACTCGGCGGCAGGCACGACCACCAATGATCGAAGCGCCGCGGTTTCGCCTTCGCTGAATTCCGTGAGCTCGGCAATATCGCCGAGCGTGATGCCGCCCTGCTGTTGCACGAGCGTCCCGCAGACCGTAGCGGACCGCTTGAGATGCACGGTCTGCGAATTGGCGAGCCCCACCGCCCAGAGCACAATGAGCAGCGTGAGCAGGGCGATCAGGATCCAGCGGCGGGTGAAATTCGAGTTGGTGTGGGCCAAGGCGTCCGTGCCTTTCTGCGTCCGTGCGGATTTCATGACGAGCTTGCTTTTAGGTGGTTTTCTGAACTATCGCCGGAGGTTGCCGACGACCTGCATCACTTCGTCGGCAGCCTGGATGGTCTGGCTGTTCAGCTCGAAAGCGCGCTGCGTCTTGATGAGGTTCACGAGTTCCTTGACCGGGTCCACGTTGGACTGTTCGAGGAAGCCCTGCTCGATCGTGCCCAGGCCGCCGGTGCCGGGTTCGCCTTCGATGGGCGGACCCGAGCCGTCGGTTTCGATGAACACGTTGCCGCCGACGCTCTTGAGGCCGGCCTTGTTCACGAATGTGGCGAGCTCGAGTTGGCCGAGCTGGGTGCTTTGCCCGGCGTTGTCGGTGTAGCTGATCGTGCCGTCCTTGCCGATACTGATCTGGTCTTCGGGCACGTCGGCGGGCACGGTGATCCCTGGCTCGAGCAGATAGCCCGAACTGTTGCCCAGGACCAACTCGCCGTCGTTGTTCAGAAAAAAATTGCCCGCACGCGTGTAACCAACGCCGCCACCTAGATCGTTGGGCAGCGTGACTTTGAAGAAGCCGTCGCCGGCGATGTTCGCGTCGAGCGCACGCTCGGTGATCTGCGCCGAACCTTGCATGAAGTCGTATTGCGTGTTGCTAATGGAGGTGCCCAAGCCAACTTGCAGACCGGCGGGAGTGAGCGTGCCGGCGGCGTTTTCAACACCGGGCTGCTTCTTGTGCTGGTACATCAGGTCCTCGAAGTTCACGCGCGAGCCTTTAAAGCCCACGGTGTTGACGTTTGCCAAGTTATTGGCAAGCACATCGAGTTCGGTGGACAGGGCTTTGAGGCCGGTGGCTGCGGAGTGAAGGGCGTTGGTGGCCATAGCGTTTTGATCGGGAAAACAAAGAAATTCGTCAGTTTCAGGCGACGCGGCCGAGCGTGTTGATCGCCTGGTCCATCACGGTGTCGTGGTAGCGGATCATGCGGGCGTTGCCGGTGGCGGCCTTGGTCGCGTTGATGACCTGCATCAGCGCGGCGATCGGATCGACGGCCGAGCTTTCGAGCGTGCCGCCGCGCACCTGCGGCGCGTCGAGCGCTTGCAAGCCCGCGTCGCCGACCATCATGAAGCGGTTGCCGCCGGCTTTCTTGAGCATGGTCGGCTCGCTTACGTTGACCACGCCGACCTGAGCTAACCGCAGGCCGTTGTTGTCGGTAATCCACCCTTCGCTGCCGATGCGCGTGGGTATACCGGGCGGCAAATCGATGCCTCGGCCTTTGGCGTCAAGGACGGGGTGGCCCTGCGGCGTGACGAGTTGGCCTTGGTCGTTGGTCATCAGCCGACCGTCGCGGGTGAGTTGTGTTTCGATTCGTCCGCCGGCCCCGGGCGCTTGTACTTGCAAGAAGTCGAGCGGGTCTTCGAGGTAAACATCCATCGCTCGGCCGGTTGCTTCGGGTGCGCCTTGGGCAAATGAGGTGCGCTGCGGCGCGGCGTAGACACCGCCACCCAGGCGTTCCATGAGTTGACCCGACACGTCCATGCCCAGGTTGTCCTCTGCTGATTTCGGAGCACGGGATTGCACAGTGGCGAGGTCGGGTTTGAAGCCGACGGTGTTAACATTCGCAAGATTGTTCGCGAAAACGTCTTGGCGGTAGCTGTTGGTGAGCAGTCCCGATGATGAGATGTAGAGGCCGTAATTCATTCAACCGTCTCCGCGAGTGCGCGTGCTGAAACAGTTGCTGATGGAGTCAACTTGGACGATTCCGCACGGTGGACCGCAGCGGCTAGTGTGGCCCAGCGACGGATCGCTCGGCCAATTGCAGCGGGGTCGCGATCGGCGTTCGGCTCAACGGTCGGTAAAAGTCCGAGCCAGCCTGATGAATTCTCAGCACGTTCGAGCATCAAAAAAATCTCTTTCCGGAAACCGGGTTCAGGCGAAATGCCTCGTCCGCACCGTTTCCGAGCAAGAAGAATGCCCG
>JBCCDN010000057.1:0-18605 GCA_039030755.1 Planctomycetota bacterium | reverse complement strand
GGGGGGGGGGGGGGGGGGAGACCGCCCAAGCCCAGACGGGCGGGACGAGCGCGCGGGGGGGGGGGGGGTGGGGGGCGGGGCGGGCGGGGGGGGGGGGGGGTTGGGGGGCGGGGATGGTGGTCGCGACGACGGCGGTGATGCTGGCGGTGAGCCAGGGGCCGGGGCTGGCGATGCTGCGGCGGGAGGAAGGCGGGCTCCCGGGGGGGGTGCGTGAAGCGGAAGTTGAGGCGGAGGTGTTGACGCCGATGGAGTTGGACGAGCGTCCCGAGGCTCGGCTGGGCGAGGGCGAGGGCGAGGGCGGGGTGCGGGATGTCTGACGCGGGTCGGGTGATGGATGCGAACGGGAATCGGGCGCGGGAGGCGCTGCGGACGTTGGAAGATGTCGCGCGGTTTGTGTTGGACGATGCCGCGCTGGCGAGCGAGGCCAAGCGGTTGCGGCACGGGTTGCGGGAAGCGTGGGGCGATGCCGTGGCGTACGACCATCGCGATACGCCCGGCGATGTCGGCACGGCCCACACCACACCGGCCGAGACCCAGCGGGCTGACATCCAGGCGATCGCAACGGCGGCCGGGAAACGTTTGGGCGAGGCGTTGCGGGTGCTGGAAGAGTTCGCGAAGTTGCCCCGTCCGGAAGCCCCGGACAGGCAGACGGGCGATTCGGTGCAACCGCCCGATGCCGCGGCGCTCAAGCAGCTCCGCTACGCGGCGTACACCTTGGAACAACGCATCGGCCTGCGGCTCGCGGCGTGTCAGCGCGGCCGGCAATGGTCGTTGTGTTTGCTGTTGACGGTCTCGGCGTGTCGGCTGCCCTGGGCGGAGGTATTGGATCAGGCGTTGGACGCCGGCGTGGATTGCGTGCAGGTGCGTGAAAAATCACCCCACCCCCCCGCCGACACAGACGCTGCGCAGTTGACGCATTGCCGCGCGGTCGTGGACCGCGTCCGCACGTTCGCCGCGCAGCATCCCGACCGTCCCGCGCCCAGCGTCATCATTAACGACCGCCCAGACCTCGCCCTTGCCGCCGATGCCGACGGCGTGCATCTGGGGCAGGGCGATCTGCCCGTATTGGCGGCGCGTCGGGTGGTCGGGTCGCACCGGCTCATCGGCGTGAGCACGCACGGGATCGCCGACGCGCTCGCGGCGGAGCAGGCGGGGGCCGACTACTGCGGGGTGGGTCCGATGTTCTCGAGCGGCACGAAGGCCAAAACGCCCGAACAGGTCGCGGCGGCCGGGCCGGGATATTTGCGAACCTATGTGGAGGCGTGTCGGCTGCCGCATTTGGCGATCGGCGGGATCACGGCCGAGCGCTTTTCGGTGCTGCTCGAAGCGGGCGTTCGGGGAATCGCGGTCTGCGGGGCGATTTGTGGGTCCGAGAACCCCGCAGGGGCCGTACACTCTTTTCGGCGAACCCCGAAGGAGAGTGAGCCGGCGGTCTGATCCGGCCGAGGAACAATCACATAGGCACGATTGCATGGAGTTCGGGCACGCTGACTCGCTCGAAACCGCTCGATGCGCCCAAACCTTGCCAGCCCTCCGGGATTGGATCGCGACCGATGGACCCGACGACCATGCAGGAATCCACACCACGCCACGCTCAAACGGCCTCACGGACGCCGGCTTCCCGGCCAACCACCGCTGCCCTTGTGTTCACTTTGATGGCACTGGGGACACCCGTGGCGTTGGTCGGATGCACCGCCACCACGCCGCGCATCGCGCCGACCACATCGGCTCCCAACGCGCAAGCCCCCGACGGCTCCTTGGTCCTGCAACTCGACGCTAAGGATTTCACCCCGGCCGCGCAAACCCCCCTGCCCCGCATCATCCAACGTCGCTGGGCCGGCACGGGCCTCACGCCCGCCGATGCCTCCGCCGCAGACACCCTCCACGAAGTTGAAGTCCGTCTCGCCGCGCCGCGAAATTTAATTCGTGATCTCCGCAAGCAGCTCGCCGAGCAACCGTCGCGCGAAGGCACGCTTCGCTTCACGCCCGAGCAAGCCCTCACCCGGCCCGCCGGCAACGCCCCGCTCACCATCCTCAAACGCCCCGCGGTCACGCTGACGCTGGTCACCCCGCCCGCCGCTCCGGCTGCCGGCGACCTGCGCAGCGGCCTCGCCCGGGTCACCTTCGACGGCGGCTTTCTCGACGCGGTCGCGCAACTCGACGCCAACGCACAGCCCGCCGACGCGCTATGGCTTGCGATGCGTGGCCTGACCACCCAAGACGTTCGGCGTTTCCACGCCGCTCGCGCCCGACTCACCCTGCCCGAGACCGTCCGCCTCGCCGACGCGGGTATCGACCCCGCGGGCCTGCGTCAAATGGAACGCCGCGGCACCGTGTTCCGTGTCGAAGAGTGGCTCGCGCTCTCCGCCGCCGGGCTCACCGCCAGCGACACGCTCGCCTTCGTCGATGCCGGGACCACGCCGACCGTCGATGCACTCACCGATGCTCAAGCGTTGAAAGAAAAGGAAATCCTCGCCGCCGCCCTCGAAGAGCAAGCCGCCGAACAGGCCCGCCTGGAAGCCGAACTCGCCAAGCAGGCGGTGGCCGAGGCCGAATTGGAAGCCGAGCGTCTCGAGCAGGAAGCGCTGGCGATCGAAACAAGGCAACTCGCCGAGACCCCCGCGGTGCCGATGCCCGACGCCGACGACTCCGCGTCAACTCAAAGATCAACCCAAGCCCCGACCTCAGCTCAAGCCGAGGTTCAGCGCACGCCCGAACCCGCGGACGATCCCGTTGTTGCGGTTGAGCCGACCGATGACGCCGCGACGGAAGCCGGCCCTGCCGCCGTGGCTTCGCCCATCGCCGTCGTTCCGACGCCCCAGCCAGCCGAAGACTCCACGCCGTCGTTTTACGACAGCCTGATGGCCGACCTCAGTCGCGGTCCCCAGGCTTCGGTTCAGGAAGTGTCAAACTCCACGGAAGCCGCCGACGAACCGGCCGATGCCTTGGTCGACGCCGCGATGCAGGACGCGGAAACCCGCGCGAACGATCAAGCCGTGGACGTAGCCGATGACGGAAGCGCCGTGGCCGACAACCGCCCCACCGATCCCGTCGGGCAAGCCGAAACGGCGCCGCTCCCCCGCGTCGCTGCCGGCGATATGGTGCCCACCGAGCCCGCCGAACGCGCGGTGCCCGCCCGCTACGTCGAGCTGCTCGGCAAGCTGCACATCACCCGCCCCGCGCACGTCGCCGCGCTGTACGAAGCCCGCGTGCCCCCGAAGATGATCCACCGCTTCCAGCAAGCCGGCGTTCGCCCCTCGGTCATCGAACTCATCGACGCGCACCGCCTGAGCCTCGATCCCGATGCCGCCCAGACGCTGAACGACGCCGGCTACGACATCACGATCTACGACCTCGCGCTGCTCGACCAGGCCGGCGTCGATCCGTCCTACGCGGCCGCGCTCTTCGACGAACGCTTCCGCCCGCTCACCGCGACGCAAATCGCCGAATTGTGGAAGAAGCGCGTCAGCATCGCCGACATCCGCGACGCCCGCACCAAAGCGCTTTCGACGCCAATGAGCACGTTGGATAAGTAACGCCGTCCACGATTTCGCAACCGCGTGTCGTGACGGGCCGGCGCGTTAGTTGGCCGGAATGTTGGCGCGTTGCGCTTTTTTCCATTGTCGCTCCAGCCGCTTGTCGGACACGGGGATCGACGTGCCGAGTTCCTGAGCAAACAGCAGGATGCGCCACTCTTCAAGCATCCAGCGGTACGTGACCAGTTCGGGGTTGGGCGGGCCCGGCTTGAGCATCCGTCGGGCCTCGACCATGCGTTGATCGAAGGCGTGGGCGGCCTGTTGATCCCGATCGGCCTTGCCCTCGCCGAGCTTGCGTAGCCGGACGCTGCTCGCGGCGAGGTAACGCGGGAGATGCGGGAGCCACTCCGGCGGCGTATCTCGAAGGAATGTTACGGAGATCAGATCGTCAAGCTGTGAGGCCGACTGACGCAGCGCGGGCTCCCAGCCGGGCGGGCAATGGGCCTTGAGACGATCGACTTCCAAACGCAGCGTGTGCGCAGCGCGTAAGGCCGTAAGCCCCGCGTCACACACCGATTTCAAAGCGTCCGCCGCGTCGCTTTGGCCGGCCGAAAGCAACGCATCGAACGCCTCGGCCGAGCGCGGCGGGTACTGCTCGACCGACGTGGCATATGCACGCTGGATCACGCAAGGGATCAACTGCGAGACGAAATCATCCTCGCTCCCCAGCGGGCTGAACATCAAAAGCAGGTCGTCGCGATCCGGCCAGGCACGCCAGGCCGCCGTCACCCTCGACGCGTTACGCAGCGTGCACAAACGCAGCACGCCTTCCATATGCCACTGCGCCGCCCGCTCGGGCGTCTCCGCCAGCCGCAGACTCACCGTGTCGCCTTGGTCTTTTAGCGCGGGGTAGGCGCGGAGTTTGAAACCGCGCTGATCCGTTTCGACTTCGGTCGGCAAGGTCTGTGCGTTTTGCAAGCCCGCGATCTCGGTCAGGTCCGGCCAAGCCGTGAGCCCGTCGCAGTGCCACCGGGGGTCTGTCAGGTCGGCAACCGCTTCGCTGGCCTGCGCACCCCAATCGCGCTGTAACGCCGCGATGTCACGACCCTGCGCGACGCGTTTTCCGGTTTCATCGATCACGGCCACGTTCATCCGCTGATGCCGCTCGGTTTTGGTGGCGTCGAATTGGCCTGGGTCGATGACTTCCCCCGCGACGTGGCCCAGCGCCTCGGCCACGGCCGATAGAAAATCACCTTCGCCAAACGTCATCCGGGCCGCCGCTTTCGCCGCGGCATCGGGGGCGGGCCCGAGCGCCTTGCGGGTCGCTTTGGGCAGGCTGCGGATGAGTGCGGTGATTCGCTCGTGCAGCGTGCCCGGGACCGCCCAGTCCACCACGCCCGGCGACAAACGCCCGAGCGCGTGCAGCGGAACCTCGAGCGTCACGCCGTCGTCCTCGGCCCCCGCGTCGAATTTGTATATCAGTGGAAGCTGCATGCCAGCGACCGCCAACTGATCCGGCCGGCCGTCGTCGCGTATCGCCTCGCCCACCAGCAGGTCGGCCTCGGTCATGAACAAACGCCGCGGGTCGTCGCGCTCTGTTCGTTTGAGATAGCGATTCAACTCGGCGACGCCGACCACGTCGGTGGGGAGTCGGGCGTCGTAAAACGCGAAGCGTGCTTGAGTATCCGCCAATAAATCGACCTTGCGTTGCTTGGCTTGCAGCTTCTCAACGCGCTCGCGCAGTTCCCGATTGTGCAGGAAAAACTTGGCTTGCAAATCCGCGTCGCCTTCAACGAGTGCTTCGTGAATGAAGATCTCCCGGGCCTTGGCGGGATCCACTTTGGCGTAACGGATACGGCGTTTGGGGATCAGGACCAGACCGTACAGCGTCACTTTTTCGAACGCGGCCACGAACCCACCGCGGCGCACCCAGTGCGGTTCGCGGTGCGTGGTCTTCACGAGGTCGCCGGCGATCGGCTCGATCCATTCGGGGTTGATGCGGGCGCAAGTCCGGGCGAACGGTTGCGAAGTGGCGACGACTTCGGCGCCGACGATCCAGCGCGGGCGAGCCTTGGCGAGCACCGAACCCGGCCAGAGGCGCAGCTTCGTGCCGTGGGCGCCGGTGTATTCGCGGTCGCTGGTTTTCTGGGCGACGTTGGAAAGCAGGCCCGCGAGCAGCGCGCGGTGTACCGCGTCGGCGATCTTGGTGATACCCGCGTCTTCGTCATGGTCTTCACTTTTGTTGGCACGCACGCGCGGCGCGTACTTGAGCCCGGCCTCTCGCGCTAGGTCGTGCAGTTGCCGGTGCAGGTCGAACCACTCCCGCACCCTCGGATAGCTCAAAAAGTGTTTCGGGCACGCCTTGCGGAATTGGCTGTTGGATAACGCTGCTTTGCGTTCGTGCAGAAAATCCCAGAGCTTCAGCAGCGTGAGGAAGTCGCTGTCGGCATGATTGAACGCGGCGTGGGCCTGGTCGGCGGCCGCGGCGTGTTCCTGCGGCCGGACGCGCGGGTCTTGCCCTTCCAACGCCGACGCGATCACGAGGACTTCGGCGAGGCAGTTCTGCTCGGCACCGGCGAGCACCATCCGCCCGATGCGCGGATCGATCGGCAGCTTGGCGAGCTGCTTGCCGATCTTCGTGAGTCCGCCCGCGTCCGTTACGGCCCCGAGTTCACGCAGCGTCTGCACGCCTTCACGCACCGCGGCGGTTTTGGGCGGGTCCAGGAACGGGAAGTCGTCGACACGCCCGAGGTTCAGCGCGGCCATGCGGAGGATGACCGCCGCCAGATTGGTCCGTAAGATTTCCGGTGTTGTGAATGCCTCCCGCTCCGCGAACGCCTCTTCCGAACACAGCCGAATGCACACGCCCGGCGCGATGCGTCCGCACCGGCCCGCACGCTGGTTGGCCGACGCCTGCGAGACCGTTTCGATGGGCAGCCGCTGCATCCGCGTCCGTGGTGAATACCGGCTGATCCGCGCGATCCCCGGATCGATCACCGCGGTAATGCCCGGCACGGTCACCGACGACTCGGCAACATTGGTCGCGATGACGACCCGCCGGGTGTGGCCCTTGGGGCGGAAGACTTTTTGTTGCTCGGCATTCGACAGCCGGGCGTAGAGCGGGAGGATTTCGATCGGCTTGCCGCGGGATAATGCTGGCGACGCTTGGGCGTGGCCCCGCAACACTTTCGCCGCCTGCCCGATTGCGCGCTCAGTCGGCATGAATACGAGCACGTCGCCGTCGGTCGCCGACACGACTTCGTCGAGCGCGTCGCACAGCGCGTGGTCCAGCGGAGGGCCTTCGAGTGCCGCGTCTTCGTTGCGATCTTCGTGAATAGGTCGATAGCGCAGATCGACGGGATACGTTCGACCGGACACCTCGAGGATGGGCGCGGGTTCACGCTTCCCCGCGACGGTGGTGCCGAAGTGGTCCGCGAAGCGCTGCGGGTCGATCGTGGCGGACGTGATGACGAGTTTCAACTCGGGCCGACGCGGTAGGAGTCGGGTGAGATAGCCCAGGAGGAAGTCGATATTGAGCGAGCGTTCGTGGGCTTCGTCGACGATGATCGCGTCGTAGGCGAGCAGGTCGCGATCCCGGGAAAGCTCGGCGAGCAAGAGGCCGTCGGTGAGGTAGCGGACCTGCGTGAGCGGGCCGGACGTGTCGTTGAAACGCACGGCGTACCCAACCTGTTGACCGAGCGGCACGTTGAGTTCTTCGGCGACGCGGCCGGCAAGGGTTCGCGCGGCGATGCGGCGCGGTTGGGTATGGGCGATTGTGCCGGCCGTGCCGAAGCCCAGACCAAGGTTCGGGTCCATCAGGATTTTCGGGAGTTGCGTGCTTTTGCCCGAGCCCGTCTCGCCGCACACGACGACGACCTGGTGTTCGCGGATCAGCGCGGCGATCGCGTCGCGCTTTTGCGAGATGGGCAGCGCATCGGGATAGGTGAGGGTCGGGCGGGACGCGGCGCGTTGTTCACGCCGGGCGATGGAGGCGGCGAGCTGTTCTTGGAATCGGCGGAGGTTGCGGTCGTGGGGTTTACGGTCGCGCTGGGCTTGTTGAATGCGGCGGGCAAGACCGCGCAGGCCCGGCCGATCGGCGAGCATGATGCGGTCGAGCCGAGCGGGATCAAAGGGGGGAGGGTTCTCCACGTCGTGGCCGGTTGAATCTGGCGGCGGATAACGCCTTGGGCAAACGCACACTTTAGGGTGATGCTTAAGCGGCTTACCTACACGCCGTACGATTTAAACTTTACGTTCGGATTCAGGAGGCCTCACGATGACAAAGCGATGGAAGTTTCTTGCGGTGTGGCTGTGCGGCTTGCTCTGCGTCTCGGCCGTGGGTGAACCTCCCGTCCAACTCGGGATCGACGTCTTGCGTGACGGCGGCTTCAAGCCGCTGCGTGGGCAACGGGTCGGGTTGGTCGCCCATCCGGCGTCGGTGGCGGGCGATCTCACGGCGACGGTCGACGTCCTCGCTCGAGGCGCGAAAGCGCACGGCTTTCGTTTCGTCGCGCTCTTCGGTCCCGAGCACGGTGTCTACGGCGACGAATATGCCGGCGACAAAGTCACCGACCGTGTCGATCCCCGCACCGGTTTGCCGGCCCGCAGTCTGTACGGGAAGACGCGGAAGCCCACGCCCGAGATGCTCGCCGACATCGACACGCTGGTGTTCGATTTGCAGGACATCGGCAGCCGGTCATACACCTACATCAGCACAATGACGCTTTGCCTCGAGGCGTGCATCGAACAGGGCAAACGCTTCGTCGTGCTCGACCGTCCGAACCCGCTGGGCGGGCTGCGCATCGAAGGCCCTGGGGTGACGCCCGACTTCGTGAGCTTCATCAGCCAGATCGATGTGCCCTACGTGCACGGCCTGACCATGGGGGAACTCGCGCTCTTGGAAAAGCAGCGCCTCGATCCCAGCTACGAAGGCCTCACCGTTGTCAAGATGCGCGGTTGGCAACGCGACATGACTTGGGACGACACCGGACTGACCTGGGTCGCCACGTCGCCGCACATTCCTTTCGCGTCGAGTGCTCCCGCCTACGCCGCGACCGGTGTACTTGGCGAGTTGGGTCTGGCCAGTAACGGCGTGGGCTACACGCTGCCCTTCGAGATGGTCGGCATGCCCGGCGTCGATAGCGACACACTCGCCGACCGGCTCAACGCGCACGGGCTTAAAGGAGTCAAGTTCCGCGCGGCGCGGTTCAAACCGTTTTACGCCACGCACGAGGGTGAACCTTGCGGTGGGGTTCAGGTTCACATCGAGCCCGACGCGGCGGCGAACCTCTACGCGATTAATTTTCTATTGCTCGACGCGCTGGGCCTACGCAAGACGCTTTCCGATCACGACAAGGTCAGCGGATTCGACAAGGCCAATGGCAGCGACGCCGTCCGCGAACACCTCGCCGGCGGTGGCACGCTCGAGCGACTCATGATCGCTTGGCAACGCCACGCCGACGA
Source organism: Planctomycetota bacterium (assembly GCA_039030755.1). Classification (GTDB taxonomy): domain Bacteria; phylum Planctomycetota; class Phycisphaerae; order Phycisphaerales; family Phycisphaeraceae; genus CAZIXN01. The sequence goes on along the minus strand of JBCCDN010000057.1, from coordinate 9,666 downwards.
TTTTCGTCGGCAACGCAAGCCGTTCTTGCTCTACGAGTAGGCGGGCAGCTTGCAGATTCCGTCGCGGCGCTGATCGAGCAAGATCGTTTCGTTGACGCCGAACCTTTTGATCATCAAAGCGATCCGCACGGCTCACCAAGAGATGCGTCGGCGGTCGCGTGGCTTCGGCGTTACGGGCATCACTCGCGTTGGCGATGCAGATGAGTCTGCACTCGGACCTGCCCGCGCTGTTGGGGCCAGCGTCAAGTTGTGCGTCGCGGCCGAACCGCAGCCCGAGGCGCTGGCCGTCTTGACGGAGGTCGAGGGCTGGGGCGTGGCCGACCTAGCTCAATGATCCGGCGGTAGGCGTTGTCCGGACGGGTTGCTCCCACCGCATGGGCGTTGCCCCCGGCCGGCCGCAGGGATGAAGCGTTACCGATTTTCAAAACGGGTTTGCTGTGTAGCCCCGGCGACGACGACGCTCGAAGCGGCCCGCGATGTCATTTTGAGCGTCGCCACGAAGTTTGCGGATTTCTAAAAGCCGCGTCGAAACCACCGAATCTTGTGTCTGACAACGCATTCCAACAATGGGCGATACAGGACTCGAACCTGTGACCTCGCCGACGTGAATAACACCTGGACCCAAACCAACCAACCTTGCTCGCGGCCCGTTTCCAGGTTTTATCCGTTGCCGAGCCACGATTTACGGTGACACTCCGAAACGTTGAGCTTCATCCGACTATAGCGCAAACGAAGGGTTGCCAGGTACATACCTGAAAACTCTCGGAGCGATTGCCCCCTCGGACGGGGCGAAGCTCGATGGCCGAGCCGCGACTTCCCGTCCTAGTTTGATAGGTGATCCGCCAAATGGTCGTGACCTGCCCCCCACGATTGATGCCACGGACTACGTGAGTCCTGCGGTGATGTGGTCTTCCCTGTTTCCTGCTCCGAGTCGAGCGCGACTTTTTGGATGAAGTTTGAATCACTCCGAAAGGAGCCTTTTGATGAAGAAGAGATGTCACAAAAGCCCAGATCGCCTTTGCCCTTCGCCAGCACGCCGGTGGCGGAGATCGTTCAGAAGATGCTTTGCGACAATCCACTTCGATTCCTGCCGCAGAGCGGCAAATTCGGGTCCTAAATATGTCCGTTGTCTGGTTGCACTTGACCTGGACCAGGGACGGAGTGAGGATCACGTAGACAGGTCTAGTTGAAAATATTTCGTTTGCGCAACGCTATCGGTTTCGAACCATGACTCTATCCCGGGACGTGCCGACCCTGTTCAATGTTGGATCACTCAACGCTGACTGGGTCTACCACGTTGATGAAATAGTCCGGCCCGGCCAGACACTGGCCGCTTGCTCACGGAGCAGGTTTGCGGGCGGCAAAGGCGCCAACCAGTCGGTTGCGGCGGCCGCCGCGGGGGCGAAGGTTCGGCACATCGGCTGCATCGGGCCCGACGGTGCGTGGCTGCGTGACGAACTCGATCGGCGACATGTGGACACCCGAGCGATCCGAGTATCAGACGATACCCCCACCGGTCACGCCGTGATCCAAATCGATTCTTCCGGTGAAAACGCGATCGTGTTGTTCCCCGGGGCGAATCACCAAGTAACGCCCGATCTGCTTGCCGCGTCGCTCGCGGACGCCCGCCCCGGCGATTGGCTGCTCACGCAAAACGAAACGAGCCGCGTCGCCGAAGCCTTGCGGCTCGGGCAGTCGTACGGCCTGCGGACGGTCTTCAACCCGGCACCGGCAGCCGTCGGTGGAGACGAGTTTCCGCTGGACCTAATCGACCTGTTGATCGTGAACGAAACCGAGGCGGCCGTCTTCAGCGACGCTCCGACCGTTACGGGCAAAGTCCAGCAACTCGGGCAGTGGGTTCGCGGAACAGCGGTGCTTACGATGGGCGGTCGAGGGTCTTTGGCGAGTGATGGCGGTGACGTCAAGCAACAGCCGGCCGTTCACGTAGATTCGGTGGTCGATACGACCGGCGCGGGTGACACGTTCATCGGTTACCTCGTGGCTTCATTGATGGGCGGCAAGACCCTCGTTGAAGCACTCGAATGGGCCGCGTACGCCGCGGCGCTGGCGGTGACTCGGGCTGGCGCCATCCCGGGGATTCCGACCGGCGATCAGGTCGCGGCGTTTCGAACCGACCGATGATCGTTTGGCCGACGCCGAAGAATCGGAAGCTCAAGACCCACCGACCCCGAAGGCCTTTAGCTCGTCGACGGGTTTGTCGTTGGGCACCGGACACCGACTCGGAGTTCTTACACTGGTCGCGTAGATGCCCGTTCTGAATACCGAACTTTTAAGCCGTTGTGATCTGATCCGAGAACGGATGGACGATGCCCAGCGTGTCGCTCGGCTCCGACCGCCGTCGCTTTCGGACGGGCGGGTGGACGCGGTGTTGGATACCGACACGTTTAACGAAATCGACGACCAGTTTGCGCTGGCTTACTTGCTGCTGTCGCCGAAACAAATTCGGACCCAAGCCGTGTACGCCGCACCGTTTGAAAACGCACATCGAGCCGAGACGCCGGCGGAAGGCATGCGGCAAAGCTACGACGAGGCCCTTCGGGTATTCGATCGGCTGGGGCGGACCGACGGGCCAGCCATCGCTCGCCGCGGAGCGGAGCGGTGGCTCAAAGATGCCGACCCCGCTCCGAACCCGGCCACCCAGGACTTGACGGAACGGGCGATGTCTCGGCCGATCGATGGCCCGCCGCTGTACGTGCTCGCGATCGGCGCACCGACCAACGTGAGTACCGCCCTGCTACTCGAACCGGCGTTGGCGGAGCGGATCGTGGTCGTTTGGCTCGGCGGCCACCCGAACGGATGGCGACACACGCACGAATTTAATCTCATGCAGGACCCGCCGGCCACACGGGTCCTGTTGGACTCGGGCGTGCCGTTGGTGCGGGTGCCATGCATCAACGTGGCCCAACGGCTGCGTACTTGCGTGCCCGAACTGCGCGAAGCGTTGAGCGGCCGCAACGCGCTCTGCGATTTCTTGTTCGAGCGTTTTGCCGAATACGAGGATTACGAACGCCCCGGGCGCGAACGAAACAACGGCGGGCGTCCGGTCGCGTACGGCAAAGAGATCTGGGACGTTTCGGTGGTGGCTTGGCTCGTGGACCCGGATTGGTGTCCAAGCCAGCTAACGCCGAGCCCGCAGCTGACAACAACGGCAGACGGGCTGCTTCGTTGGTCGATCGACCCCCACCGCCACACGATCCGCGAGCTCGACGAGATCGACCGCGACGCAGTGTTCGGCGACATGTTGGCCAAATTAACCGGCCAAGCCGATCCATCGTGAACCGGGCCGGCCAGAACCAGAATGCTTAAAGCCCGAAGGCATTGACGCATTGGAGTACAGGTGGAGAGGTCAACGCTCGCGGCGAAAGGGCTCGGTCGGTTCGAATCATCAGGGTCGCCCGTTCACCGGGCAGCAGCGTGAGTAGTTGGTCGCTGATCTGAGCGTTCGGGTCGAGCCGGTCCGGGAACACGCAAAGATCGCGAACCACGGTCCTTGCCAAAACGGTCAGGGCGTATCCATTGGGCGATCTCTTGACATCGACATCCAGTTCGGCGTCGGGGTAAGGCATCACACGATCGGGATGCGGCCACCAGAATGCGCGCTCGGAACCGATCGATGCGGTGAGGAAGCGGTCCTGAGCGAGTTGCAGGTCGAAAGGAAGCTGGACCCGGCCGGTCTCTCGCGGGCCGACGTTGATACGGGTCGTGAGGAAACTCTCTCCCTCGTGTCCGTTCAACGCATGGCTGGCCACATGAACTTCTCCGGACCAGGCCGTGTCGGTGTCGTTATGCAGATACACAGCTAGATGTTCGATCGGATCGCCTTTGGCAATCGGCTGATCGGGGCGGATCGTAATCAACCGATCGGCAAAAAAGTTCCGCGCCGCGTACCACAGCGGCTTAGGCCTTTGGTTGCCGTCGACGGCAGACCAACTGGCGACCGGCCAGCAGTCATTGAACTGCCAGAAAAGTGCGCCGCTGTTCCACGGCGATAACGCCCGAAACCACTCGACGCCCAACGCGAGCGAGCGAGCCTGCACCACCTGGGCAAGAAAAAGCCAATCGTCGAAGTCATCGGGGGGAACGAAGTAGTCGGCCATACGCTCGTTCGCCAACGCCTGTCCGCCGGCGTGGCGGTTGTGATGAACCATGGATGGTGAATCGAACCGGCGCTGTTCGTGGGGGATGACGCGTTCGAGTGTCGCGAAAGTCGGCGGGCCATGAAAGCCAAACTCCGAAGCGAAACGCGGGGCGTGGTTCAGGTAGTTCCGCGCATCGCCCTGGCCATTCCAGACGTCCCAGATATGGCAGTTGCCGTGCTCTTCGACGTTCGGGAATACATCTGGATCACCGGCGTATGGGCTGGCGGGCCAATAAGGCGTGACCGGATCGAGTTGTGCGACCACCCGCGGGAACACGTCGAGGTAGTACTTCAACCCCCACCCACGCTCGGATTCGCGCATCGCCCGCCAGTCTTCGCCCCACTCGTAAACGCCCCAGATGTTCTCGTTGCAGCCGTTCCACAACACGACGCTGGGGTGGGGTGTCAGGCGGGCAACGTTGTCATGGGCCTCGGCTTCGATCAGTGAAAAGAACGGTTCGACTTCGTGGTAACACGCGCAGGCCATCATGAAGTCTTGCCAAACCATGACGCCCAATTCGTCGCAGGCTTCGTAGAAGGCCCGGTCTTCGTAGATGCCGCCGCCCCAGACCCGGAGCATGTTCATGTTTGCGTCGCGGGCTCGTTGAACCTGGCTACGGTACCGAGCGGGTGTAACCCGCGAAGGAAAGCAATCATCGGGGATCCAGTTTGCGCCCTTGCAGTAGACCCGCTTGCCGTTGATCTCGAGGTGGAAGGTTGAGCCTTGGCCCAACGGCGTGGACTCCGGGTCGGCATCCGTAACCAACCGAGCGGCGCGCAGTCCGATACGTCGCTGCCAGCGATCCAGCGTTTGATCGGTGCCGGGATCAAACAGTTCAACACGCAGCGTGTAGAGCGGTTGCGAGCCGTAGCCAACGGGCCACCAGCGTTTCGGCCGCGTTACGTCGAGGGCGAGCGTCGCTTCGTCGTCTCCGGCTGCAGCCGACAAAGACGCTTCCGCAACGTGCGCTCCGTCGGGGTCGAACAGCGTCGCGCGGATCGTGAGTGACTCCGTGTTGCCATAGGCGTGCCGCACCGACGACTCGGCCATCTCCAATCGGACGATCACTTCGACTCGAGCGAGGTCAGCATCAACCCGTGTGACCTGGGGACGGACTTGATCGAGGCGGGCGTAAGTCCACTCTTCGAGGTAGATCGGGCGCCAAACACCTGAAGTGATGAAAGCTGGCCCCCAGTCCCAACCGAAGTTGCAGGCCATCTTCCGAATCATGTTGTGTGGATGCTGGGGATTCGAGCCGTGCCCCTCGTGCGGCATCGGCCCAAACTCTCGCTCGACCGCCATCGCGTGAGACAGCGGCGCGGCAAAGTCGATCGTGAGCAAATTATCTCCGACTTGTAAAGCGTCGGCAAGATCGAAGCGATAACCAAGGTGCATGTTCTCGGCGTGTCCAATGACCCGGCCGTTCAGTTTGAGTTCCGCCACGGTATCTAGCCCTTCGCAGACCAGGTCGCAGCGGGTACCGGGGGCCGGTGGATTGACGTGTGTGAAGCGGTGCGTGTATCTCCACGCAGTTTTGCCGATCCAGGCTTGTTTGGTTTCGTTACGGTCGTGGATCGGGTCTTCCAACACGTTGGCACGCAGCAGGTCGGTATGAACACATCCTGGAACCGTCGCTTCAAAACGCTGGTCGCTGATCTCATCGGGGATGAGCGCCTCGCCGCCGAGTGCTTGAACGGTCCAATTCCGCGTCAGCGGAGACTTCACAAGCAAAGTCTGCTCGGCGTCGGCAGAATTTGACGGCAGGGCCGGGCTAGGGGGCATCGTGGGCATGAGGAATTTCGTTGTGGTTGAAAGCGGGCGAGACCGGCAAGATCGAACCCGTACGGTCTTCGGTTGCGGAAGCGGAAGCAGAGGCAATCGGCCGCTCCGGCGTCGCTGCCGGGACGTAAAGCGACTGCCGAATCAGACGTAAAGCAACGTCATGCGCGATTGGAGGCACCTCGAGTTCCAGCCGGCCCTGCTTGACCACGCCGATCGTTCCGACCGTAGATTCGCCCGTGCGTGTATCCCACCATTGCGACGTGTAGATGCCATCGAGCAAGCCGTTCAACACGACCCGCGCGGCAGGCAGCGGTTCGATGGCCGAGCCTTCGACCGCGCGTCGCCAGGTTGCGTCGCGGTGGACAAACCAAGCCAACACCGCCGGCTCACCGATCCCTGCGTCGTCGAGTGTGACCGCATAGCTGTTGATCCAAGGGGCAACGGTAGAGACCGGGCCCACGAACTCGTAAGCAACCCGCACCCAATCAAAACCGGGGTTTTCCACCCGCAGCGTGTGTCGGCCGGCTGGCACCGGGACCACGTAGTTGCCGTCGTATCGATTCAACGGTGTTTTGTCTTCGAGGCCGTCGGGATCGGTGAAAGCTTCGTGGAGCACCACTTGCTCGTTGAGCGTGATTTGCAGGCCGCCGCCGCCCCACCCCGAGACACCGGTCACCCAAACCGTCATCGTGCCTTCAACGGGATAATCCACTTCGAACGTAACCGGGTTGTGGAACACGATGTTTTCGCCGGTGCCGTGAAGCAGTTGCGACAGATGCTTGGCTCCCTGCACCACCCCGTCGGGTCGAATCGTCACGAGTTGGGCGTGGTTCGATCGATCGGGCTCCCAAGATCGACCATCGCCTTCAATCCATAATCGCCGCAACGGCTCGGAATCCGCTCGATCGATCACCGCAACCGGCGAGACTTCGACGACTCGAACGGGTCCGGCGTGAACCGGCACACCCTCCATGAACCGGCTGACGCCGACGAACCCATCCCATAGCTCGCGTGGTTCGATGTACGAATCCCACCACCACGACATCCCCGTTCCGGGCGAAGGCGTCATCAACGCCGACCAAAGCATGTTGTGAAAATGCATACCCGCGACGTCCCGGCTGACCTCGTCGATGCGATGTGCGATACCCACCTCGCCGAACAGATGGGGCTTATCGATCGATCGCGCACGCTCCACCGCAAGCCGATGGACCGCACGAGCAACATCGGGCATCTCGTAAACGTGCGTCTGGACGAAATCAATTTGTGGCAATTGGTCGAGCAACGCGAAGCGCCCGACTTGGCAGGTGCTGGTTGTGATCGGCCGGCTGTACGGGTCGAGCGTCCGCAGATGGGTGCCCATCCGCTCGTGCCAATCGCGGATGGACCCGATGTAAAGGTGATCTTCGTGCGTGTGATCGACTTCGTTGAAAAATTCCCAGGCAAACACGGCCGGGCTGTGGCCGTAGCGCGCGACGACGTACCGCAGTTTGTGTCGGAAATGCGTGTGTGCTTCGGTGTTGGTCCAGAAATCGGTTGGCTTCTCGCACGGGCCTCCACGCGCGGCGTTGTAAGGGTTGTCTTGCCACGCAGGGTTGATCGCTCGCGAAAGCCCGCCGTGAGCCTGGAGACAGATCATCAGATGTAGCTCGTGGTCTTCGGCGCGTTGCACGATATGGTCAAGCTTCCACGCCGACGCCATGTCCAGTTGGCCAAGCCCCAGCCGCGCACGGTCGAGCGCGAGGCGGTTGAAATCCGGAGCGATCCAGAGCCGTGCGAAATTACCTCCGTGCTCGGCCAATTGTTCGAACCAGCGGTCGTAGCTGAACGTCCCCTGTTTTCCAGGCCACGCAAGGTTGAGCCCGATCGGCACGAACGGCCGGCCGTCGTCGAAAGCAAACGCCCGAGGATTGGCCGGACTGACCCGGACCCGACCCGGCCACGCCCGAGTCGAAACGTCGAACGTTCCTGCGCCCACTTCGATCGTTTGCCCCACGTTGGTCACGGCGAGTCGCCAGGCGTGAACCCCCGGCAGCCACGGTCGAAACCGCACATGCCAACGGGGTGCGCCGCTGGCGGTGAGTGTTTCTTCGCCGTCGATCAATGCACGGGTGAACGGCACCGCGAAGTATCCGGGTACATCGAGCGTTTGTCCGTTGGGCAGGGTCACCGTCAGATCGATACGCACCTGCCGCGGATCGAAAGGATTGGTAAAGCGGGCGGACACGTCGAGGGACCAGTCGGCCCGCTGGCCCTGCCCGATATTCGTCGGAGGAGACACGTCGAGCGTGGCCGCGAGCGGACGATCGTCGCTGTAGATCGGCAAGGCCGACGTAGCCGTCGGAGGCGGATCGATGAGAATCGGAGATCGTCCGGTCGGATCAACGGGCGTGGCGATCACTCGACCGGGCATGGCCGGCACGTCCGTCGTGTGAGCCGGGCCAACCAGTACACCTGCAAAAATCAGCGCGGCTAGCCGCCAAGGTGCCGCGAGCTTTCGGGCGAATGGGACTTGCCGTTGCTTCATGGCTCATTCTCGCGAGGCGGCGCGGTGGACTCGCGGATGACCAAGCGGCCGGCCAACTTCCGATGCTCCAAACGGGGATCATCCGCGGTCATCGTGGACAGCAAAATCTCCGCGGCATGCCTGCCCATTTGTTCGCTGGGCAGGGCCACCGCGGTGAGCGAAGGCACGAGATCCGCGCACGGCGGCACGTCGTTGAAGCACATCAAGCTCAGGTCCCGCGGCACGGCCAACCCGACCAAGGCTGCGGCACGAAGCAGCTTGATGGCCATCAGGTGGTGGTACGCGATCACGGCCGTGGCCCCGCCTTCGACGACCGAGCGACGGATCGCATCGAACGCGTTTACGCAGAGCGCATCGTGCCCGGCAACCGGCTCCAGCCCGACCTCACCCAACGCAGCGACGTACGCCTCGCGTCGATCGATCAAACTCTGGTGCCAGTTGAATTCGTCGGGCGCGACGTAAGCGATCCGTCGATGGCCCAAGGCCCGTAGATGATGGACCGCCAGCCGAATCGCGGCCGCATCGTCCACCGTGACCGAACTGCCCCGCCCGCCCGCCGGGCCGTTGATCGTGACGTACGGCAAGCCCGACCGGTCGAGCGCTTCGACTTGCTCGGCGCAGTCGTTGTCGACCACCACGGCCCCATCGACACGCCAACGCGGCAACGCATATTCCGGCTCATGCGGGCTGAGCACGTTACGGCACAACTCGTAACCGTCTGCGTAAAGACGCCGCATCAACGCGTTCGCCGCCTCTTCGGTCCCGCCACGGATTGCCGTGCCAAAGTCGGTCAAGCCCAGCACGGCGATCAGTTTGGTCTGCTTCGCGCTCAGCGAACGCAGGATCGGATTCGGGCGGTAACCCAGCTCCTCCGCCGCCAGCATGACCCGATCCCGAGTCTCCTCGCGAACGGAAAAATTATTTCGATGGCCGTTCAGAATCCTGCTGACTGTGGACTTCGTGACGCCCGCACGCTCGGCAACATCTTTGAGCGAGACTCGGACAGTCGTCTCCATCCCGGACGATCGATGTGCGCGGTGACGCCGGTGGTCACGGCGCGGACCATGGCGCGGCGGTGCTCGACGCTGCGAAAGAGGGCGTGTCCAATCACCGCGCTATCCTCGAACGTGAGCTCGAGACCGTCGGATTGCGTCTCAACAAGCATCCGCCCGACGTGACCTTGGTCAAGAAGAAAACAGG
>JBCCDN010000056.1:0-18935 GCA_039030755.1 Planctomycetota bacterium | reverse complement strand
CCGGCGACGCGTTCCCCGGTTTCACGCCGCTGGACGCCAACTATCTCTATTGCCCCAACCAGTTCTTCGACGTGGTGCTGCCCAACGCCTCCCGCGGCACCCTGCGGATTATCGCCTTCCTGCTCCGCAAAACGCTCGGCTGGCTGGACGACAACGGACAACCCGTCGATCAACGCATTACCGCTTCGTATAAAGAACTCATCGAAAAGGCGGGCGTCTCCCGCGGCGCGCTCCGGCCGGCCCTAGACGACGCCTTGAAACTCAAAGCCATCCGTTGCACGCAAAAAGGCAAACCCAACGAAAAAGGCAAGGCGGGCCACGCCGCGAGTTACGAATTGCGCTGGGATCATCCCGAGGCGGTGTACACCCGACGCGTCGCCGAATTCCGGGGTTTTTTCGCTGGGGAAGGCCACCGCAGCCCGATCCCCAACGGCTTTTTCGATGTCGTGATTCCCGGGGAAACGCTCGCGACCGTGCAGACCGTCGGGGCGGTGCTTCGCCACACCGTGGGCTATCAGAACCAGTTCGGGGGCCGACGCCAACACGCCGCGCTCAGTTACGACTACCTCCAGCAATACACCCGGATCGCCAGCCGCCGCCACCTCGCCGCCGCGCTCCGCCGAGGCCTGGAAGGGGGGTACCTCCGCCGCGTCCGCGAGGGCACGTTCCACCCCGACGCCGCCCGCCGCCAGTCCGCCCAATACGGCATCCGCTGGCTCGGCCAACCGCCCACCCCCGACGCGTTGACCCCATCCGCCGACGCGCCTTCTGGGGCGGACCGTTCAAAAAAGGCACCAGGCGCCCAACCCGCCACCGTTCAAAAAGGGAACCAGCCCTTTCGGGGCAAGGGTTCAAAAAGGACACCAACTCCGGTCGCCGAAACACGGGCCAAAAAGGGAACCAGCCAGCGTTCACGAAAGACACCAGTCCAAGCGTTCAACAAAGACACCGATAGAAACGACACCCTCAAAAACACCCACACAAACAACGCGGGTCTCGACCACGCGGCGGCGGTTGTGGGGGAGGGATTGGATTCACAAGGGCTTCAAACATCCCAATCCCAATCCCAATCTGCCGATGCGGTGATCGCCGCCTTGCGAGAGGCCGGTCTGGGTCCGCGCGTGGCCGCCCGACTCGTGGCCGACTTCGGGCCGGCCGCCTGCGGCGATCAGCTCGCGTGGCTGCCCGCCCGGAACCCCCGGACCAATCCCGCGGGGATGCTCCGCCGCGCCATCGAGCAGGCCTGGGACGCCCCGGGGTCGCCACCGTCCGCCGCGGAAAGCCACGGGATCACGGACGCCGAGCGGTTCGCCGCCCACGCCTACGCTGCGATGAACGGCCACGCCGGGCAGCCGATTGCCGAGCCCAGCGTTGCCGATTGCGAATACGCCCAACGCGTGCTGATTAAACTTAAGTCCAACGAACGGTCGGCCGCGTCAGGCGATAGCCATGGTGATCGCGATAAAAATTGCAACGAAGAGATCCAAAACCTTGGACGATCGTTTGGTCGGTTTGTGCGTCACCGCCGGGCGGGCACGTTAGCGAAATTCGGCACGGTCGCGTCGGCGTTACGTATGCACGGCGACGCGTGGGCGGCGGATCGTTTGCGTTCCGTATCCCCCCGGGCGTTGGCGTTAGACGCGTCGTCGGAACCGCAAGACCACGGATTGGCGCCCGTTTCCGGGGCGCCGGACCCAGCCGACACGGCGGTGGCGGCGCTGATCGCCCGGGCCGAGACCGACCCCGCGGCGGCGGCGGAACTCGCGGCGCTCAAGGCCGAGGCGCTGGCGGATTGCCCGGCCGTGCTGTCCCGCAAACTCATCGACGCCGACCCGGCCGACTCCCGCAACCTACGTCGGCTCATGGCTTGCGTCTGGGAGGCCCGACATGTCTGACGCAACGCCCGAACCCAACGAGGTTTCTCCGCCGCTGCGCTGCCGCGCTTGCCACGGGTACGTGAACCGTGGCGACACCAAGTGCCCGCACTGCGGCTCGCGGGATCTGCCTGTATTGGCCGGAGAGGTCGCGATCCGTGGGAAACACGTCGTCGCGGCGGCCGTGATCCATGTGGCGCTGATCGCGGCCACGTACGTGCTGTTGGGCTGGTCGCTGGGATGTGCGGTGGGGATCATGGTGCTGTTTTTCCTGTTTCCCAAGCTGGTGGAGGCGGTCGCGCGGGCGTGGGGTTGACGCCGGGAACGTCCGATAACGTCTTGTTGCGCGGCGTAACTAAATGCAGGAACGCAAGATGCGCTTCGTCCGAGAATGAATCTTATGTTGCATTGGCTGGTGGATCGATTGGGCGGGAGTATTGACAATTTTTGCCAATGCAGCGAAACTCATGTACCGAGCGCGTCGAGGTTTTATGGACGGCCCGCGTGACCCTGAAGGGACTTTGACCATGCCCACGCAGAACGTGAATCTCCCCGAGCATCAGGCGGACTTTATTCGGCAGAGCGTCGCGGGCGGCCGGTTCGGCAGCGCGAGTGAGGTGGTGCGGGCGGGGTTGCGGTTGCTGGAGCAGCGGGAGCGGGAGGACGCGCTGAAGCTCAAGGCCTTGGGCCAGGCGGTGGGCGACGGGTTCGCGTCGATCGAGGCGGGGGAAGGCGTGGTGCTGGAAGACGACGAAGCGATCGCGGCGTGGTTTACGCAACGGAGCGAAACCTGGCGGGCCGCGTTGGAGGCGGAAGATGCGGGGGGCACTCCGCGTGACTCGGATCACGCGGATGGTTCGCCCCGCTCGGATGACTCGGCGTGATTCTGGGCGCGGCGGTCCCGCGGCGCTTGGTGTTGTCGCGGCTTGCTCAGGAAGACCTCGACGCGGTTGCGTACGCCACGATTGAACGGTTCGGTTGGGGGCAGTTGGTGGTGTACGAAGCGAGGATGCGCGGGGTGCTGGAAGAGATCGTCCGGGGGCCGCACGTTCTCCCGAGCCGGGCCGAGCCGGAGTTGACGCGGATGGTGGGTCACCCGGCGGCGGTGTGGTCGCGGCACTTGGGTCCCCGGGCGCGGCACCGTTGGTACTACCGGGTGATCGAGGATTCAGATTCGGGTTCGGAGGGCGCGCGTGAACTCGTGCAGGTGGCTCGGCTGTTGCACGACGCGATGGAGCCGGCGGGGTACGTGGGCGAAGGGTTTGGGTCGTTGACCCAGTGAGCGCGTCACGCGGTTGTGGGGGTTCAACGATCTTCGAGCGCATCGAGATGCGCGGCGACGGATTCGGCCAAGGCTTTCGTGTCGTAGCCGCCTTCGAGCAGGGAAACGACGGGGGTGGCGTGTTCCGCGTCGGGCAGTGCGGCGAGGGTGCGCTTCGTCAGTTCGTGGAAGCAGGCGGTGGTGAGGTTCAGGCCGCCGAGGGGGTCGTCGTGGTGCGCGTCGAACCCGGCGGAGAAGACCAGCGCGTCGGGCACGAAGTCGGCGAGTCGGGGGAGGATGTGTTCGTCGAGCGCGGCGAGGAAGGCGTCGTCGCCGGTGCCGGTGGGCAGGGGCTGATTGACGGTGAAGCCGTGGCCGGGGGTTCCGGGCTGGCCGGTTTCGTGGGCGTGTCCCGAGCCGGGGTATTGGCGGTGGGGGTCTTCGTGCGTGGAGAGAAACAGGATGTCGTCGCGGTCGTAGGTGAGGGCTTGCGTGCCGTTGCCGTGGTGGACGTCGAAGTCGAAGACGGCGACGCGACGCCCGCCGATTGCGAGGAGATCGGCGACGAGCGCGGCGTGGTTGAAGAAGCAAAAGCCCATCGCTTGTTCGGCGGTGGCGTGGTGGCCCGGGGGGCGGACGGCGCAGAACGCGCGGAAGCTCGAGGAGGCCGACGGGTCGTGCGTCAGGGCGCAGTGCGCGGCGTGCAGGGCCAGCGCGCTCGCGCGGCGGGCGATGGTTTCGGAGTCGCCGGTGATTGGCGTGTCGGGCGACATGAAGTACGGACGTTCGGCGACGCAGGTATCGGCGAACGCGTCGAGGTACGGCCGAGGGTGGCAACGTTCCAACTCGGCGTGACGGGCTTGGCCTTGATCGGGGAAGCGATCGGCGGGCAGGTCGTCGGGCGTGAGGAGGTCGTAGCGCGCGCGTCGGCCGGTGATGTCGAGGTGTTCGAGGATGGCGTCGAGGCGTTGGGGCCGTTCGGGGTGGTCGAGCGGGCCGTGATGGGCGTGGTGCTGGGGGTCATGCAAAAACGCGACGCGTCCCGGAATGAGGGGACGCGCCGCGTTGGGAGGTTGTGGGTTGTTGGAACGGTCGGGGCCGGGCATCGCCGGAGATTACGGCAAGTGCGTCGACGCGACGGGGTTTACTTGCGGCGACGCAGGCCGGCCACGGCGAGACCGCTGAGCATGGCGAGGGCTCCGGGTTCCGGAACCGCGAAGCCTTCGAAGCTGGGCGGGTTGGACGTGTTGCCCCAGTTGTTGAGCACGCGGTTGAGCTCTTCCTGATCCACGGCGAGGCTGGCGAACGGGTCGCCGTTGGGCTCGAACGGTGCGTCTTGGCCCCAGTTGTTGAGGACGAGGTTGAGGTCGCCCTGTTCGACGGAGCCGGAGTCGTCGTAGTCGCCGACGATGCCTTCGATGACGTTGGCGACTTCGAGGACGTTGATCGAGGCGTTGTCCCAGAACACGCTGCCGCCGTCGGGGCCGCCGTTGCTGTCGATGGCCTGGATGAACAGCGCGGTGATGCGGGCTTCCACAGCGCCATCGGGGACGAGGGCGTTGAGGGTGGCGGTGACGAATTCGTCTTCCACGACGTTGGGGTCGCGGCCGTCGAGCACGGCCGCGGACCGGCCGTTGCCCAGGACGTTGTCGTTTGCGTCGCGGAACTCGAGCGTGAACTCGGTGAAGTTGTTCGTGCTGGCGATAGTGTCGGTGCTGAGCGTGATGGCGTCGATGCTGGCTTCGATTTCCTGGCCGGGCGTGACGGCGACGTCCTGGAAGGCGCCCGAGGCGTCGGAGATGAAGCCGTTGAACGGGCCGAAGGTTTTGAGGAGGAAGCCGCCGTCCGAGGCGGTGGTTTCGGAGGAGATGCTGGCGTTGTTGAACGCGGCCCACCCACCGTCGGGGCTGGGGTTGGGGTTGGGTTGGACGCCGAAGACGCCGAACTCGGGCCCTTCGAAGCTGCCGTTGGTGAGGAGGTTGTCGCCGACGGTGGTGTTGAAGCGGGTGACTTCGATGTAGTCGATCTGCGACTTGTAGGACACATTGGCACCGGCGCTCGCGGCGGGCTGGAGCGTGGCGCTAAAGGCGTCGGAGAAGCCCGCGTCGGGAGCCCAGAGGTTGGCGTGCAGGGCCATGGGGTCGTCGGGCACATTGGCGGTTTCGGTCCGCACGAGCGTGTCGTTGAGGTACCAGTTGACGGCATCGGGGGTCCAGTCGATGCGGTAATCCTGGTATTGCGTGAGGTCCACGACGGGGCTGGCGATGAACGCGCCGTCGCCGGCGGTGCCGAAGCCTTCTTCGCTGTAGAGGTTGGTGAAGGGTTGGTTATTGGTGGAGACCTGGTTGCTGAGCAGCTCCCAGTCGAGCTCGTCGCGGACGGGGTTGCCGCCGGTGTCGTTGCGGACGACGCCGGAGTAGAGGAACAGGCCGTTGACCAGGCCGTCGGCGACGGCGTTGGCGTCGAACTTCGCGCGGTAGGTCACGGACAGGCCGCCGCCGCGAGCGAACTGCCGGCGGCTGATGAACTCGGCACCGCCGAAGCGGGTGCCCTCGAAGAACGTGTCGAGGACAAGCTCGGCCGCGCCGCCGACCTGCTCGGGGATGAGCGCGGGATCGGTTTTGGCGGTGGTTCGGCCGTAGGACGCGCCGTCGCCGCCGAAGGGCACGCGCCACACGGCGGTGTCGATGTTGCCCGTGCCGTTGAAATCGTCACGGAGCAGCACGGTCTGGGCGGACGCGGCGAGCGGGAGCGAGGCGGTGAGGCCCAGCAGAAGCGCGGCGGTGGTGAATTGGTTGAGGGTCGGGGTGGGCAGGCGGTTCATCTTTCGAGACTCCAGAAAGGTGGGCTATGCTTAGAAAATCGTGGGGACAGGGGAGACACTCACGGATTGCATCCATGGGTCTCGGGGCGTTGAAGATTTACTTATCGGGGCGGACGTTGGCGTGGGTGATGGTCCCGAGTTGGAACGCGGAGGCGTGGCCGTCGGGGAACGCGAGATTGACCACAGTGTCGCCGGCGTGGCGGAAGCGGAGGTTGGCGGACTGCGCGAAGCCGGTGGCGTTGTCGTTGTTGAGTGTGGCTTCGTCGTAGGCGATGAGGTCTTGGTTGTCGGTGTCGGAAGCCTTGTAGAACTTGGCGCGGGAGGTGCCGGCCTGCCCGGCGCCGGTCGCGGGGTTGGTGAACGTGAAACCGACGCTGGGGCCGCCGAAGGTGACTTCGCCGGCGTCGAGGTTGTTGAGCACGGCGAAGCTGTCGCTGTTGGCGGTGGACGCGGGGCCGGTGCCGCTGGGGACGAACTGCTGGCCGTCGGCGATGAGCAGGACTTCGGTGGGCCGTTTGAGGAAGTCGAGCTTGTAGAGCGGGTGGGCACCCAGCGAGGGCATCATGGTCGGGTGGGCCGAGTAGTGCAGCTTGTCCTCGGGTTCGGGGATGGCGGCGTCGGGACAGCGGAACATTTCGGAGGGCCCGCCTTCGTCGGCGGCTTGGTCGTATTCCTCGCCGCCGATGCCGACGTAGCTGGAGACAGTCAGGGTCCAGTCGCTGCCGCCGCCGTTTTCGGAGAGCGCGGCGTCGGTGAATCCGGGCGGGAGGTGGGTGTCGTAGTCGTAGGCGTAGGCGATGACGCCGATGAGGTGTTGGCGTTCGTTGGACAGGCAGGCCATGCCGCGGGCGGTGCGTCGTGCGGCGCCCAGAGCGGGCAACAGGATGCCGATGAGCAGCGCGATGATGGAGATCACGACGAGCAGTTCGATGAGGGTGAAGCCCAGCGGCGAGGTCGGCCGGGATTGAAGGGTGGTGGCTTGGCGGGGCGACATGGTGGGCTCCTGATTCGTGCGATAACCGAGGGGAAAGCGCCCACGACAGCGGAACCGCCGTGGACGTTGGGGGGTGCGATTACTTCGCGTCACGGCGACGCAGCATCGCCAAGCCACCCAGGCCCAGCAGTGCGGCGGTCGCGGGTTCGGGCACCAGCGACACGTCGTCGAAGGCGACGGCGTTGCTGTGCGGGACGTCCTGGTTGAACGACGCAACGGCGAAGACCACGGAGGCCTGCGTGGTGCCGGCCGGGGTGGTCACGGTGCGCGAGAACAACTGGTAGGTGTCGGTTAGCACGTCTTCGAGGTTGGCTTGGTCGCGGGAGATCTCGGTGCCGCTGGCGTCTTGGAACTCGATGCGAAACTCGACGTTGCCCGTCAGGCTGCTGCCCAGGTTCCGTGCCCAGGTGCTCAGGGTGTAGTCGGTCTCGCCGGTGAGGCCCGAGACGTTTTGCACGTGGCCGACGAAGGCGTTCGTGCCGTTGCCCGCCTGCGTGCCGTTGAGCTGGATCTCCAGCGCGGCGTTTCCGTTGAACGCGGGGGCGCCGGTGTCGTTGTTGGCCAACAGCTGGGCGTCGGCGGGGCCTCCGAAGAAGCCGTTCCAGTTGTCGGTGTTGGAGAAGTCGAATTCGACGGGGGATTCGAATCCGGGGTTGGTGAGCAGGTTCGCGGATGCGGTCGCGGTCCACGACGCGGCGGCCACGAAGCAAGCGGAAACGGCAAGGGTCTTGAGCGAAGTCATCATGAACTTTCCTCCAAAAAGAAAAAAACAGAAACACAGAGCGAAACAGACGGGGGCCCGACACACGCGGGCCCCGGGGAAAAGAACGGTTAATCCGGGGTCGGCCTCGATGCCGGCGGGCCGGTGGAATCGTGGACTTCCAACCACGCGGGCTTGGATTCGGGTTGCGCCGGCTCGTCGGGCCGTTCGATGAGTTGATTCAGCACGGAAAACGCCGAGCGTCCGAGCGCCACGGCGTCTTGACAGACCGCGGTGAGGTGCGGCCGCGCGAGGAAGCGCCACTCGTGGTCGTCGAAGCCGACGATGGAGAGATCCTCGGGAACGCGGACGCCCAGCGTGCGGGCGCGGTTGAGCGCGGCGAGGCCGGCGATGGGATCGACGAAATACAACGCGGTGGGCCGAGCGTTTGCGGGCATCGAGACGAAGCGGTTGATGAACGCTTCGCCGCCGACGCGGTGGGCGGGGCTGCGGAACACGAGCGACGCGTCGTGGGGCAGGCCCGCGGCCTCCATGGTGGTGTGGTAGCCGTCGATGCGGTCGAGGTGGTCGCAGTCGTCTTCGATGTTGGTCACGACGCCGATGTCGCGGTGGCCCAGGTCGATGAGGTGCTGGATGGCCAGCGACGAGGCGGCTGTGGAGTCGGTGCCCACAAACGTCATGGACGGGTGCGGGAAGCGGTCGCCCAACACCACGGCGGGGAAGCCTTCGTCGGCGATTTCCACCGCCGGGGTCCGCGACGTCATCGAGCTGCGGAGGATCACCCCGCGGACGCCCTTACGCATAAACAGTTGGGAATAAGTCTCTTCAGGCTGGCGGGCGCGTTGACCGTCCAGGACCATCAGGTCGTAGCCGAACTCTTCCATGCCCGAGCTCATGCCCTCCATCAGCGCCGCGTCGAACGCCGAGCCGACCGCCAAGCCGCCGGTGTACATCAATGCGATGTTGACGGTGGACCGCCGCCCCACCGTGGGCTGGTAACGGGATTTGTTCGCCGCCGAGAGGACGCGGCGGCGGGCCTCCTCGCTGACGCGGGGGTGGTTGTTGAGCACGCGCGACACCGTCGTGATGGACACGCCGGCCTTTTGCGCGATTTCACGGACGCTGGACATAAGCAACGATTCGGAGAGGCGGGAGGACGGCCGGGATTCCGGATTTCCCGGGGCCAAGACGACAGCGCCGGGGGAACAAACGAGTGAAACAAACCATCAGTCGGGCGTGATGCGAGCCGAGACATCGGCGAGAAACGTCGCACGCAACGGACAGGAAACAGTTTCATCCTAAACGCCATGCTCTTTATGTCAAGTGAGATTTCTCCGTACGCCGCTCAATTCGGATGTTAAATTCCGAAACAAGCCCTGCGCCGCGCCCTGTTCCTCCGCTCCGCCCCCACCGCCATGCCGTACCGCCCCGCCCTGGACCGGATCTTTTCGCCCACCTCTGCCGCGGTCATTGGCGCGTCCGATTCGCCGGGCGTGGGCAATACCGTGCTGACCAATCTCAAGGCCTGCCCGACCCTGGACTGGGTCGTGCCCGTCAACCCCAAACGCGACACCGTCGGCGGGCTCAAAGCCGCGAAGACCATCGGCGACGCGTCGAACGTCGCGGCGACCTACGACCCGGTCACGCCGGGCTCGGCTTCGGGGGGTCCCGACCTGGCCGTGATCTGCACACCCGCCCAATTCGTACCCACGCTCGTCCGCCAATGCGGCGAGGCCGGCGTGCTCGGATTGATCATCCTGTCCGCCGGGTTCCGCGAGGCCGGCGACGACGGCAACGCGTTGGAGCAACAACTCGCCGCCGAGCTCGCCCGCTTCCCCGGCATGCGCGCGCTCGGCCCCAACTGCCTCGGCGCCATGGTCCCCCACCGCGGCCTCAACGCGACCTTCGGCAGCGGCATGCCCAACCCCGGGCCGATCGCCTTCATCTCGCAATCCGGCGCGCTCTGCACGTCCGTGCTCGACTGGGCCGCTCAACGCTCCATCGGCTTCTCCCACTTCATCAGCATCGGCAACATGCTCGACGTGACCTTCGGCGACCTCATCGACCACGTCGCCCGCAACGAGCACACCGAATCCATCCTGCTCTACATCGAATCGATCCGCGACCCCCGGAAGTTCGTCAGCGCCGCTCGCGCGTTCTCACGCGACAAGCCGATCATCGCGTACAAGGCCGGCCGGTTCGCACAAAGCGCCGCCGCCGCCGCGAGCCACACCGGCGCGATGGCGGGACAAGACGACGTGTACGACGCCGCGTTCCGTCGCGCGGGCATCGAACGCGTCTACGAAGTCGATGACATGTTCGCCTGTGCCGAACTGCTCGCGCGCCAGCGCCGCCCGCGCGGCCGAAAGCTCGCGATGATCACCAACGCCGGCGGCCCAGGCGTCATGGCCACCGATGCGCTGCTCGCGCGCGACGGCGAACTGGCCGAACTGTCGTCCCCAATCCCGCGGGTGCCATCTGTCAGCGCTGCTCCCGAGTTTCTGGAGCCACGGCAACCCGGTCGATGTGCTCGGCGACGCCGACGCCAAGCGGTACGCCGATGCGCTCGAAGTCACGCTGCCCGACCCCAACGTCGACGCGGTGCTGATCATCCTCACACCGCAAGACCCGACGCAGCCCACCGAAACCGCGCAAGCCGTCATCAAGGCCGCGAAGAAGGCCGGCAAGCCCGTGCTCACCGCGTGGATGGGCGGCGCCGCGGTGAAAGAGGGCGCCGAGCTTTTGGCCAACGCGGGCATCGCGAACTACTCCACGCCCGAGTCGGCGATCCACGCGTTCATGCATCTCGCCGACCACGCGCTCAATCTCGAGATCCTCAGTGAAACGCCGCGCGAGATCCCCGCGTTGTTCGACGTGCAACTCCATCACCGCCGCCGCGCCAGCGAACACCTGATCGAACCGCCCGCAGGCATCCGGGCCGAAGGCGGCGAGTATTCGCTCCCCGAGAACACGGCCAAGCAGCTCCTCGCCGCCTACGGCATCGACGTCGCGCAACCGAAAATCGCGAAAGACGCCGACGACGCGCAGAAGCTCGCCCGCAAGATCGGCTATCCCGTCGTGCTCAAGCTCGACCACCCCGACGTTGCGCACAAGACCGAGGCCGGCGGCGTCGCGCTCAACCTCAAGTCCGACGGCGAGGTTAAGGCCACCTACGAGCGGATGGCAAAATTATTACCCACCCCTCGCCGGGCGTCGGCGACGCCCGGTCCGGACGCCGCCGGCGTCGGGCTCAAGGGCGGCGTGTCCGTCCAACAGATGATCACGGCCGAGTACACGATGGAGCTCATCGTCGGCGTGAACCGCGACCCGGTGTTCGGCAGCGTCCTGCTCGTGGGCACCGGCGGCGTCGCCACCGAAATCCTGCGCGACCGGTGCCTCGAACTGCCGCCGCTCAACGAGAACCTCGCGCAGCGCATGATCCGACAACTCCGCGCGTTCCCGCTGATGGACGGCCACCGCGGCCGACCCAAACTCGCCGTCGATCAACTCGTCGAACTGCTGATCCGCATCTCGTATCTCGTCGCGGACCATCCGGAGCTCAAAGAACTCGACATCAACCCGGTGCTGCTCACCCCCGACCGCGCGATCGCGCTCGACGCCCACGCGATCCTGACCCCCCCACCCACCACCCCGAAGCCCACCGTCACCGACGGTGGGTCGCGTCCCGGCCACACGTACGACCACCTCGCGATCCGACCCGTGCCCGAAGACCTCCGCCGGTCGGTCCACCTCAAGGACGGCACGCCCGTCACGTTCCGCCCGATCACCCCGGAAGACGAGCCGCGCTGGATCAGTATGGTCGAGAAGTGCAGCGTCGACACCATCCGCAACCGCTTCTTCCGCACGATCAAAGAATTCAGCCACGCGATGGCGTCGCGCTTCTGCACCATCGACTACGACCGCGAACTCGCGATCGTCGCCGAGGTCCGCGACGCGAAACAGCGCGAGATGATCGGCGTCGGCCGACTCGTCGGCGATAACGCGGGCAGCGCCGAGTTCAGCGTCTTCGTCGCCGACGACTGGCAGAAAAAAGGACTCGGGCTCTTGCTCTCCGACTTCATGCTCGAGGTCGCCGAGCAGCGCCGCTGGGACAACCTCCACGCCGTGACGCACCCCGAAAACTACGCGATGCGGAACATCTTCGAACGCTTCGGCTTCACGATGCGCGAAGACCCCGACGAAGAACTCGTCCACGCAACGCGTCGCGGGTAGTCCGGGCCCAAGCCCCCAATCATGCCCTGTTCAATAACCCTTGTGCATCTGTCGCGGGGCGATACGATGATTTCGCCTGTTGACGACTTTATGGTTCCGAGAGGGAATGTCATGTCCGATTTGATTTCCGGCCACCGCTTGCGATCGATCGCGTTCGGCATGGTTTCATTGTTCGCGGTCGGCCTATCGATGGGCTGTCAATCCACCCCGAAGAATCCCGCCGCCAGCCTCAAGCAAGCCTGGAACGACCTCGTCGGCCAGTTCTACACCGCCGACGGCCAGCTCCGCGCCCCGATCGACGCCGCGACCGCCGGTGTGTCGCCCGTGTACGAAGAGGCGCTGGACTTGGACGAAGTGCGCGAACGATTGGCCGCCGTCGAACTGCCCGCGGGCGGCGAAGAACTCGACAGCCAGGGCCTGGGCCAGCTGACCGTCAGCCCCGCCGGTCGGCAGCAGATCCGGGCGTCGCTGGTCAACTTTCCCGGGCCGGTGGCGGTGACGCAGGAACGCGACGATATCTGCTGGGCCGCCTGCGTTGAAATGGTCGAGCGGTACCAGCGCGGCCGGGCGGTGGACCAGCTCGACATCGTCGAAGCCGTGATGGGCCCGGGCCTGGAAAAAGTGCCCACCGGCCAGAACTACGGCAACCTCTACGAGATCGTCAAGGCGATGAACCCCGCCGCCGTCAGCGAAGACGGCAAGACCGATTATCTCCTACTCCAAACTCTTCAACTCACCCGCACCAACAGCGAAACCGCGATCTACAACGGCGCGAAACAGCTCCAGCGGTACATGCAGCACTTCGTCGGCACCGAGGAAATGCTCGCCGCCTTGTCGCGCGGCGAGCCGGTGATCGTGGGCTTGCGCCTGCCCGGCGAGAACCTGCCCGGTGGGACGGCCGACACCCCCGACTTCGGCCACGCGCTCGTGCTGCACGCGGCCGACTTCACCGCCCTTTCCGAACATGCCTCCTCCGAGCGCGACTTCCTCGCCTTGGAACGAAAACTCGGCCACGCCCTCAAAGCCGCCGACTTCCTGTTCACCCAGGCCCCGGCCGAAGAAAACTCGGCCTTGGGCAACGCCACGGACGCCGCGCTCGAAAGGCTCAAAGACGGCGGCAGCATGATCAAAGGCTTCTTCACCGACGACGGACTCGACCGCGACGGTTGGCTCGCGCTCACCCGCGTCTACTTAACCGACCCGTGGGACAAGCAAGGCTACGCCCCGACCACGCAGATGCTCGGCGAATCCTTCCGCGACCGCCTCCTCTTCGCCATGACCTACCGCGTCGCCCGGCAAGTCTCCCCACAAGTCGAAATCCAGCACGAGGAAGCCAAACAAATCATACAGGAGTTGGGATCGTGAGCGGGCCCGATTTCTCGCCGCCGCTGCCGGACTCCCAAGCTCAACAACTCGCGCAAACGGGCGAATCGATCCAAGTGGTTAAGGGCTCGGTCCTGGTGTCACAGACCACCGACGAACACACTGTCGAATTCGATCCCGACGGTCCGGGCGGATTGCCGCCGAGCACGCGTAAAGAGACCCGCACTCAAACGCAGACCGAATCGCAAACCGACACTCAGAGCCAGTCGCCTTCGGTGGGCTTCCCGCCGTATGACGCCTGCGCGAAAGACCGCTGGTGGGGACTCTGCGTCAAGTCGGGGTTGATTGTGTTGCTGGGTGTCACGTGTGTGCTCCTGGTCCTCACGTTGCTGTCGATTGAAGAGGGCCAGATTGCGTCTTCGAACAACTTGATGGTGATCTGGCTCGCAATTTTGATCGGCTTGGTCACGTGTTTAATGGCCTTCACACCGCGGGGCCGGGACTACCTCTGGCTGCCAGTGCGGGATAACCCGTTTGTTTCGCCGGAAGTGGCCGCCGCGGTGCTGACGCTGATCGTCGGTGGCGTGATCGTCAACGGCGCGATCAACAAAGCTGAGGACCGGCGACAGAATCGCGAATCGCAAATGGAGGACCGCAGGCAGGATCGCCAGTTATTCATGGAAGACCAACGACTCAATCGTGAGTTGTACGTTGCAAAATTCAATGCCGACAGTGCTTTGGTTCGGCAGTTCGCGGACCGGGCCCAGCAGGTGCTGTTTCATAGCTTCAACGCCAGGATGATCAACGAGTTTCTCGTTTCGGAGGAGGCGGATCGAGTCCGCAAAGGCGAGGTCAAACAGGACGACATCGTGTCGGGGCCATTCAACCTCAAAACCCAGACCTACCGTCAAATCGTTCAAGCCGAGCAGGAAGCGTTGCAACAATCGGTGGCGGCGGGCTCCTTGCTGGGCATGCTGACGCAGCTGCGGGTCGCTTTCATCACCGATTCAAAGCGGGGCGAAGACGCCAATGAACTCGACGTTTTGCTGACGGGGTTCCGAGAGCGTTTTGAGACATTCCGCGAACCACGCAATGAAACCAGTGGCGGTAGTATCCGCGAAGCCCGACGCATCGTTCGTAATGAATATGAATCGCTCCAAGCCGACTACGTGGCAACATTGAAAATTCTTTACCAAATGCTGATCGACGAACGCAATCAATCCAATTCTTCACGGAACTAAATCAATGACCCTTCGCTACGGCCTCGCGGCCCTTGCCATTCTGAGTTTCACGCTGGTGTTTTTGCCCGGCTGTTCAAGCAATACCGTCGGAGGCGGATTGCCTCAGCCTACGGTGATCGATGACGGCCCGGAACAGACCGAAGACGATCTGCCCCAAGGCACGGTGATCGATGATGACGATGACGACGTATAGGTTTTGTCGAATCTCGAAGAGAATCATCGAGTGACCGGGCCTAGGTGTTCTCCATGGTTCACACCGCGATCAATTCGGTCAGCACGTGCAGCTTCGTGTGTATGGCCGGGCTGATCTCTTGTCCGACGGACTTGGCCGCGGGGCTTGCACTCTCCCGCTTGCCGCCCGCAGACGACGCGGGCGGTGTTGTCGACATCAAGCGTCGCGCCGCTGCGGCAAAGGAACGTGCGCATCGTGCCGTTTAGCGTCGGCGTTGTGCGGCCCCGGCGGTAAGCAGCAACGCCAGCGCGGCGCTCGGCTCGGGCACGCTCCCCGCTTCCAACCCCGGGCCCGCGGCGGTGCGTCCCCAGTGGTTCAGGACGCAGTTGAGTTCTTCCTGATCGACGGTGGCCGTTTCAAAGTCTTCGTCTTCACCCCAACCGAGGCGCGGTCCGCCCCAGTTGTTCAGGACGAGATTGAGATCGCCTTGATCCACCTGACCGCTGCCGTCGTAGTCGCAGGGGATTGACGGCGCGATGACCCCGGTGAGCGTGCCGGTGATGACGACGGGAATGGTGAGGCTGCCCAGCGGGAGCGCAAAGACCGAGTCGATCGGCGCGACAAGCGTGGTGCTCGGCGGGCGGTTGATGCCCAGGTCGAAGATGAGTTGGGCGTCTTCGATGCTTTGGTCCAAGGCGGGGGCGACGGTGGCGAGGTCGATGTCGGCTTGGGTTTCGCCGTCGTCGAGCGTGAGCGTGCCGGTGAGGCCGAGCGTGAGGCCCGGCTGGGTGAATTGGTAAGCCGACACCTCGGGGATCGAAGGCAACGCTGTGGCGGTGTTGGCCAGCGAGCCGGGCGCGGCGGTGACGGTGACGCCGATGCTGTTGGCGGGCGCGGTGAGGGTGAAGAGGTCGCCGACGGGCACGTTGATGGGATCGGCCAGCACGCCGCGGATTCCGGGGATGCCAGCCGTCTGCGACTGCCCCGGCCCGAGGTCGTATTGGACGTCGATCTCGCCGCCGACGCGGTTGGAGGTTTGTGCGAGCGTGAGGTCGAGATCGATCTGGGATTGGGACGGGTCGAGCGTGAGCGTCTGGAGGACGGCCGGGCTGACCGCGGCGGCGGGAAGCGCGAGCGCGGCCGACGTCGCACTGATTAGCAGCGTCCATACGATGAAACGGGCTCGGGTCATCTTTGTTCTCCGGACAGGGATGCGTATCGACGACGCGTCGACGTTATCGAAACGCGGCCAGAAATCAACGAGGGGAATGCCGAGGTGGCGCTGAGGTTTCTGCTTACGTGGTGGAGGCGGGCCAGAGGCCGCGGGCCTGGGCCAGCGCGAGCGCGGCGAGGGTGAAGCTGTCGCGGAGGGTGCCTTCTCGGAGGGCGTGGGCGACTTGGTCGGCGTCGAGGAATCGCGTGCCGCCGAGGGCTTCGGTGGCCTCGGCGTGCTCGGTGTTGGCGGGGGGACCGTCGGCGAGTTCGGCGTAGAACAGCGCGGCATGCCCGGCGAGGATGCCGGAGTTGGGGACCATGGTGCCGAGCGGTTTGAGACGCGCGATGGGCCAGCCAACTTCCTCGGCGAACTCACGGCGGGCGGTTTCCAAATCGGCCTCGTCGCCGGCGTCGCGTCGGCCGCGGGGGAGTTCGAGTTCCCAGGAGCGCGTGGCGTGGCGGTATTGCTTCAGCAGGAGGAGCCGGCCGTCGTGGACCGCGAAGACCGCCGCGCCGATCGCGCCGCCCAAGCTCGACCGCTCGATTAACCGTAAATACGTGCCCAGGGACCCGTTGGGAAACCGGACGAGGTCACGCACGAGCAGGATGTAGGGGTCCTCGTACACCACGCCCAGCCGGTCGGACTTGCCGGCCTGTCGCTGAGCTTGGGCGAAGCCGGCGGCGGCATGCGGATCGGTGACCAGTTCGATTTCGCCCCGCGCGTGATCGCCGGCCGGCGTCGCGTCGGTCACGACGTCGTAGCGGTCGGCGTTTTCGAAGGGAGACGGGTCGGTCATGATGGTCGCATCAGAAAATGGGGAAGCCGTCTTGGAACTCCCAGATGAGTTTACCTTCGATGAAATTAGGCGTGTGTCGGTGATCGGTCGCCAATGTTTTTACTTTCTTGCCGACGCGTTTCCCGACCGGCGAATCCATGATTTTGGGGCCCACCACAGAGGAAGCCAGCCCAACAACCGCAGCGGACAACGCCACAATGCCGAGTTCACCCGCCATGGAATCTCCGAGGGGTTCTCCATCGGCTAAGCCCGTGGCGATGATGGCCGACGCGCCGCCGGCCAGGGTGCCGCAGAAGCCCAAAATCGATTGCTTGTATTGCCCTAACAACGATTCGGTTTGGTCGTCGGCCTGAGAGATGATCTTCAAGCCAATAGCTTGGGAGAGCAACGTCTGGAGTTCGGTGTGGGCGTGGTGCACCGCGGTGGCTTCGTCTTTGAGCCGCTCTTTGTCGAACGTCTGTTGGGTTTTGCGGAGATTGACAAGCTTCTTGGAAAAAGCACGTCGAGCGGAAATACTGGCGTGTTGCTTGTGGCGGATCTCATCGGATTGGAGAAACTCGACGATTTGTGACCACGACAAGTCGTCCAACAGCCGAGGCTTTTCGTGCGGAGAGTCGCCTTTTTCGTAATAACGACAACGCAATCCGTCGGCCGCCCATTCGGCCTGGGCTTCGGGGTGAACCGCACTGGGGTACAACGCTTGGATGAGCGGGATCGCCTCTTCCGCCAAGTCGTTGGCCGGGTATCCGTCGCTGACCCAGAAACCGTCGGTACCCCACGACTTGCCGAGGACTTCGTGATAAGCGTGTTGAACCAGTTGAATTGCCAACGCTTCGGGTAGGTCGGCGGGCGGATTGATCGTATCGCCGGTGATATCGCAGAGCTGCTTGACCCAAGCGGAGCGGTCGTTCAATTTTTTCCCACCGTCTCCGGAGAG
Organism: Planctomycetota bacterium; assembly: GCA_039030755.1. Lineage (GTDB taxonomy): Bacteria > Planctomycetota > Phycisphaerae > Phycisphaerales > Phycisphaeraceae > CAZIXN01. The sequence continues at coordinate 1,343 of JBCCDN010000056.1, read as the reverse complement.
CTTTCCCTGAACGAAATCCAGTCGGTTGAGCGCAATACGGGTGGCGTCGATATCGAGGTTGGCGGGTAGTTCGCCGTAAAGCCCTTCCGTGACACCGGCGAGTCGGGTCATTTTTTCGGCGATCCGTCTTGGCAGGCGGTGGTCCTCGTTAGGGATCTGAGCGGATCGTTCCCAAGCTGAATCGATGAGCTCGCCGTTGGTGCACTGATTGACCTTTGGCTCGGGATAGACGTGGCCAGGATGCTTGAGCCAGTCGTTGAGACGATGAAGTCCGTTGGCCATTTTCGCTTCGATGGATTGGTGCCCGAATTTCCGTACTGCTTCCGTCCATTTTTCGGCGCGGACGAGCTCCGCAAAATCGATGCGATGATCGACATCGTCGAAGCACCACGCCGAGGCGTAATAATCCGGATTCATCATGGCCGATCCTGCGGCCACGGCGATGGACTTTTCTTTAAAAAAATGATGGGTAAATCGGCAATACTTTAAAAAGTCAAGGAACCCCTCGTCTTTGTCGGCTTGCGTCAGGATGTACGTGTGATCGATGAGGTGCGGCCTGCCCAGATCGATGCGGTATCCCAGCAGCGCGGCCGTCTTGAGCGCTCGCTCAGCGATCTTCAGACGACCGACGGGCAACTCGTCGTCGGGCACGAACCGTCCGGACACCACGCTATCGAGGACCGTAATGATCATAGATCCGAACCTACCGCCACCCCGCGGATCGGCCGCGCGTTTTGTCGCGATTGCGACGCACGTCTTGGAGGTTTTCAGCCCTGCACTTCGAGTCCCGAAACGGTGGCGTAATCTGTCGCGATGAACGCCACCGCCCCGACGAACTTTGAACTCGCCCAGACCCTCGATGCCGCGGTGCTGGCGCCGAATCTTTCGCCCGCCCAGGCCGACGAAGCGATCCGCGCCTGCGTCGAGATGCAGTGCAAGACCGCGTGCGTGCGGCCGGTGGATGTCGAGCAGGCCAAGAAGCTTTGCGTCGGCACGGACACGGGCGTGTGTGTCGTCGTCGGCTTCCCGCACGGCACGAACCTGCCGGCGTCCAAAGCGGACGAAGCGCGGCGGCTGATCGAAGCCGGGGCCGACGAGGTGGACATGGTCGTGCACTACGGCGCGGCGATCGGCGGGGACTTTGCGTACGTGCGCGACGAGGTCGCCGCGGTGGTTGCGGTGTGCGGCGGCAAGACGCTGAAAACGATTTTCGAAACCTCGCAACTCGACGATGCGCGGGTCGCGCCCTTGGTCGAAGCGGCCATTGCGGGCGGCGCGGATTTCGTGAAAACCTCGACCGGGTTCACCGGCGAAGGCGCGACCGAGCAGGCGGTGCGGCTCAT
>JBCCDN010000055.1:0-19371 GCA_039030755.1 Planctomycetota bacterium | reverse complement strand
TCCATCGCTTCGGGTTGGGTCAAAGACAGCAGATCATTATTGCCTTGCTGCGGATGATCGGAGTCGAATGGCTTACATTTCGGACAGCATCCGCCGATAAAATCCTCCTCCGTCAACTTCAGCTGCTGGTTTCGCCGGCAACACCCCGAAGGAGACCACGAGATGGTCAAGAAGAGACTGAACGCACTGGTTGCCGGCTCCCTGGTATGCGGCCTTGCTGGCTCCGCCCTCGCCAATGACGAAGTCGCGGAACTCCGCAACGAACTCGCCTCGATGCGCGCCGAACTGGCACAGGTCAAGGCCCAAACCGGCGCGTCCTGGATGGACGAAGCCCGTGAAGCCGAACTTCGCGCCATGGTGGAAGACGTGGTCAGCGACGCTTCCACCCGCACCGCGTTCCAAGAAGGCGGCCTTGGTGCTGGTCACGACGGTAAGAAGTTTTATCTCGAAGGCGAAGGCTTCAAGATGAACATCGGCGGTCAGCTTCAGTTCCGCTACGTGTTCAACCAGAGCGACGCTCGCGACGGCGATAGTGAAGAACTAGATGGCTTTGAAATCCGTCGCGCGAAGCTCAAACTCGACGGCCACATCGGTGACCCGAAGATCGGCTACAAGCTGGTCCTGACGAACTCCCGCAGCTCGGGCAACACGTCGCTCGAAGACGCGGTCATCAGCTACAAGTACGACAGCGGAATCAAGGTCTCGGCCGGCAAGATGAAGCTGCCGTTCTTGTTCGAAGAGTTGCTTTCGTCGTCGCGTCAACTTGGCGTGGATCGCGGCCTGAGCACCGAGTTCTTCACGCTCAACCGTGCGGAACAAATCCAAGTCGCCATCCCCGTGGAAGAAGCCGCCAAGGTCTATCTGGCTTACAGCGACGGCGGCAACAGCGAATCCAGCAACGCCACCGCGGACACCGTCGACTATGCCTTCACGGGCCGCGTCCAGGGCAAGCTCGCCGGTGAGTGGTCGCAGATGAAAGACCTCGTCGCGGTTGATCAAGACTTCGCCGCGTTCGTCGGCGGTGCGATTCACCTGCAGGAAACCGAAGGTGCCGGCGGCGACGAGCTGCTTGCCTGGACGGTTGACGGCGTGATCAAGACCGGCAACCTCGCCGTGATGGCCGCCGTGATGGGCGCCTCGGCCGATGTGGATGACCGCGATCAGTTCGGTATTTTGGCCCAAGCCGGCTACAGCATCGACAAGAACTGGCAGCCGTTCGCTCGCTTCGATTACATCGATGACGATGACAATGAGTTGACCGCGATCACCGCCGGTGTGAACTACTACTTGGCGAAACACAACGCTAAGTTCACGGCCGACGTGGTCTACTTGATCGAGCCGGAAAACCCCGGTGCGGTTCCCGGCCTCAACGGTGGCGAGCTGTCCTCGGGCCTGGGTCTAAGTAGCACGAACGTCAACGAGGACGACGATCAGTTCGCCGTCCGCGCCCAGTTCCAACTGCTTTTCTAAGCACGACGAACTCCACGTCGGGGAAACCCGGCGTCTTGCTTGAACCTTGCGACCCGCGGGCGGCCAGCCGTCCGCGGGTTTTTGATACATGCTTTGCGATCTGATACCGGATTAAGTTGTCGCTAAGTTGATGTCGCGCAACCAGGACTGCGAACGACCTTGGTATTTACCGCCGTTTCCCTACTTACATCCCGAACGCAAGCCAAGGAGCTTGCGTCGCTACGAGCCGAACTGAACGCGTTGCGAGACGAGATCACGCAGTTTCAAAACCAAGTTCCTCGTGACTAAATAGATGTCGCTCGTGACGCCGATTCCCCGGCTTAACAGCGCCCCAACTAATTCGGGCACTGGTCTCGTCAGCGGACAAGGCAAGCAACTCGCGTTCCGGGCTCAGTTCCAACGGCTTGTTCTAAAACATAACGCTTGGCTCGGCTTGGTTGCGATCGATTCTCTCCGGTTCTTATGCGATTGATGGTTTTGGGCTGTGCGGCGGCACGTGAGTTTTTTATGAGCGGCGTGTCGGATGTGAACGCCCCGGGTAGGTTGCTGCAGTTGCAACCACGATTGCGCCGCCTTGCCCCTCGCGTTCTGCCGAAACGCTACTTGGAGACCTACCGTGTCCGACATTTCTGTGTTGCTGGTCGAGGATGAGCGCGACCTCCTTGAGTTGCTCCGTTATAACCTCGACCGAGAGGGTTATTCCGTCGAGACGGCCGAAACCGGGGAGGAAGCGCTGAAAAAACTTCGGGACCACGTGCCGGATCTGATTTTGCTGGACCTGATGCTGCCAGCCATGGACGGGCTTGAAGTTTGCCGGACGCTTCGAAGCCGAGACGCAACCGAAAACGTACCCGTGATCATGCTCACCGCAAAGGGAGAAGAGTCGGACATCGTGCGTGGCTTGGAAATGGGGGCTGACGATTACGTCACCAAGCCGTTCTCGCCTCGCGTGTTGCTGGCCAGGATTCTTGCGGTGCTTCGCCGGGCCGAGGCCACAGACGATGGCCCGCCCCGCCGGGTCCACGAAGCGGGACGTGTCAAGGTGGACCTCGACCGCCACGAAGCGAGCGCCGATGGAGAGCCGGTTGAACTGACCGCGACCGAATTCAAGTTGCTGACCCTGTTGGTCAGCAAGCCCGGCCGTGTGTTTACGCGTCAACAAATCATTGAGTCGATCCACGAGGGCTTCGCCGCAGTCACGGACCGCAGCGTGGACGTTCAAGTGGTGGCGCTTCGGCGTAAACTTGGCGTGGTAGGCAAAAGCATCGAAACCATCCGTGGCGTGGGTTACCGTTTTCGCGAGTAGGAAACGTCTGCAGGTCTTTGCGATTGACGATTCAACGCGAAAACCTCAGCAATACGACCAAAGCGTTCCGCTTAAGACTTTGACCCGGCCTGCCGCTGGAAACACTGATGGATTGGCTCCTGAGCATCTTGCTGGTTCTTGCACTGATCGCAGTCGCGTTTCTAACGGTTGCGCACCGTGGGCAGTTGCGTGTGTTGCGAACGCTTCGTCGCAGCGACCAGGAGCTGACCGCCGAACTCCGTGAACGACTGGCCTCAGAAACCGCTCGTCGAAACGAGTTAGAGGCGCTGCTCGCTTCGATGACCGAAGGTGTGCTTGCGGTGGACTTGAGCGGCAGGCTGATCAATATCAATCGTGCGGGTGCCGACCTTCTGCGACTATCGCGAGAGCGTGTCTTGGGGCAAGACTTGCTCGAGGTGGTTCGCAATACCCGGATCGCGGAGCTCTTGCGGGCGACGCTCGATGACCAAGCCCCGCAGCACGATGAGTTTGAACTCTCTCTGGCCGGTGACGCGTTGGAGCACCCGCGCATGATTCAGGCACAGACCGCCACGCTCCTTGATGGCGATCAACGAACGATCGGTGCTCTGGTTGTTGTCCATGATGTGACGCAACTCCGCCGGCTCGAGGCGGTGCGTAGCGATTTCGTGGCCAACGTTTCGCATGAAGTCAAGACTCCGGTTGCCGCGATCAAGGCTGCGGTCGAAACTTTGCTCGACGACCACGACAGCAAGATGCCGCAAACCGACCGCGAAAAATTCGAGCGGATGATTGCCCGCCAGGCAGATCGGCTCGACGCCATCGTTGAAGATTTGTTGTCGCTCGCACGCATCGAACAGGATCCGCAGGACGCCCCCCATCCGATGGAACCGCATCAGGTCTGGCCCGTCCTCGAAGCCGCGATCGAGACCTGCGCGCCCAAAGCTCAAACCAAATCCATTCAAGTCACCCTTGAATGTCCGTCGATCCTCAGCGCCCTGATGCGGGCCAATCTGGTAGAGCAGGCGATCGTCAACCTGATCGATAACGCGATTAAATACAGCGAGCCGGGCACCGCCATTAGCGTGAACGTGTCCGAAGAACAAGATGATGTTGTCATCGCGGTACGCGATCAGGGACGGGGCATCGAAAGCCAACACTTATCGCGGGTCTTTGAACGGTTCTACCGCACCGATCGTTCGCGTAGCCGTGCAATGGGGGGCACCGGGTTGGGCCTGTCGATCGTGAAGCACATCGCCGTTGCGCACGGCGGACGCGTGGGTGTCGAGAGCCGTCCGGGTTTGGGCTCCACGTTTCGGTTGTATCTTCGCGGGGCACATGGCGATACCGCCAACGATCGAACCGCCCCCGCCATGCCGCCCGCGGCGTGACGCTTCAACCATATTCACTCGCCGCTAGGCATCACTTTCGGAGCCACCCGTGTCCATTTTTCTCGAACGACAGGTTGATCGTCTTAAAAAACAGGTGCTGGCTTTAGGCACGCTTTGTGAAGAAAGCGTGCGTGACGCGGTCACCGCAGTCCTCAAACGCGATGCGGAATTGGCCGAGCGTGTGGTCGAACGCGATAAACAGATTGATTTGGCCGAGGTTGATCTTGAAGAAGAATGTCTCCACACGCTCGCGTTGAATCAGCCGGTGGCCTTCGATCTGCGTTACGTCGTCGCGGTGCTCAAGATCAATAACGATCTGGAACGGATCGGCGACCACGCGAAGAATATTGCAGAGCAGGCGGTCGCGCTATCCGAGGAGGCTGAGTTGGATCAAATGCCGTACGACCTTAGGACGATGAGCCAGCACGTCACCGAGATGCTGCGCAATGCGCTGGACGCGCTCGTCACGCTGGATACGGAAAAGGCCCGAGCGGTGCGGACCCAAGATGACCAAGTCGACCGGATCAACGCCAATATGTATGACGACGTTATCGCCGCGATGCGTCGCGATCCGCACCGCATGGAGCAGCTCGTGCACTTTATGAGCATCTCCAAGCAACTCGAGCGCATCGCGGATCACGCCTGCAACATCGCGAAGGATGTGCTTTACATGGCCGAAGGCGAAATCCTCCGGCATATGCGACTGCGAAAGCCATCGCCGGATGCATGAGCCTTGGGGTTTATGTGGTGCCATCAGCCTGCGCGTCTTCCCGCAGCAGGTCCGCGATCGTTGCGGTTAAATCCTTGGTTGTGGTCAAAGCAACTTCCTCCGACTCTGGTTTTTTCATGACCGCACTAACCAAGCGAGCCGTCCGTTTGCGCGATTCGGAGGACCACGGAATTGGTATTTCCGCATCGACGGTCAGCGCGTCCTGACGAGCATGCGTGCGTTGGGCGACGAGCCGATGATGCAGCCGGGCTCGGCCGATCCAGACGAAGGCGAAATTCGGATTCCGCATCGGCCCGACGCGCGCGAGGTTGCCGCCTAAGGGAAGTCCGAGCAACTTGGTTTCCGGCAGCTTGCCGCCGCCCCACCACGCCCCCGCCGCGCCCAAGACCGCGCCGCCCGCAGTAAACACACCGAAGCTCAGGCCGTGCGCCGCCAGGTCCAGCACCGCCCCCCCGCCCGCTGCGCTCAATGCGCCGGCCGCGAGCAACTGGGTCCGCGACAACCCGAGCCGGTTCCAAGTCGATTCCGCAAAAAGATTCCCCAGTAGTTCGTGCATCGCCTCGTTGGGTTCGTCATGGCGTTGCAACCTTAGAAAACCGTACGCCTCCTCCACCCGGTCGCGGGTGTCGTGTTCGAGGGCTTCCAAGCGTTGTTGATAAGCCGACTCCAGTGGGCCACGCACCGCCGCCGCCTGTTCGCCGGGTCGTAACTTGCGATCTTCGGTCAGCCGTAAGGCATGCACTAAAGACGCCGCGATCAGCGTGCTCGCCTCGGACTCTCGGAGCCGTCGATCGGTCCGCAGCGCTTGGGCCCCCGCTTTGACCGCTGGTTGCCACGCCACGTCGAGTTGGCCGAACGCCTCGAGTAATTCGATCCGTTGAACCCACGGTGCATCCACCGCATCGAAGACTCGAACGGTCCCAAAAAACTGCCCCAACGCCGTTCGCCATTGATCCACGTGCTTCGCGGAGCCGATCGGGTTCACCAGCGCCATCCGCGGCCGCCCCGTCCAACGCAGGATTTCCATCTCGGGCTCGTATTCGGGGCCGTACGGTGTCGAACCATCGACGACGTAAAGAATGCCTGTGGTTTCTGCCGACTCCACGAGCGGACGCAGCAGCGCCACTTCATCGGGATAACGCTCGGCGTGCTCGGGTATTTCAACAAAGCGTCGCACCACGGCGGGGTGTTCGGCCGCGTCGGTCTCGTGTTCCCGTAGCCAGGCCAGCACGGCCCGGGCCCGCTGAAAACCAGGCGTGTCAATCAGGCTGTAAAGCAAGTCGCCGTCGATGCGAAGTTCAAACGTGTCCGCCCGCGTGGTGGTGCCCGGCTCGGGCGCAATCCGAACCGCATCGTCCTGAGCGAGTGTCGCGACCATGCTCGATTTGCCCTTGTTCGGATGGCCGACCACCACGAAACGCGGTGGCGAAGGCCCATGCGATCGGGCTTGCGTGGGATCTGGCGGCACACTCATGTTCCCGCCTCCGTTTCGATCGGAGCGGCGTAGACCCGCAACCACGGGTCACCTAGACGATCCAAGGCACGCCGCCAAACCCCGGACTTGTCGTGATCAGCGTCCCCGCGAAGCATCGCCACCACTTCCACCGGCCGACCGTCCCCGATGCGCTCTCGCAATGCTTTCAGCCAGTCGGTGAATTCGGCCAGCGGCGGCTCCCAGGCTTTGACCGCGATTCTGGTTGTGGTGTCGCCGCGTTCTCCGGCAAGGGTTTCGATCGCTTGTCGATCGCTTTCCAGAGTCGCTTCGCCGCCAACCGCCAAGACGTCGGCAAGGGGCGCAGTCGCTTCGCGCGGCAGCGGTGCCTCGGCCCAGCTCAACCAGCGTGTCCGTGTTGAACCATCCGATGAGAGGACACTGTCTACAGTCGGGAACGCTTGTATCACCGGCACGCCGGAGGGTTCGGTTGTGTCGCGATGCAACGCACCGTCGGCAGATTCGACAAATGGCGTGGTCATCCGCGCGTCGATCTCGTGAAAGGCCGGATGGGATGCCAAGGCCCGGGAGACCGCCCGCGACCGCCGAAGCCCGGCGATGCCTGTGAGCAACAACCTGGGCGCAACGCCGTATGCCAGCACCAACACCAGCACCGGCCGCCACCACGCCTTGAACGCCGCAGGATCTTCCGTGTAGCGATCGGCGAACGGCGTCGCGCGTTCGGCCACCGTCGCGTCCAACATCGCCGCGTCCGGAGCCCAGGCCGGCGCAAACCAGAACGCCGCCCGAAAAGCGTCCGCAAGTTTCTCCGTCGAAATATCCAGCGTGCTCGACCAGCCAAACGCCAAATCACTCGTCGCCAGCAAGATCCCGAACGTCGCCGCCCCCGCCACGACAAATGTCAGGCCCACGCACTGACCCACCCACCAGCCGTGGGCAAGTAGTCCGCGCCGCAGGACCTTCGCGTGGCTTTGTGCCAAGGCCCGAGCCGTTGTCCCCGCCGAGGCCCAAGCGCCTCGCGAGAGCCGCTGCCATAACCACGACCAAGCCCCCGCCCCGGGCATCCACGTCGCTTTGGGCCAACCGATCAGCATTCCCACGGCCGAAACCACCGCAGTCGCCAACGGCAGCGCCACAAACACCAGCACCACCCATAGGACGTTGATCGGGCGCGTCCCGTCGTACCGGAACAGCACCATCGCCGCACCGATACCGAGTAACGCTGAGAGCATCACCGCCAATCCAAACGCCCATGCCGTGGCCGACGCCAACCGTGCCCGGTACACGCCCGCATCGCCTTCCTGTAACCAAGCCCCGATACGCCTGTGTGGCGTCGCATTCGCGGGGTCCCAACCGCTCGTGTCACGACGACGCTGCCAGGCCAAGAATAAATCGCGGTCCCTCCGGTGGATGCGTCGCCGGGTTGCCGATGCGTCAAGCTGGGCAACGACGCTAAGCGTCAGCAAGTCCGCGAGTTGGGGACGACGAGGCGACATCGGACCATCTTCGGCAAGCTCTCCCGCCGAAGCAAGCCAACACGCTGGCCCGGCCCGGTTTATCGCTTACACTGAGCATTGGAGATAATTATGAAATACGCTCAGCAATCCGATGCTCGTGGCCCCATCGCTTTCTGCATGTTCGGGCTCAGCCTGATTTTCGCGTCCACGGCCCACGCCAGCCTCAGCCTCACCGGGAACTTCGACCACGGCTCGCTCCAGAGCTATTCGGTCTCCGACAACTCGGCCACCCCGACGGTCGATCTGGTGGGCCGGGATAATTACTACGGCGGCAACCAATGGCGATGGATGAATTTCAAGGCCACCGGCGCGGCGAATCTCACACCCACCTTCGTAGTCGATCAGCCTTTCGCCGGTGGACTCAGCCGGCTGAACAGCCACCCGATGGTCTACTCCTACGACGGGCTGACCTGGGACTTTTTCGATAACAGCGGGCGAGTCTTCGATGCGAGCCTGGGGCGATCGATCTTTCAGTTTTCCAATAACACGCCGTTCGCTCAGGACAACGTGCAGGTCGCTTATGCCGTGCCGTACAGCTACGGCGACTCGGTCGCCCACACGCAAGCCACCCTCGCGAGTCCCTGGGCCGAACCCACCGCGAGTGCGCTGCCCGGAACTGCGGGACTAGCCGGCGTGGTGGGCCAATCCCCCGGGGGCGTTGACGATGTGTTCCGATTCGTTACCCCCAAAGACATCTACGCCTACCGCATCACCAACCCCGCGACCGACTCGGCTACCGAGGCCAAGCGAAAGGTCGTGCTCACCACCGGCATGCACGCCGGCGAAACCCTCGGCACCCACACCTTCGCGGGCTTGGTCGATTGGCTGGTCTCCGACGATCCTCGGGCTGCGGAGTTGCGTGACATCGCCGAATTCTTTGCGTACCCGACCATGAACCCCGACGGACGCTTCGCCGGCAATAGCCGCGGCACGGTGCAGAACCCGAACCAAGAACCCAACGGCCTCTGGAACCCGAGCCTCTGGGGACCGCACCGGGACATTGCTGTCAACGGCCAATCCATGATCGATGACGTGGCCGCCACGCCCGGCACCGTCGATGCCTTCATCGATTTCCACTCCACCGTTCCTTTTCCCGGCGACGATTTCGGCTACATCGAATTCGAGCAATTCGACAACCAGGCCGACTGGTGGCTACGACTCATGGAGATTCAGCCCAACGTCGGTGAGATCGATTCCACCAGCGTGACCTGGACCAGCGCGAACTTCGCCGAAGCTTTCCTGATGGCCCAGGTCGACGTCACGTTTGAAACCATGTTCGGCTTCGAGCGGGACCTCGCGTATTACACCCAACTCGGCGAGAACTTCGGCGTCGCGTTCTACGACGCCTGGGTGCCCGAACCCGCCGCGGCCTTGGGCGTTGCGTGGCTCGGACTCACCACGCTCCGTCGTCGCGTGAACCCGTGATTCACTGCTTGTTCAGCGACCAGTCATACGGCAACCAATCCAAGGTTGGCGTATCGTCGGCGTTCAGCCCATCCACGTAGGGTGCGGCATTTGCGATGATCGAGGCGGCCGACCCGTCCCCAAAGTCTTCGCCGTACCAATCGTAGAGCGGTGTGAGTTTCAGTACGTTGCCCGCGTCGTCGTATTGCTGCCACTTCGGCGAGGTGTGCACGATGCGTTCCTGATCGGCCAACTGCTCATCCAATCGATCCGCCACGTACGCCTCGGGCCGCAGCGGCGGACAGCTGATCGCGGCACACACCACCGCCCAGTGGATCCGCGGCTCCGCAAACTGCACGCGGATGATCTGGTGTTCCAGTGCGTCAAGGCTCACCGTCTTCCCGGCAAGGTGCCACCGTGCGTGAATCCAGCGCTTGTCTTCGGGGATGTCGAAGATCGAATCGACGTCGGGAAAGTCGGCGATCAAGCGAAGCGTAAACGCGTTGTATGCGTTAATGAGTGTGGCGAGTTTGGCGTCTTCCGACATCGCGTCGAGATCAACGGTGGCGAGCGAAGCGATGAACGCATCGAGTCGCGTGGGGTCGGTGATGATGGCGTCGTAGTCCACCAAGCCGTCCGCATCCACGAGTTCACCGAGCAGGTTGTCGTAGCCAGCGAAGGCATCGGAGTTCGAGTGGATTGTTGGCGTCGGTTCTGCCGCAGCATCGATCCAAGCCACGGTGGCGATGCCTGCGGCGGCGATGAGGGCCACGCCACCAAGTCGGGGCCACCATCGGGAAGGCTTTGCGGGAGTGTCAAACATAAAAAATCCTGGGGTTTGGTAATCTTGATCAGCGGTTACGCCGCATCGCGCCGTCAGGTGAACCTATGCCGCTGCCGCGTTGTTCCAATTAGTTTCTGTCCGCAAAGGGCCCTCGGCAAGCGCCGTTGAGTCGTAACTCGCGAACCAGCGGGAAGGAATAAAGCACGAAGAACGCCTGTTTACTGCCTAACCTTGTTTTTCTATCTCGATCGCTGCCCTCACGTTGCCCATGACCACCTACCACGACACCGTCAAATCGGTTTATGCCGATGCCGCCGCCGCGCCTGCCGACAACCTCTGCTGTGTCCCGATGGCCCCTCGCTATTTGCCCGGCCTGGACATCCCGAAGGTGATGCACCAGATGAACTACGGCTGCGGCAGCACCGTCCACCTCCAGGACATGACGGCCGACCAGACCTGCCTCTACGTCGGCGTGGGCGGCGGGCTCGAAGCCCTCGAACTCGCTTACTTCTCCCGAAGGCCCGGAGGCGTTATCGCTGTGGATCCCGTTGCCGAGATGCGCGAGGCTGCCCGTAAGAACCTCGAGCTTGCTGCAGAAACCAACGACTGGTTCGATCCCGAGTTTGTCACCATTGTCGACGGCGACGCACTCCATCTTCCCGTTGACGACGACGCCGTGAATTTCGCCGCTCAGAACTGCCTCTTTAACATCTTCAAGACCGGCGGCGATCTCGAGCGCGCACTCTCGGAAATGCACCGCGTGCTCAAACCCAACGGTCGGCTCGTGATGTCCGACCCGATTACGCCCACGCCGCTGCCCGAACATCTCGCCGAAAACGAAATCCTCCGCGCCCAATGTCTCTCGGGATGCCTTACCTTCGACCAATACCTCAAGACAATTACCGACGCGGGCTTTGGCTCGGGTGAGGTCCGTATGCGTCGCCCCTACCGAAGTCTCGACGCCGCCAGCTACAACCTGTCCGAAGACTTGTTGCTCGAGACCCTCGAAGTCGCCGCGTTCAAAGTGCCCATGCCCGACGACGGCCCCTGCATCTTCACCGGCCGCTACGCCCTGTACACCGGGCCAGACGGCAGCTTCGACGACGGTAAAGGTCACGTCCTTCCCAAAAATCTGCCGCTGGCTGTGTGCGACAAGACCGCCGGTGCGCTCGCCGCGCTGGATCGCGACGACCTGCTGGTTACCGAAAGCACTTTCCACTATCAAGGCGGCGGGTGCTGCTGAACCCAATATGTCATGCCTTACATCAACCTCAAAACCACCGACGACGGCGTCACGGTTGAGCAGAAAGCACAACTCGTCCGCGAGTTCACCGACACACTCGTGAACGTGCTCGGCAAGCAACCCGGGCACATCCACGTCGTCATCGACGAGGTCGCCGAACAGAACTGGGGCTATGCCGGCTTGCTCACCGAAGAATACCGCCGCCGCATTTCCGAACCCAACGCATGACGTCCCTCGCCCTCCCGATCGCCGACGCCGATGCCTTTCACCAACGCGTCGGCCCTGAACTCCGTGCCGCCCACGCGATCAGCACGCTTCAGATCAATCTAGGTCTCCGTTGCAACCTGGCCTGCAGCCATTGCCATGTCGATTCCTCGCCGTCCCGCAAGGGCAATCAAGACAACATGTCCCCGGAAGTGGCGAATAAAATCATGGCGTGGGTGTGTCAACACGACAGCATCCGCACCATCGACTGCACCGGCGGCTCGCCCGAAATGAACCCCAACTTCCGCCGCATGGTCAAAGCGTTCACGCAAGCCGGCCGAACCGTGATCGACCGCTGCAACCCCACCATCATCACGCACGTCGAGCGTGACGGCACAGCTTACGACTGGATCCCCGCGTTTCTGGCCGAGCACCGCGTTGAGGTCACCTGCTCGCTGCCCTGTTATCTCGAAGACAACGTCAACGCCCAGCGCGGCGATGGCAGCTACGACGCCTCCATTGAAGGCTTACGCCGCCTGAACGAAGTCGGCTACGGCAGCGACCCCAACCTCACGCTCAACCTCGTCTATAACCCCGTCGGCCCGTCGCTCCCCCCCACCCAGGATAATCTCGAAGCCGACTACCGCCGCGAGTTGGATGCCCGCTTCGGCCTGAAGTTTACATCGCTCTTCACGATCACCAACATGCCCATCGCCCGGTGGCGACGCGACCTCGAACGCAACCAACAGCTCGAGCCTTACCTCCAAAAGCTGGTGGACGCCTACAACCCCGACACGATCCCCGGCCTCATGTGCCGACACCAAATCCACGCCGATCATCACGGCCGTCTCAGCGACTGCGACTTCAACTTCGCCGTGCAACTCCCCGCTGAGTTGCCGCATCACAGCGACGAGGCGCCACGGCTCTGGAACTACACCCCCGAGCAACTCGCGAGCCGTCGCATCGCCACCGCCGACCATTGCTATGGCTGCACCGCCGGGGCCGGCTCGTCCTGCGGCGGCGCGTTGACTTAGTTCGCTTCGACGCGCCCGAACGTGCGAAGCAGGATCAACTATTGAACCGCTAGATACCCGGCCCACTCAAGCTGGGCCTACAGCCATGCCGCTCCGCAAATCAGCCCGCCGCACGCTCGCCCTTTAGGCGATCACTGTGGACAACGGCACGGGGCACCCCGCCGCGTCGCGTTCGAGCGTCGCGCGTCGATCATCCGCCAAGCCTTCGAGCAGTCCGAGGTCTTCGTACGCCTCCAGGGTCGACCGCGCCTCAATGCCCCGGTACGCCACGTTCACGTCCACAATCGATTGGTCCAGCACCCGTTCCAAATCGGCTTGCTCGTAAGTTGGACGATCCGTCGCGGTCGACGCGGTGCCGTACTGGTTGAGGTTCGACGCGAAAATGCCCGCTGCGCTGAACGGCAGGAAATCCTCGTAACGCAAACCGTCCACCGCGACGTAACCCCCGGCCTGCAAATCCGTGAGATCGGTCGTGTCGAACGTGCCCGCTGCCGCCTTCCCGGTTGCCGTCGCGCGATAACGGCCGTAGACCAAGCCCGCGTCCAGCAATGCCCCGAGCGACTTCGGGAACGTCGAAAACGCCTCCGCCTGCATCGCCAGATATGCCGCAGGGTCGCGCTTGGCCAAGCCCGGGTCCTCCGCGCGTTTGGCTTCAAACGCCTGAAGACACGCGTCGTACTTCGCACGGCCTTCCGGCGTCGTCGCGTAGAACCGCTGCTCGATCTCCCCGAACCGCGCGGTGTGCTCGGTCTCCGTCACGCCGCCGTCGTTGTTCGTAAAGGTCACGTCTTCGGTCAAGGCCTTGTACGCGTCCTGCCGCAGCAGCACCGGCGTCGACGCGTCCGGCCCCTCCGTGAAATCCTTGAATCCGTTGTGCGGATAGTTCGAGAGATCAAACTCACGTTCGCCAAGCCGGGCGATTAATCCATCCACCACGACCGACACCCCCGCCGCGTCCACCGTCGTCGCCTCGAATGCCGCCAGCGCGTCACGATCGACGTGCTTGAAGTGAAGAATCAAGTAGTCATGCGTGGCTTCCCCCGCCAGCCGCGACAACGCCGCTGTCGCCCGGCTCCGGAAGTCCGCTTCGCTCAGTTCGCCCATCAGGAATTTCATCGCTGATGTATACACATCCATGCAGAACGTGTTGGGCGTGAGGTGATTCAAATGATGCGAATCGAAACACGCGATGTCCGCCGCGATCTTGAAGCCGCCCTCACACAAATCCGAATACAGCGCGTGGTCCCGGGCCTTGCCTTGCCACTTGAAGATGCGCGTCGTCGCCTGCTCGATCAGCGCCGCCGCGTCCGCCTCGTCAAGGCCGTCTTGGGTTTCGCACTTCTTGATGAGCGCCCGTGCGGTATCGCCGAACACGTCGCGCGGCGCGAGCGCCGCTTCGATCCGATCCTTCGTCGCGTCATCGAAATAATCGCTCACCAGCAAGGAAGTAAACACGCGGTGTTCCGGGTTCATCGCCGACCGAAACGCCGTCGCGATGACCGGTTGACTCTTTCCCCCCAACGCGGTCATGTCGTAGAAACCGTGCGGCTCCATCGCGAAGCATGCGAAGAACCGACCGATCCACGCGTACTCGTCGGGCCGACCAATCCGGATCGCCCCGTGCCGTTCGCCGCTGGTCGTCTCAAGGTCCGCGTCGCTCACCCGTAAACCGGGGAACTTCTTTGCGAGCAGTTCACACACCGCCCGGTTACACGCGAGGTTCACCGCCAACGCCTTGTCGTACAACGGCACCTCGTCCCCGAACATCGCCGACAACTCGGCAAACAGGCGGTGTTGCAACGCGATCCGATCGACATAAACATCCGACATGGGGGTCCTTTCGCCGAGCCGTACCCGTGGTTCTACGAACCATTAAAGACTATCACGTCGAGCCCCAAGCCCTCAACCTCATACGAAGCAACGCTTTACCTCAAATTGGATCCGGCCCCTTGCACCGGCAGGCACAGCGTCATCCGCAGCCCCCGGAGCGTCGCCTTCACCGCCGACCAACGCGGCCGTTGCAACAACGCTGGGGGGTACCGGTCGTACGCAAACGCGGCCCGCGGCCGGTACCCGCTGGCCGGCAACCACTGATCCACGAGACGCCGCCACGCCCGGTCCGCCTCCGCGAGCGTGCCCTCGAACTCCGCCATCGCCACGCTTGTAGCCGGCAGGACGCGCGTGTTGACCGGTGCCGAACGCTGATCCGTCGGGGATCCCGCCGAAGTCTCAAGCGCCGCACGCAAGGCCGCCGGCATCGCGTGCGCCGCCGGCAACACCACCGCCGTGTCGTAGCGATACCGATCCTCCGCGCCGTCGTCCCAATAGTCATGGTAGATGCCCAGCAACTCTGCGTCGTCGTGCAGCAATTCGTAACGCCGCAGCCATGCACGCATCGGCGTCCACGCCCGGGCCATCCCCGACACCGGCCCGACGTACCGCAAATAAGCGATCCGCCGCTCCGGCACCCGCTCGATCCGCACCGACAACCGCGTCGCTTCGTACGCATCCCCGTCCGCCACCGCGCACGCCAAGCCATGCCCGGATTTCCGCCGCAGATACGGCACCACGTCCCGGTCGTCCCGAAACGCCAGCGGACTCCGGCCGTACATCCGTGTGAATGCTTTCGTAAAACCCGCCGGGCTCTCGAACCCCGCGTCCAGCCCGATTTGCCGCACCGACGTGTCGGACCAACGCAGCAGATACGCCGCGCCCTGCAAACGGATCCGCCGCAGATACCGCTTTGGCGACTCGCCCAGCACCGCCGCAAAGCTCCGCGCAAAGTGCTTCTCCGACATGCCCGCCAACTCGGCCAGAGCCGCCACATCCAGCGATGAACTCGCGTCGTTCTCCGCCGCGACCGCCACCGCGATCAATTTCCGCTGCAAGTCCGGTGAGAGGCGAGGAGGCATCGAACGCAGAGTCTGACACACGTCTGGTCGCCCAGGACTAGGAACTTCCCTAGCCCATCACTTTCGGATAACGCCGGCCGCCTCAAGCTCCTTATTTTCCGCAGGTTCAAAGTGCCCGTCTCATTGACCCTCAAAAAACACAGAGAGAGAAACCATGAAACTTCAGCCCGCCTGCTTGCCCAAAGCTTTCGCCGCCGCCTGCATCGCCACCACCCTACCGCTCGCCGCACACGCCACCGGCCCCGAAGTGCCCCTTTCCTTCGAAAACTTCGACTACGCCGACCCCGCCTACGTCGGCCCGCAGTTCGCCTTCGGCACCTACGGCAGCTTCTCCACCCTCAATCTCGGCGACGCCTCGCTGAACATCGACGCCGTCGCCCCGCTCATCGGCAATGTCATCGATCCGTTCACCATCCCCGACATCAACGCCTTCGGCAGCGGCACGCCCGTCCTCTTCAACCCCATCGACGCCAGCGACCTGTTCGGCACCGACCCCGTGCCCGGCAATCTCAACCGCTTCGAAGCCAGCAACTCCATCGAAGGATCCGGCGACGCCGACGGCTTCGTCGCCTTCACCCTGAACCAACACGCCCAAGGCGACCTCAACGACGGCCCCGCCAATGCCGACTTGCTCTTCGGCGAAAACTACGGCCAGGCCCCCTTTTCCGTCTGGACCGCGCCCGGCTTCGAGGACCCCGTTTTCGCCGACTTCACCTTTACCCTCGACGCCACCGCGGGCCTCTTCGACGACGGCGGCGATGTCAGCCAGTTCTTTAACGCGCAACTTCTCGACCTCACCGACCCGCAGAACCCCATGCTCATGAACGAGATCAGCGGGTTCTACATCATCGATAGCGACGAGAACTTCGCCGACGTCAGCGTGGACGACGACGACATGTCCGACCTGCTCACCTTCACCGACAACGCCGAACTCACCGGCTTCCAGGACGTCAACCTCACCTACAGCCTCGACGTCGAACTCACGCCCGGCAACGTCTACGCTATCAACGTCTTCAGCGACTTCGGCGTCAGCACCCTTGGCCCCGGCGCCGACGGCGGCTTCGCCTCCCTCGATTCGTCCGACACCATCAGCGCCGGACTCACCGTTCAAGACTTCCAAAACGTGCGCATCACCCTCCCCGTGCCCGAGCCCGCGTTGCTCGCCTGGTTCTCATTGCTCAGCCTGGGCACGCTCCGTCGCCGCTGACTCTCCACCCGCCGTCAGCCTCGGCGCTCACGCCGCCACACGCTCTGCGTCAACCGTATCGGCAAGAATTCCTGCGCCGGCTCGGCCCACGCCCCGGCCTGCGGCTTCCGGTCCAGCCAACGGGCTGTGCCCCATACGCTCGCCCCGGCCCACCCACGCTCGCCGGCCAGCGCAACGCGGGGCGCGGCCGCGTCATGTTGTTGAGCAGCCGCCACTGCGCTTCTCCCTCGGGGAAGTTCTCGCCGACGTGCACATGCACCGCGGCCCCCACGACGCCCGCGGGCAGCCGAACCCGGTCGCCGGTTTCTGGGGTGAGCCGCAGCCGCAGCGTGTCGCCGTCAAGCTCCGGCACCGCGAGGCGCGGACGCTCTTCCGACCAATCGGCCTCTCCAAATACCGCTTGCCCAGCCCCAGCCGATATCATGATTTCTTAATGCGAAGAAACAAGAGCGTCGAACCGAGTCGAGCTACAAGTTGGCCTCGACGGATGATTCTGTCCCTCATCGTTTTGGGGATTTTCGCCTTGGCGTTTGTAGTCTCAGGAGTGTTATTGCCGCCTTCTGCTGCTTCAACTGACCTAATCAATGATATTGCTTTTGTGTTGGTCGCCATCTGGACCGTGATCGCGGTGCCGACCCAGGCTTACTTGCTCTTTAGCCATTCACGCCGAGAGGTCCCCTCATGACCGGCTACAAGTAATTGATCATGCCCGCTCCCGCGGGCGGCCGGCAACGGAGCTCTTGACGTTGTGCGAAATACCGAGGCCCATACTCCGCGACGTTTACAGCCCGGTGAAGAGACGCTGGCCGTGGAGGCGATCACATCGCTTACCTCGGTGCATGAGCGAGAAGGTAAGACGCCAACCGCAGAGCACCTCGCGTGACTGCTTCAGAATCCCAGCAACTACCTTTTCGTCCACATCGAAGACGGCGCTCCCGTCGGCTACCTGCTCGCCTATAGGTTGGATTGTTTTACCCAGGACGCAAGCATCGTGTATCTCGATGACATCACCGTTTCACCGACGTACCGGCAGCGCGGCATTGGTCGTGGACTCATCGGAGAACTGAAGCGGTTGATCGCCGACACCGACTCGGCCGAGATATGGGTCGGGACCTCGGTTGACAATGAAGCGGCACAGGCTTTATTTGCTTCGACAGGAGCCCGCAACATATCCGTTCGATACATCGAGTTCCTGTATCGACAGGATAGCTTCGCCTAATCACCGGTTGCAGTTGACCGGCGACGCTCGCGATCAAAATGTAATGACTGGTCTATCGCCTGCTGCTTATGTGGGCGGCAAGCACCTAAACTTTTACGTTAGGCGGTCACTCTGAGACTCCCCGAGGACGCGTAGGTTTACTTGGAGCGAGTTGCTGCTGAACTCGTTCGTATTTTTGGTCAATCCCTTCGGTCGATCACCGTCGGAGGATCCGTTGCACTCGGCGACGATGCATCGGATCGGAGTGATCTTGATCTTCACGTCACGATTGAGCGGTGGCCGACGGGCCTGACGCCGGCTGCGTTCGCGGATGCTGTGGCTGGCACACACCCGCATTCCTTGTCCATCTGTCGGTTTGGACTTAGTCGTTTACCGGTGCGATACGTTTGGAGTACGGCGCGTTCCCCCGGCATATGAACTGGCATTTGAGACCGGCCAACGCTGGAAAACTCGGTTCGAAGGTCCCGGAGAGGATGCGGACCTCGTGATCGATCTCGCCATTGCCCGTGAACACGGTTACTGCGTGCTCGGGAATGACGTTCGATTGGCTCTCGGTCGAGTTGCTCCGGCAGCCATCCTTGCGGCAATTGCTTCGATCATTCGTTGGCACGGGCGAGCTATTTACGACCCGTTTCATGATCCTGCGGGAGCCAACGCGGTGCTCAACGCCGCGCGTGGGCTGTATTTTTTGCGATGGGGCAGTTGGTTTCAAAACGAGACGCGGGCCGGTGGGCCATCGCCGAAGGCTGGCCGGTCGCCGGCCATGCGTTGGCTGCGCGAGGTACTCCAGGCAGACAGCTGGAGAGGCCGCGGATTGAAGAGTTTTTACTTTTCGTCATGGCCGAGATTGACATGAAGTTGCCTGACCAAGTGCTGGCGTGGACGAGTAACGCCCGCCAGTGAAAAAGACCTGATTGAGTCGTACATTCACCCCCGCAGTGAACTCGCAACGCATCGGGGATACGTCAGAGGCAAAAGAAAGCCCCGCAAGCGCTTGCGGGGCTTCGTGACGGTTTGCTCGGAGTTCCGAGGGCGAGGTCAGACTTCTTTGGCGTCGCCGTCTTGCATCTCGACGGGTTTGAGCCAGGGCATCATGCGGCGAAGCTCTTTGCCGACGCCTTCGACCTTGTGGCCGGCGTTCTCTTCGCGTTGTTTCTTGAACCAGGCGAAGCCGTTGGCGTAGTCGTCGCGGAACGCCTTGGCGAACGAGCCGTCCTGGATGTGCTTGAGGGCGTCGGCCATGCGCTGCTTGGTGTCGTCGTCGCAGATCTTCGGGCCGGTGTAGTAGTCGCCGAACTCGGCGGTGTTGGAGATGCTGTAGCGCATGTAGTCCAGGCCGCCGCGCTTGATGAGGTTGATGATGAGCTCGAGCTCGTGGCAGACCTCGAAGTAGGCGAGCTCGGGCGGATAGCCGGCCTTCGCACTTACGGCCAAAAGCGGGGACTAACCAACTGGTTGCAACTGCTGGAACGGGGGCAGCCAAGTAAGCAAAATATCGGTCAGATTCAATATCGAGAC
>JBCCDN010000054.1:0-19619 GCA_039030755.1 Planctomycetota bacterium | reverse complement strand
CCCAAGCGCGCAAGCTGATCCACGAAACGATCGATGAAAAACGGGCAAAGCTCACCGGCATCAAGCCCGCCGACCCCGCGCGAAAGCAGAGCTATGCGGATACGCTCGCCTTATTCGCCAAACAGCGCGGCGGCAACCTGTGGTACCCGTATCTAGGCAGCGGCTTCGGTTCCGGGCCGCTGGTCGAACTCGCGGATGGCTCGGTGAAATACGACATGATCGCGGGCATCGGCGTGCACTTTTTTGGGCACAGCCACCCGAAGTTTGTCGACGCGGCGCTCGACGCGGCCGTGTCCGACACCATGATGCAGGGCGCGTTGCAGCAGAACGCGGACAGCGCCGCGCTCACGAATTCCATCGTGCAACTTGCGAATACGTCCGGCGCGCAACTCAACCATTGCTATCTCACGACGTCCGGGGCGATGGCCAACGAAAACAGCTTCAAGATGGCGTTCCAGAAGAGCTCGCGGGAAGGCAACCCGGCCGACCGGATGCTCGCATTCCAGGGCACGTTCTGCGGACGCACGCTTGCGCTGTCGAGCATGTCGGATAAGCCCAACAACCGGGTGGGCCTGCCGCTGGCGCTCAAGGTGGATTACATCCCGTTCTTCGACGAAGCCGATCCGGAAGGTTCGACGCGGCGTGCGGTTGCGCGTTTGGAGGAATACACCAAGCGTTGGCCGAAGCATTACGCGGGGTTCAAGATGGAGCTGATCCTCGGTGAGGGCGGCTTCTACGCGGGGCAGCGCGAATTCTTCCTGAAGCTGATCGAAGTGTGCAAGCGTGAGGGCATCGCGGTGATCGCCGACGAAATTCAGACGTTCTCGCGGACCACCCGGCCGTTCGCGTTCCAGCACTTCGGGCTGGACGAGCATGTGGACTTGGTGAACGTCGGCAAATCCACGCAGGTGTGCTTCACGCTGTTCACCGACGAATGGGCGCCGCAGCCGGGCCTGGTGGCGCAGACGTTCACGGGCGCGAGCAGTTCGATCAAGGCGGCACAGTTCGTGATCGATGAGTTTGCGAACGGCGATTTATATGGCGAGGACGGCCGGGTGATGCAACTCACCGGGCGGATCCGGGATCGCATCAAAGCCTTGGCGAAGGATCATCCGGACTGGGTGTGTGGGCCGTATGGGCTTGGCGCGATGATTGCTTTCCAGCCGTTCGAGGGCACGCTGGATCAGGCCAAGGCGGTGTGCAGCGAGCTCTATGAGCGGGGCGTGGTGGGGTTTGTATGTGGTCGGCAGAAGGCGCGGGTGCGTTTCCTGCCCAGCGTGCCGGCGATGACGGACGCGCAGGTGGACGAGGTGTGCGACATCTTGGCCGACGCGATGGCGGCGGTGGCGGATCAGCAGAGCAAGGCCTGACGTGGGGCGTTCGCTTCCGCCCAAGACGCTGCTGCGCGCGACGGTTCCCGAGGACGCGCCCGATCTGGCCGAGCTCGTTCGCGGGGCGGGGCCCGGGATGGGCACGATGCCGCAAGGCGAAGCGGAGTTTGCCGCGGTGATCGAGCAGTCGCTTGCGGCGCAGCGCCCGACGTTTGTTCTGGAGAGGATGGACACGGGGCGGCCGGTGGGGTTGTCGTCGATGATCCCGACCTTGCCGGCGGCGGCCCACAGCATCACATGCGAAGTTCGTCATGACGGCGACGACACCCGGCTTCGTCCGCACGGCGAGTTTGTGGGCTCCACGGAACTCTGCACGCTCTACCTGAAGCCCGAGATGCGGGGCGGCGGGAACGGACGGCTATTGTCGTTGGGGCGCTTCTTCGATCTGCTGAATCGGCCGGGCCTGTACGCGGACCGATTGATTGTCGAGTTGCGCGGCGTGTTGGATGAACAAGGCGTGTCTCCGCTTTGGGCGAGCGTGTGTGAACGCGTCTTGAAAATGGAGAGCGTGGAAGCCCACCGCACGCTGCGTGATGACCCGGCGTATCTGGTTTCGCGTTTGAGCGAAGACGGTTGGTTGGACATTTCGGACGTGCCCGCGGCGCTGCGGGCGCTGCTGGGTCAGGTGCATCAGAACACCGAGCCGGCGCGTCGGTTGTTGGCGGCGGAGGGCTTTATGGAGACGGGGTACGTGGACCTGCTGGATGCTGGCCCGGTGCTTGCGTGTGCAACGCGGGACGCACGGCTGATCAAGGAGGCGATGACGGTGACTGTTGCGCGGCTCGTCGACACCGACGCGCCACGCGAGAGCTTGATTGCAACGGTCGGGGACGAAGGCCCCTTGCGGTGCTGCCGCGGCGCGATCGACGACGAAGGCAACCTCGCCGAACCCGCGGCGCGGGCGCTGCGGGTCGAAGCGGGGATGTCGGTGCGTTACGCTTCGCTGCGGCCCGCGTAAGCTGGGATTTCTATTTTCTTTTCTCTCTCGGTGACTGCGATGCCTCAATCATTTTCCGCGATCAACCCGGCCAACGGCCAGACCGTTTGGACCGGCGTGGCGGCCTCTGCTCCCCAGGCGGCCGCCGCCGTCGCCGCTTCGCACGAAGCGTTCGCCGCGTGGTCGGCGACCCCGATGGCCGAGCGTGTCGCGCTGCTCCGCAAGTTCGCCGCGTTGTGTGGCGAGCGGGTGGAAGACGTGGCGAAGGTCATCACCGCCGAAACCGGCAAGACGCTCTGGGAGTCGCGCGGTGAGGCGAAGCTGTTGGGTGCGAAGGTGGAGGCGACGCTGGCGGCGTGGGAGCAGCGTTGCGGCACGTCGTCGTTCGCGATGGGCGACAATCAGGCCGTGACGCGGTACGCGCCGCACGGGGTGATGGTGGTGCTGGGCCCGTTCAACTTCCCGGCCCACCTGCCCAACGGCCACGCGGTGCCGGCCTTGCTCGCGGGCAACACGGTCGTGTTCAAGCCCAGCGAGAAAACGCCGGGCACGGGCGAACTTTTGGTGTCGCTGTTCCACGAAGCGGGCTTTCCGTCGGAGGTCGTTCAGGTCGTGCAAGGCGCACGCGAGACCGCTGAAGCGCTGATCCATGCGCGGGAGACGGCGGGCGTGCTGTTCACGGGTAGTTACGCGGCGGGCCGGGCGATCAACCAAGCGATGTCGTCACGGCCGGAAGTGATCGTGGCGTTGGAGATGGGCGGGAACAACCCGTTGGTCGTGCACGATCCCGGGGACGATGCGGCGAGTCTGGACGCGGCGGCGTATCACGCGGTGGTGTCGGCGTTCGTCACCTCGGGCCAGCGGTGTACGTGCGCGCGGCGGATTCTGGTGACCGAGGGGCCGTGGGCCGATCCGTTTGTGGAGCGGTTTTTGGAACGGGTGGATGCGTTGACGGTGGGTTTGCCGACCGACGACCCCGAGCCGTTTTACGGCCCGGTGATTTCGGAGGCACAGGGGGAGGCGGTGCTGCGGACTTATACGGACTTGGTGGACAAGGGCTGTCGGCCGCTGCGCGAGACGCGGATGCTGCAGAGCAACCCGGCGTTGCTGTCGCCGGGCGTGTTGGACGCGACGGGCGTGGAGTTGCCGGACGCGGAATGCTTCGGGCCGATCACGACGCTGCGTCGGCTGAAGGATTTAGACGAAGCGATTTCGGTGGCGAACGACACGCGGTACGGGTTGGCGGCGTCGCTTTTGTCGCAGCGTGACTCGGCGTGGGATGCGTTTGTGAAGCGGGTGCGGGCGGGGATTTTGAATTGGAACGGGCCTACGACGGGCGCGTCGGGCAAGCTGCCGTTTGGCGGGATCGGACGCAGCGGCAACCATCGGCCGGCGGGTTTTTATTCGGTGGACTACTGCGCTTATCCGGTGGGGTGTCTCGAGGGTTCGACGCTTTCGTTGCCGGGCTCGACGCTACCGGGGCTGGATTGAGGCGGGTTTGATGGCTGCGGCGGTCGGCCGAGCGTCGGCGGCTCGTGCGGGATCGCTTCGAACAATGCGCGTTCCTGGGCGTGCCAGCGTTTCGCCCAGGCGCGGCGGCGGAGTTGTAGCCACAACCCCAAGCCCGCGTACAGGATGACGTGCGCCGCGATCATCCAAGGCACCTGCTTTCGTAGCGGATCGCGGAGGAGGCTTTGCCAGTCTTGAATCGGCTCGCCGGTTTCCTGGGTGAGGGTGAGCAGCGCGAGCGTGCCGGGGATGACGGGCGACGGAGACGCGATCCACAGGGCAGGCACCAAGTTGCTTTTTCCGGGCGCGACGACCTTTTCGTTCGAGCCGCCGGTGAATTCGCTTGGCGTATCGTTGGATCGGGTGGGCGCTGCGATATAAAAAACCACGCTGACCATCATCGGGATCACCCACAGCCCAAAGAGCACGAGCAGCATGACGCGGACGCTGTAGCGCTCGGCCAGGGCGTGAACGAAGAAGCACGCGGGCCCAAGGATGAGCATCGGCGCGGCAAACCAGAGCCACGGGATCGAGGCCCACGTTTCATCCGTATGCACGAAGTTGGGGATGACCACGGTCAGCAGGGCCACATAGCCCAACAGGGTGACCGTGAACAGCGCGGCGACCCAACGCAAGGCCGGCGCGGCGTCCCAGATCGCGGGGATGTCACGCCTGCCTTGACGCAGCGCTCGTCGGAAGCCTTGGCGGGCGGTGGGTTGGCGGGGCGTCAGGAGGTGCGCGACGCCGAGCGTGGTGAGGCCGGCCACGACGATATAGAGCCCGAGGAGCCAGCCCATCACGTTGCTGGGCGTGAGCGCGCCAAGCCGACGTTGGAGCGCTTGGACTTGTTGCGGATCGCTAAGCGTGGGCCAGAGCGTGCCGACCAGGACCACAACGATGCCGACTTGGAACGCGAGGCCCTGCGGCTTACTGAACGGGTGGCGGTGGGGGTCGACCCACTTGCGGTGGATGACGGTGAACAGCGACGCGAGCGCGAAGCCCTGGATGGCGAGGCTGAACACGGTGGGATTGATGTTGGCGGTGAAGAACGGGACGGCGCCGTATTGCGTCATCCACTGCTCCGCATTCCACGGGCGGTCTTGCTGATTGAGTTCCTCGGCGATGACGTTGAAGAACGTGGGTCGGACCGTGAGGAAGTCGAAGAATGCCAGGCCCGCGAACGAGAGTTGCGGCAGCACGAGGTAGAGGCCGACGACTGAGCCCAACGAGATGACGCTGGCCTGCCACGGTTTTTTCGAGACGATACCGGCACACAGACCGGTGAGGTGGTACACCCAGACCGAGGAGAAGAACACGCCGTAATACTTGGCGATTTTCCAGATTGGGATTTCGGCTTGGTAGAGCGCGAAGGCGAGGTACGGCAACGTCAACGCGAACAGGAGGTATTCCCGCGACGGAAGCCCGAAGAGGTAACCCACAATTTTCGCCGTCGGCGACATCGGCGTCATGCGTTGATAATCGAGCAGGGCCCGGTCTCGCTCCCGCGCGATACCCGAGGCGAGCGCGGCGGTGCCCAGGCCCATCAGCGCGATGCCTTGCATGATTAAGAGCGGGAGCAGCGTGGCTTTGGCGGCGACTTGGGGCGTGGCTTCGAACCGGCCGATCGCGCCGAGGTAGGTGGACAGGAACACGAAGGTGATGACCGACAGGCCGAGGATGCCGTAGGTGAGCAGGTGGTGTGGGCGGAGCCGAGCGCGTCGGCAGCGCTGGACGATGGGGTTGGCCCAGATCGCGACGCCCGGCGCGGGCTTGAGGTCGGTGGTGATGGGGTGGTTGGGCGGAGGCACGTCAGCTCACCTCCGTTGCGCCGCTGTCGCGGAGGAGGTCTTCGATGTCGGGCTTGCGTTCGGCGAAGCCGGTGACGGGCACGCCGCGTTCGATGAGCGAGCGCAGCAGCCCGGCGGCGTCGCGGTCGTTGCCGAGCAGATCGAGGCGGATGCGATGGGCGGGTTGTTGCAGCTGCACGTTCTCGCAGCGATCGTGCTCCATCAGCCATGCGGCGAGCTGCGGCAGATCGGTGTCGCCGTCGAGCAGTTCGAGGTCGATGACGCGGCGTTTGCGGAGCTCGGCGGTGAGTTCGTCGAGCCGGCCGAAGCGCTTGAGTCGGCCACGCTCCATGATGCCCACGACGGTGCAGAAGCCCGACAGCTCGGCGAGGATGTGCGAGCTGATGAGCACGGTGACGCCCCGCGACGACAGGTCGTTGAGCAGGTCGCGCAGCTCGGCCCGGGCGAGCGGATCAAGGCCGGAGGCGGGTTCGTCGAGCAGCATCACGGCCGGTCGATGCAGCAGCGTTTTGGCGAGCACGAGGCGCTGCGTCATGCCGCGCGAGAGCGAGCCGGCCATCGCCTTGCGTTTGGCGGTGAGGCTGACGAGGTCGAGGCATTCGTCGACGCGGGCCTTGCGGTGCTTGCCGCGGAGGCCGTACGCGCCGGCGAAGGAGTCGAGGAACTCGACGCAGGTCACGTCGTCGTGCACGGGCGCGAGGTCGGGCATGTAGCCAAGGATCGCGCGGGCCTGGCGGGGGTGCGTGGCTGGATCGTGGCCGCCGATTTCGACACGGCCGTAGGTCGGTTCGAGCAGCGTGGCGAGCACGCGGATGGTCGAGGTCTTGCCCGCGCCGTTGGGCCCGATGAGGCCCATGACCTCGCCGGCCCCGAGCGAGAACGACAGCCCGGCCACGGCGGTGGTGTCGCCGTAGTCCACGCGGACGTCGTCGGTGAGCAGGACGGGATCGCCGGGCATCCGCAGAAGCTACGTCACGGGCGGCCGGAGTGTTTCGGTAACCCGCGTTATCCCGCCAACGCCGCGGCGATGCGTTGGAGCACGGGCGTGAGTTCGGTGAGCGTTTGCGGGGTGATGCTTTGCGCGCCGTCGGTCCAGGCGTGCTCGGGGTCGACGTGGACTTCGATGGCCAGGCCGTCGCAACCGGCGGCGACGGCGGCCTTGGCCATGGCCGGGACGAGGTGGGCCTTGCCCGTGCCGTGCGAGGGGTCGATGACGACGGGCAGGTGCGTCACGCGTTGCACCTCGGGGACCACCGAGAGGCTGAGCGTGTTACGGGTGTGGTCTTCGAAGGTGCGGATCCCGCGCTCGCAGAGGACGACCTGTTGGTTGCCGCCGGACAGGATGTACTCGGTGGCTTGGAGCAGTTCGTTGAGCGTCATGCTCATGCCGCGCTTCATGAGCACGGGCTTGGGTTGGTCGCCGCAGGCTTCGAGGAGTTTGAAGTTTTGTGAATTTCGCGTGCCGATCTGGAGCATGTCGGCGTGCTGGCTGACGAGTTGTACGTCGGTGGGCGTGAGCACTTCGGTGACGATGGGCAGGCCGGTTTCGGCCCGCGCGGCGGCGAGCATCTTGAGGCCGTCTTCGCCGTGGCCCTGGAAGCTGTAGGGGTTGGTGCGGGGCTTGAACGCGCCGCCGCGGAGGGCGTGGGCGCCGGCGGCCTTGACGGCTTTGGCGGCGGCGACGATCGCGTCCTCGCCCTCGACGCTGCAAGGCCCGGCGATGATCGGAACCTCACTTCCGGGGGCGGCGTTGCCGAAGGTGACCGGGTGGCTTCCGGTTTCTTCGCCGCCGATGGTCACGGACGAGCGTTGCACCGGGTCGGCCTTGGCGGCGAGCTTGTACGGCGGGAGCACGGCCATGACGCGCGCGACGCCCGGAGCCTGTTCGAGCTTGCTGCCGTCGAGCTTGCGTTCGTCGCCCACGGCCGCGACGACGGTGAGTTCGCTGCCGATGATCGGGTGGTCCTGGAGGCCCATCCCGCGGACGAGCGACTGGACGTGTTGGACTTGGTCGGGCGTGGCGGTGGGTTGCATGACGACGATCATGGGGGGAGGCCGGGGTTGAGGGTGGTGGGTCGAGGGTTTAGAAAAAAGAAAAACCCCGACGCTGGGCTGCGTCGGGGTCTGGAAGATCGGGACGGAAGTCCGGGTTCAGACGGCAAGCGACGCGGCACGGGGCCGGGTAAACCAAAAATAGCCGTCAAAGAAGAACGACGCGGGCATGCTAGAAGTATGACGCGGATTTGGGGCGGGTCAAGCGAAACCCGGCGGATGAAACCGCTGGCTACGCCGACGCGCGTCGGTCTTTGAGCACTTTCGCAGGGACGCCGCCGGCGATGGTGAACTCGGGCACAGTCTTCGTGACGACCGCGCCGGCGGCGATGACCGAGTCCCGGCCGATGGTGACGCCGTCGAGCACGGTGACGTTCGCGCCGAGCCAAGCGTGGTCGCCGATGTGGACGCCGCCCTTCTCGATCATGGGCTGGTCGAGGATGGGAATGTCGACGCGGTCGGTGCCGTGGTTGCCGCCGGCGATCATGTAGCAATGCCCGGCGACAAGGACCTTGGTGCCGAGGGTGAACTCGGTCTCGCTGATGAGCGTGCAGTTGCAGGAGATGTTCACGCGCTCGGCGAGCACGAACTTGCCGGAGTTGGGGCCCATCGACTTACAGGACAGCACGGTGTTACGGCCGATCACCGAGTCGGCGCCGATGTCGATGGCGACGTCCTGCGAACCCTTAGCGTCGAGCACGGCGTGGTCGTCGATGACCACGTTGTCGCCCAGTCGGATGCGGTGCGGGTGCCGGATCGTAACGCCGCGGCCGATGACCACGTTGCGGCCCACCTTCCCGAGGAAGGTCTTCCAAAGCTTGCGCCGCAGCAGGATGCCGAGCGCCCCGGGCAGGTTCTGCGTGAGCAGCATCACGAGTTCGAACCACGCGAGCTTGACGATGGCCTTCCGTCCGAGCACGAGCAGCATGTACTTCGTGAGCGCGCCGGTGCTTTCGTCCTTGAGCATGGCGCGGAGCTCGGAGTCGGCGTCGACTTCCTGGCGTACCGAAGCAGATTGAGCGGCATCAACACTCATGCGGCCATCTGGGTTTCGTCGGGGAGGTGTTGCACGGCGGCGTCGAAATCCGTGCGGTCGGCGATGGGGCCGATGAGGCCTTGCTCGGCGTACCACTTGGCGGTTTCGTAGACGCCGGCGGCCATGGAGAACTTGGGTTGGAAGCCGAGCAGGCGTTTGGCCTTGGCATTGTTGAAGGCGCGGGCCTTGATGTAGAACTCGCAGCGGCGGACGTGCAGCGGCGGGTCGATCTTCAGCGGCTTACAGAGCGTCTCGCAGGTCTTCGCGGCGAGCAGCAGCGGGCCGAGCGGCCAGTGGATCTTCGGCGGCTTGCCCCCGACCGCGGCGGCGACGAGTTGTACGAAGTGGTTCAGCGAAATCCAGCCGTCGCCGCAGAGAATGACCAATTCGCCCGCGGCGTTGTCGTGGAAGCCGCAGAGGATGATCCCGTCGACCAGGTCGTCGATGTAGGTGAATTGGTACGTGACTTCGCCCGAGCCGAACATCGGGAAGCGTCCTTTTTGCACGCCGCGGAAGACTTTCAGGAAGCGCAGATCGCCCGGGCCGTACATGCCGGCGGGTCGGAAGATGACGCCCGGGAAGCCCTCGGCGATCGCGCGTTGCATGACGCGTTCGCCTTCGAGCTTGGTGTCCTGGTAGATGTCGCCGGGGTTGTAGGGCGCGGTTTCGTCGGAGGGGATTTGGGAGACGTGGCCGTGGACGCCGACGGTGGAGCAGTGGACGGTGCGGGCGATGCCGTGGTGGCGCGCGGCTTGGATCACGTGCTCGACGCCGGCGACGTTGACGTCGTGGTAGTAGCTGTCGGGATGTCCGGCGGTACGGAAGACGGCGGCGATGTGCTGGATGAGGTCGACGCCTTCCGCGGCGGCCTGCACGTCGCCGGCGCGGCGGATGTCGCCTTGGGCGAGCTCGATGCTTTGGGCGGCGAGCTTCTGCGCTGCGGGGGCGTTGGGGTCGCGCACTAAGGTGCGGACGTGGTGGCCTTGTTGCGCGAGCTTGCGGGCGAGCGCGCCGCCGGTGAAGCCGGTGGCGCCGGTGACAAGGATTTTTTGCGGGTTCGGTGGCGATTGGTCGGTCATGCTGCGACGCCCACGGATTCAATCCGTGGGCTTCCGGGTTTGGGGAGATTCAGTTGTTCCGCGACATAGGCGTAGAGCGCGTCGATGCGCCGTTGATGGGCGGGGAAGGTGTGGTTGGCTTCGACGAAGCGCTTACCGGCTTGCCCGAGTTGTTCACGCTTTGCGGGGTCGGCGGCGAGTTGCGATATCGCGTCGCCGAAGTTTGCGGCCTTGGGTTTCGCTAGGGCACACACCGAAGCATCCACAATCTGCGTGTGGGTGGGCAGGTCGGTGAGCAGGACCGCGCGGCCGGAGTGCATGTAGGGAAAGATTTTCTGCGGCGTGTTGACACCCTTGATGCGGGGAGCGGTGAGGATGTCGGCCTCGGCGAGGAGTTCGTCGAGCTGGTCGGCGGGCCAGCGGCCGAGGAAGTGGGCTCGGTCGGCGATGTTGAGTGTTTGTGCTTTGCCGGTGTATTCGGCGATCGCATCATCGGTGCCGCCGGCGATGGCGAGTTCGACGTTGGCGTCGTGATGTTGGATCGCGTGGGCGAAGCCTTGCAGCAGAAGATCGACGCCCTGGTACTTCTCGAAGTTGCCGACGTACATCAGGATCGGGCGATCCGTGGGGATATTGAGTTTCTCGGCGAGCCAGCCCCGGCGGGGGCGATCGGGGTCGGCGAGTTGGGAGATGTCGTGGACGGTTTCGAGGTGTTTCGCGCCGTGCTGGCGGGCGAGGTCGGCCAAGGCGTGGCAGACCGGGGCGCAGGCCAAGGCGTTGCGTACGGCGTGGCGCTCGGCGAAGTTGAACAGCGGCGCGATAATTTTGAGCTTGGGCTTTTTCTCGACCATCTGCTGGGCGATCGAGCTGTCCATGTCGTAGACGTACGGAATGCCACGGCTCAGCTTGAAGTATCGCGCTAAAAACACGGCTTCTTCGCCGGCATGAATTACGTCGGGCTTCACGTCGCGGACGAGCTTGCGGGCGAGCTTCAACAGGAGCCGGTCGGCTTTGAGTTTTTTTCCCGAGAAGCCCGGGCCGATGTTGGCCAGGGACGGCGGGGCGTCGATGCGGTGGATCGTGACGTTCGGGTAGTCGCGGTCTTGTCCTTCGTGATACACAGCGGCGTGGATGTCGTGGGGATTGCCTTGTTCGTCGTGTTGATTGGACAACGCCCGCAACAGAATGTCGAGGTCGATCGGGGTGCCGCGGTCAACGTAATAGGCGTGCGGGGCGAGGACAAGGATTTTCACGGCACGGCCTCGGGAGGGACGTCGGGCAGATCGAGGATGCGACGCAGGTCGTCGCGGGCTTGTTCTTCGGCGGCGGGGTCGGCACCCCAATCGCTGCGCCGATGAAGCATATCGTCGAGATACACGGCCGATTCGAGCGAGGCGATACGGCGGAGCGCGTCTTCGTAGCCGGGTGTGCCTTGGTTGGTCCGGTAAGTGTGGAAGTCGAGGGATGCTTCGGCGGGCGGGCGTTGGGTGTCGTTTTGGAGGTCGCGGAGCTTGCTGCCGTAGATGCGCCGAAGGGTTTGTTCGCCGACGAGCCGGGCGGTGGTGTATTTGACGCCGGAGATGGAGAACGCGCCGACGGGTCCGCCGCGTTGACCGTGGTCGACCCAGAGGGGGCGGTGTGCGGTGGCTTCGTGGTTGGGGTTTTCGGCGGGGAGGAGGCCGGCGTAGATGCGCAGGACGTGTTTGTGGTTGAGCGCGAGCCCGGGACTTGCGGCGTTGAGGTCGGCCAGGAACTCGTGGACCTGCGCGTCGTTGGGCTTGGGCTTGTTGGTGTCCGGGGTCAGGGGCGCGTGGAATGTGCCGGCCAGGACGCGCGGGGTGCCGTTGACGGTCCAAGGCAGGACGAAATAGGTGCGGGGTTTGCCGCCGTTGTTCTGGGGATTGGTGGCGACGCGGGGTTCGATGGCGACGGCGTGATCGCTGAGTGGCGGGTGGTCCAACAGCAGGTTGAACGCGAGCGAGGGGCGGAAGAGCTCGGCGAGTTGTTTGGGGTGTTGGGTGGGCTCGGCGTCGAGGGTGGCGGCGAAGTTGGCGGCGCGTGGGCCGGTGGCGTTGATGACGACGGGGGCGGCGAACGCGTGGTTTTGGCCGGTGGTGGTGTCGGTTGCTTCGACGCCGGTCACGTCGCCGCCGTGGACGGTTGCGCCGTCGGCTCGGCAATAGTTGAGCGCGGTCGCACCGGCGTGGATGGCCCAGCGCAGCGTTTCCATCATCAGGCGTTGGTGGTGGACCATGACGCCGTCGAACCAATTGGCCGCTCCCTTGAGGCCGGTGCGGTCGACGCCCGGAAACAGGTTGCGGGTTTTTGCGGCGTTGATGATTTTGGCGTTGGGCAGGCGGGCGTCGTCATTGACGCCGACGTTGCGGCGGAGGCTGAGCGTGTCATTGAGTCGCAGCGCCGCGAACATGGTGGCGCGCCGCTTCATACCTCGGTTGTAGAGCGGCATGAGACAAGGCAGGACGTCGACGAGGTCCGGGAAATGTCGGAAGAACCAGCGACGTTCGGAAACGGATTCGAAGAAGCGGCGGAGGTCCATGGACTGGAGGTAGCGGAGTCCGCCGTGGACGATGCGGAGCGAATTCCAGGAGGTGCCGGCGTTGAAGTCGTGTTGTTCGAGGAGTAGAGGTTTGTAGCCACGTCGGGCGGCTTCGAGGGTGAGCGTGAGGCCGTAGACCCCTCCGCCGATGACGATGAGGTCGAAGTCGGTGCGTTCGGCGGCGGCGGGATTCCGGGTGATTTCGATCACGATGGGATGGGTGATTTAGAGCTTGCCCTGGCCGCCAAGGAGTTTGCGGTCGAGGCGGAGGGCGAGTTGTTGATAGACGGCGCGTAGTAGCGAGACGTGATCACCGAAACGAGGCGGGACCGGGCCAAGGCGTGCGAGTTGGTCGAGCAGGTCGGCGACGAACGTTTCGCGGGGGAGTGGGCCGTCGACGCGGACGCCGAATCGGCCGGCTTGCCGTTGGCAAGAGCGCAGGGGCAGCGGGTCGGTGCCGGGCAGGATGGTGACGCGGTGGGCGGCGGCCTGGTCGAACTGCGGCGGGCGTGGGCCGAGGGTGGGGCGTCCGCCGTTGTCGCCGAGCACGAGCGGGGGTGCGTTATCCAAGCTTTGGGCTTCGATGAGCCGGGAGACGGCGGCGCCGCGTTTGCCGGTCCACTTGCCAAAGCCATAGGGCACGACGGGTAGCGCCGCACGGCCACGGACCAACGCGATGGTTTCGTCGAGCGGAAGGCCGTCGTCGATGGCTTCGTCCGTGCCGAGCGCGAGGACTTCAAGTCGGCAGTCGGTGATGATTTGTCGGCCGGCAACGACGGCGATTGGTTGGTTCTCGTCATCCTCGCGGGTGGCGAGCAGCGCGGGTTGGTCTTGACCCTGGTTTTGGGGGAAGCGTTCGAAGCGCCACGGGCCGAGCGTCGCGCGGTCTCGCCAGGTGGCGAAGGCGTGGTCTTTTCGGCATTCGGTGAGCATGAGCACGGGCAGCGCCTCGGGTTCGGGGGCGAAGCCCGGGGCGTGTTGCGCGGTGTTGGCGACGGCGGCGTCCATCAGGGCGACGGCGTCGAAGACGGGGTAGACGTGGACGTGGGTGTCGACGTAGAACGGCCCGGGTAGTGAGTCTGGTTCTTTGCGCGGCGTGGCCACCGCGGCCGGATCGGGCGGGGTGCTGCGTTGCGGGTTGGGCGGGGGCATGAGGCTCACGGTTGGGTGGGCTTGGCTTGGGAGTTGGTTTGGGCTTGGGAACGTGCGAGGGCCCGGCCGATGCCGAGCATGAGTACGGCGAAGGCCAACTCGGTGACGAGCGTGAGGGCGTGGTGCCCAACGTTGCGCCAATTGGAGTGATCGACGCCCACGAAAAGAGGTATCGGCGATCCGACGCGGTGTGCGTTGAGACTGAACCCGGGTTGGTCGCCAATCGGCAGGGGCCAGAGCACGCCGATGCCGCGGCCGGGCGTGACGAAGTCCAAGGCCACGTGGGATGCGTAGGCGGCGGCGGCCCATCCGAAGAGGGTCCGGTAACGAAACAGGCTTTGCGTCATTACCCGGCCGGGGATCATCCAGATCAGGCCGAACAGCGGCGCGAGCAGGAGCGAGTGCGTGGGCCCACCGTGCAACGGGCGGAGGCCTTGGCCGGTGAGCAGGCCGAGAAGAAGGTCCAGGTCGGGCGCGAGTAGCGCGAACGCCAGCCAGAGCATGAACAGCCGGCGGCGGGTCGGGGTGAGCGTGAGTAGGCGTTCGCGCAGCGGGGGCACGGCGATCAGCAGCAGCGAGGTGTGCGCGATCGGGGATGGCATGGGCGTGGGGTGCCGGGCTTACGCGGCGTCGGTGATGCGCGGCGTGTGGGGCGGGTCTTGCTGGGCGCGGAAGACCTTGCGGACCTTGTACGGCGGGCGGTTCTGCGCTTCGTGGTAGATGCGGACCATGAGTTCGGACAGCACGCCGATCATCAGGAACAGCACGCCCATGAGGAAGGTCATCATGCCAAACAGCACGAAGATGTTGTCGTTGAGCATGACCGGGCTGCCGTGCTCGGTTAGCCAGCCGGCCTTCTGCACGAGTGCCATGAACACCGAGCCGAAGGCGATCGCGAAGGTGCCCGCGGCGAGCTTGCCGAAGAAATAGATCGGCTTGGTGAGATAGTCACCGAGGAACTTCACCGTGAGCAGGTCGAGCAGGACTTTGAAGGTGCGTTTGAGGCCGTACTTGCTTTCGCCGAACTGACGCGAGCGGTGATTGACGACCATCTCGGTGATGCGGGCGCCGCGCCACTTGCAGATGGCGGGGAGGAAGCGGTGCATCTCGCCGTAGATCGTGACGTCTTCGAGGACTTGCCTTCGGTAGGCCTTCATCGAGCAGCCGAAGTCGTGGATCTCGGTGGTCCAAGTGAGTTTTTTGATCAGTCGATTGGCGATGATGCTCGGAAAGCGACGGGAGAGCATCTTGTCCTGACGTTCTTTGCGCCAGCCCGAAACGATGTCCCATCGGCCGGGCTCGTCGCCGTTTTCGTCGAGCTTTGCGACGAGCGCGGGGATGTCGGCGGGATCGTTTTGTAGATCGCCGTCCATGGGGACGATGACGTCGCCGCGGGCGTGGTCGAAGCCGGCAGCGGTGGCGGCGGTTTGGCCGAAGTTCCGCATCAGCTCGATGACGGTGACGCGCTCGTCGCCCTTTGCGGCGTCGCGGAGGTTGTTCACGGTGTCGTCGTAGCTGCCGTCGGAGATAAAGATCGCCTCGTAGCGTTCGCCGTGTTTGGCGCGTTCATCCATCACGGCCGCGACCTGCCGGTAGAGCTCGTAGACGGATTCGCCTTCGTTGTAGACGGGTACCACGACCGAAACGTCGAGAGCATCGGCGCGTTGTTCACGGGCGGCGGGCTGGGTGTGTTGGGGCGTCATGACGGTGTCCCGGAGAGGGATTGTGCGGCGTTTGCGTTGGGGGCGGTGTTGTCGGGTTCGCTTCCAGAGCGATCGGTGCGAACCCAAGCGGTTTCGGGCTTGATGAGGAAGCGGGCGTAGATCGGCAGTTTCCACGCGGCATAAATCGGCGCAAGCAGGAGCGTGCCGATGCCGATCACGCCGCGGGCGAACACGAGGCAGACCATGAGCGTGACGGCGGCGAACGCGGCGCCAAGGACAAGCATCGCGATCAGTGGGCCGTAGATGTCCCCGGCGAAAGCCTTGATGGCGACGAGCGTCGTCGCGAAGACGTAGAGCAGGACCAGCAGCGACAACGGCGGCACCGCGAGGTCCAGGCCCACGGCCAGGAGGTGCGGCCGACCCAAGAGGCCCTTGGCGATGAGCTTGGGACAGCGTCGGAGCATGGTGCTGAGGTAGCCGTGTTCCCAGCGGGTGCGTTGGGTGAGTGCGGCTTTCTTCGCAGCTTGGGGCGAGGTGACGCGGGCTTCGATGCAGAAACGTGGGGCGTGCCCGGCCTCGAGCATATTCAGGCCGATCACCAAGTCTTCAACGATATGCCCGGTGTTGAGCTGGGCGGTGTCGATGACCATCCAGGGGAAGGCCATGCCCGTGCCTTGCAGCAGCGCCGGTTGGCCGAGGTTCATCATGCCGCGCTGGCGGACGAGGTTTTTGACGAGGAACGCGAAGGCGGAAAGCTGATCTAGCACGCCGGCGTCTTTAGGAGATTCGAGCAGGTACACGCATTGCGTCGGCGCGTCGGCGGCGGCCGCGGTGGCGGCGAGGCGTTGCAGCGCATGCGGCTGGAGTTGGCAGTCGGCATCGATGATGACGACCACGGCGGGCGGGTCGCTGCGCAACGCGTCCATCCCGGCCCCCAGGGCGTAACCCTTGCCGCGGCGTTCGGCGTCATTCCGCTCGATCACCTCCACCCCCTCGACACCGCGCGCGATCTTCGCGGTGTCGTCGTTGCAGTTGTCGGCGACAACGATGAGGCGGTCGCCTTCGACGCGCTGATCGATGATCGAGCGGAGCGTCTCGGCCAGGACCTCTTGTTCGTTGTGCGCGGGCACGAGGACGGCGACGCGCGGCCGTGCGTCGGGCATGGAGGCCACCGCGTTGTTGCGGACCGGCATCAGCGCGGCCAGACACTCAACGATGAACGTCAACATCGGCACCGCAACGACGGCGGCCAACAGGATCATCAAACTGGTCAAAACAACGCCCATTCCGCTCCCAAGCAGACCGACCTTCCGAGGATCGCCGGCGGAGCGCACGCGGCGACCGCAACGGTTTTCCCTGTTGCAAGAATATCGGCGGAATCTGCGGGACACGTAAACCCGCTCGAATCACGGGGTCGCGGGTCAAATCGAGCCGGGAAAGCCTGGGGAAATCACACCGCGGCGATCGCATCGCGCAGGGTTTTCGCCTCGGTTTGGGCGTGATGGCGTGCTTTCGCACGCTCGGCACCCACGCGCCCCATTTCGTCCAAAGTTTCCAGCGGGGCCGATAAGCACGCGGCCAGGGCGTCGGTCAAACGATCCAGGTCGCCGGCGGGCACGAGCCAACCGCAGTGTTCATCCACCAACTCGGGGATGCCCGCGATGTACGTGCTCACGACCGGCCGACCCATCGCGAGCGCTTCCATGATCACCACGGGCAGGCCCTCGGCGAAACTTGGCAGCACCATCGCCCGCGCGTCCCGCAGGTAGCCCCGCACCGCCTCGGCCGACGCCCAGCCGGTGATGGTCACGGCGTCTTGCAACCGGTGTTCTGCGATCGCGGCCTCGACCTCGCCACGCATCTCGCCGTCCCCGACGAGCACCAGCTTCACTTCGGGGTGTCGATCACGCACCTTCGCGAGCGCATCGATCAACAGCAGTTGCCCTTTTTGTTCGCACAGCCGACCGACGCAGACGAAGGTGTGCGCGGCGTCGCCTTCGCGCGGCACGGGCGTGACCGCGTCGTCGTCAAAGAACACCGGGTCTAACCCGCAGTGCACCTCGATGGCTTTGTCCCATTGGTTGCGGGGCAGCCAGCGGAACAACTGGCTACGGCAGAAGCTCGTGATGGCGACGACGAACTTGGCGTCGTTGATCTTGCCGGGCAGCGACAACGCGAGCGGGGCATCGAACTCTTCCGGTCCGTGCACGGTGAAGCTGTACGGGATGCCCGAAAGCGTGTGCGTCAGGCGGGCGACGGCGGCGGGGTTGGTGCCGAAGTGGGCGTGCAGGTGCGTCGCGCCGTTGGCCTCGAGGTGCTCGGTCAGCGTGGCGGCTTCCATGAGGTAGATGAGATGCTTGATCACCCCGACGCGCGGGTTGGCACGACCCATCGCCCAAGCCTGCATCGAAGCGCGGAGCCAACGGCCGAGGCGTTTGGTTTTCACGCGAATCGACGGCAGGAGCAGGCCTTTGATGCCGCGCTCAAGCAGCACGTGGGTCTTGCCCGCTTCGGCCTGGTCTTCGGGGTCGGCCAAGTCGCCGTCGCCGCGGATCGACACCCGTAGTACCGCGTGGCCGGCGGCTTCGTGGGCGAGGATTTCGCGGCGGATGAAGCTGTGGCTGACCTTGGGATACACGTTCACCAAGTACGCGATCACGCTTGGTTTCCCGGGAGATTCGATTGTTTGATCGCGCGACGCGTTCACGCCGGCGGCGCTCCCAGGATCGGTTGCGCGACGCCACCGGCTGCGTCAGTGGCCGGCGGGGTTCCCGAATGGGTGTCGTCGTGTTTGGCTTTGCGTCGGATCGGGCCGTGCTCGCGGATCCAGATCGGCGCTTGTTCTTCGTTGACGCGTCGCGTCGCCCCGGCCTTGCCGCGGAACAGGCAGGACCACTGATAGCTGCGCAGGAACCGGCGGAACAACGGGTCTTCGTACCGCGGCCGATCGGCGAGCATCGCCTTGACGTAACCCCACCACATCGCGGCGGCGCCCACGACATACGGCCGGGCGGTCATGCGATAGAAACAACTCGCGGTCATGTACGGCAGGCTCGTGCCCATGAACCACTGACCGAAGCCGTGGCGTTGCCGGCCGGTGAAGATGCTCTTGTGGCTGCTGCCCATCGGGCGCAGGTGGATGAAGCGCAGCGCGGGATGATCCCACGAGCAGGCGATCCAGCCGTGCATCCGGCAGCGGTGACAGTCGATCCCGTCCCACATGACCTGACTGACGAAGCCGCCGATTTCCTCGAAGCACTTGCGTCGATAGAACTTGATCATGCCGACCGACATCTCGTCGCCGCAGCGCTCGGAGACCAGCGGGCCGGCGAAGTCTTCGTTTTCGTTGTCGGGTCCGGGGTAATAGGCCTTGCCCGAGCAGGTGCCCAGGCGGGGGTTGCCTTCCATTTGGTCGAGCAAGATCTCGAAGTAGCGCGTGGGCAGCGAAAGATCGAGGTCGATCTTGCAGACGTAGTTGAATCGCTTGATGTCGGTCGCGCGGTAGCCCTCGTAAAACGCTTCGATGACACCCGGGCCGACGCGGCGACTGCCGTGGTTGGTGCGCGTGACGATTTGCAGACACGGGTATTTCGCGGCGTATTCGGCGAGGATTTTCGGCGTCTCGTCGGTGCTGCCGTCGTCGACAATGATCCAACGCGTCGGCGGCTCGGTTTGGCCGAGTACCGAGTCGAGCGTCCGGCGGGCGTATTTCGCCTCGTCGCGGACCGGCGTAATCAGGCAGTAGCTGCGGTCACCCATGGTGCGAGTCCCCCCCGAGTTCACTTCCTTGCGAAACGTTCGCGAACGCTTGTTCCAACCGATCCAAATTGACGTCGGCCGAGAATTCTTCGATCACGCGGGCCCGGCCATGACGTCCGGCGGTGGCCCGGACTTTAGAGTTTCCGAGCAATTCCCCCAAAGCTTCGCAAAGCATAACTTTGTTTCCCGGCTCGACACGCCGAGCGCCGGAATTTGCGGTCAATAACTCCCGAATGGCGGGTAAATCCCCACCGATCACGGGCCTCCCGCAGGCCATCGCCTCCATTAGGACGACCGGGATGCCGTCGCGATCGCCATCGGACGCGGGTTGGCCAGGCAGCGCAAACACATCGCAGCCCCGCATCGCGGTGCGCACCTGTTCCTGATTGGCCGCTCCGGTGAACCGCACAAAATCTCCGATCCGCAGTTGGTTGGCCAGCGTCCGCAGCGCGTCGGCCTCGGGCCCATCACCCATCATGACGCATATCGGGCCAGAATCCTGCCGGGTTGAACGGGATTGGGGATGTCCCGCATCGGCCGAGCCGAGGTTATCGGTCGTCTCGGCCTGGTCCGGCGAAAGAAATCCGTGATCGTCCAGCCAACCCGCCCACGCTCGCAGCAAGACATCAAACCCCTTCTTAGGCACCAGCCGACCCACCGCCAGCACGACCGGGCCGCGTTGGATGTGCAGGCTGT
>JBCCDN010000053.1:0-19629 GCA_039030755.1 Planctomycetota bacterium | reverse complement strand
CGCACGCTACGGCAGGAAAGCATGAATCGCATATTGCATTGATGGGTTCGGTGAGTTGAAGTGCTATAAGCAACGTTTACGCACCCATCCGGGAGATAAAACGTGCTTGTTTTCACGTTCTTCGCACTGGCGTTCTTCTTCTTTGTTACGACGTTCATCCTCTTCGTTTTTGCCCTGGAGGATCGCAAGTCCAAGTTGAGCCGTCCGCTTCGACGCTGGCGATACGCCCGAAGTAAGCGGAAAGAAATCGGCGAAGCGTTGGAAAAAGAACGCAAGGCTTACGGCAGAGAGCACGTTGCTAAACGTGATGCTGCGGTTGCCGAAGACCTCGCATTGAAAACACAATTGCAAGCCGATGAGCGCGTCAACACGATGGGCAGTTACATCATCGCAGAGCAATACGGAGAACACTTCAAGAAAATCAAAGCGGACAACTTTGAATCCCGGAAGAAGAAGATCGAGCGAGCCATCATCGTTGCCGAGAAAAACGGCTACAAGCTTCCTCCCGACGAGCACCAGCAAATCATGCGGATGCTCAAGCAAGCTCATCACAAAGCGATTCTCGACGAGCGTGAGAAACAAAAACAAGCAGCGATCAAGGAGCAGATTCGAGAAGAACAGAGACGCGAACGCGAAATCCAAAAGGCGATCAAGGACGCCGAGAAAGAAGAACGGATCAAACGCAAGGCGTTGGAAGAAGCGATTCGTCTGCTAGGAGACACTCACTCCGAACAACTCGACAAGCTCAAAGCAGAACTGGCAGAAGCACAGGAAAAGATGAGCCGAACGATGAGTATGGCTCAGCAGACCAAAGCCGGGCACATCTATGTGATTTCGAATGTCGGTAGTTTCGGCCGTGAGGTGTTCAAGGTTGGGATGACACGTCGACTCGAACCCATGGACCGGGTTCGCGA
This sequence comes from Planctomycetota bacterium, assembly GCA_039030755.1. Lineage (GTDB taxonomy): Bacteria > Planctomycetota > Phycisphaerae > Phycisphaerales > Phycisphaeraceae > CAZIXN01. The sequence goes on along the minus strand of JBCCDN010000053.1, from coordinate 18,715 downwards.
GCTAGGAGATGCTTCGGTGCCTTTCAGCTTCGACGTTCACGCAATGTTTTCGTCGGACGACGCACCGGCTCTAGAAGCCGCCCTTCATCGTGATCTGGAGCCCTATCGCGTCAACAAAGTCAATTACCGAAAAGAGTTCTTCAAGGCGGATATCACAAAAATCATCGAGTCCGTACAGCGGCACCATGGCGAAGTGAATTACGAAGCCGACCCCGAGGCGTTGGAGTATTTCGAGAGCGTTGCCGAGAGCAGTAGCGATACGAGCGAGGTTTGAAAAACGAACGCTCAACTATGGGTGGTCGCAAGTCTCCGGCGAGTGAAACCGCTCGTCATGACCGCTCCACAAACGCGTCATAAATCGCGCTTACCGCCGTCTCAAAATCGCTCGCGTTGACGCCGACGATGATGTTCAGTTCGCTGCTGCCCTGATCGATCATGCGGATGTTCACGCCCGCGGTGGCCAAGGCGCCGAAGAGCTTGGCGGCCATGCCGGGTTGCGTCTTCATGTTTCGGCCGACGGTCGCGATCAGGGCGAGGTCGGCATCCACTTCGATCGTGTCGGGCTCGACCTCGCGCTGGAGCGTGGCGACCACGTCGTCGAGTTTGCCTTGGAGTTGGGCGTCTTCGACAACGATGGAGAGCGTGTCGATGCCCGAGGGCATGTGCTCGAAGCTGATGCCCGCGCGGCGGAGCACGCCGAGCACCTTTTCGCCGTAGCCGATTTCGTTGTTCATGAGCGCTTTTTCGAGCGCGATGACGGTGAAGTCCTTGCGGCCGGCGATGCCGGTGATCGGGTATGCCGCGTCGGTGGTCGGCGGCTCGCTCCCGGGGGCAACGATGCGCGTGCCGGGGTGGTCGGGGTCGTTGGTGTTGCGGATGTGCACGGGGATGCCGGCTTCGCGCACGGGGAACACGGCTTCGGGGTGCAATACGGTCGCGCCCATGTAGGACAACTCCCGCAGCTCGCGGTAGGTCAGCGTGTCGATGGTGGCGGGGGCGTCGACGAGGCGGGGGTCGGTCATCAGCAGGCCGGACACGTCGGTCCAGTTCTCGTAGACCTCGGCGTGCAGCGCGCGGGCGACGATCGCGCCGGTGACGTCCGAGCCGCCGCGGGAGAACGTGCGGACCTGGCCCGCGCCGTCGCTGCCGTAGAACCCGGGGATGACGGCGCGGCCACCCGCTGCTTGCACGGCGGCTTCAATCGCGGCGTACGTCGCGGCGGCGTCGAGGCGATCACCGGGGCCGAACTGAATGACGTCCGCCGCATCGATGAACGGCCAATTCAACAGCTCCGCAAACACCCGGCCGTTGAGGTATTCGCCACGGCTGGCGGCAAACGCAGAATCACGGCCGGCCTGCGCCTGCTCGCAGACCCCTTCCGCCGCGGCGTCCAGCGCTTCGACCAGCCAGGCGGGTTCGTCGCCCAGGTTCAGGCCCGCTGCGATTTCGAAAAAGCGTTCGCGCACCGGCGCAAAGACGCGGTCGATGTCATCGCCCAACGCCGCGGTGTGGTGGCACTGGTAAAGACGATCGGTGATCTTGTGGTCGGTGGGGGTGCGCTTGCCCGGGGCCGAGGGCACCACCACGGCTCGGGCGTCGTCGGCCCGCACCACGTCGCCAGCCTTGGCGATCTGGCTCGCTTGGGCCAGCGAGGTGCCGCCGAACTTGCAGACTTTGAGGGCGTCGCGACGCTTCATCCGAGCCAGCCTATCGAAGCTCCGTGGGTTTCGCGTTGGCCTGCGTCGCCGCCGCGTTGCTACGCCTGCCCGACCTTTCTACACTCTCCGATTCAACCCACCTTGCCCGGGTGGCGGAACTGGCAGACGCGCCGCGTTGAGGTCGCGGTGGAGGTAAAACTCCTTGGAGGTTCGAATCCTCTCCCGGGCATTTCACTGATACTGGGTGAGCCGCGATTCGGCTCAGTGCGTCAGATCAAGGATTTTGATTTTGGGTGAGTCGCCATGCGTGCAGGCGCTGCGGTTTGCGCTGCGAACGCTTATCGCCAATTCGCCGGCGAAGGCCTACCGCGTGCCCGAACCAAGCACCGCTAGGACAATGCCCGTCAGGTTCAAGCGCGTTCTTCGGAGCAACGACGGATGGCTCCGCATTGTGGTGATCGGCGGAACCCTCACCCTTTCGACTTCGTCCGACGCTCAAGCAGCCACGATGCAACCTAGCGGCTATTTTGAATCTACCACCGCCTATTCAATGTCATCATCGATTCGGCGACGAACTGATTCAAGCTGGACTTACAGCCGTGGCGCTCGCTTCATGCGGCGCTGTAGAGGCATCGAACCACCGCATGTTCCGCGGTTTTCGCGCTCAGCAAGACTCCTCTCCCAACTGTCTGGAATCGCAGCCTTCGCGGAAAGGTCTTGAGGGGGTATCGCGCATTCGTCGAATTCCCCCCTCAGAACCGTTGACGACATGGCGAACGGAACAGAGACTGGCGTCGTAGTGAGCCCTGGCGTCCAAAGGGCGCGTATCGATCCGGAAAGGAGCCCATGCTTTGCCTGCAGCAGACCCGACGCAACCGACTCGAAGTCTGGACGCGCAGGCTTGGCTGGATGGGGTCGAGCCGGACGGACAGTCGACCATTAGCGCGTCGCGGGCCTCGCTCTGGCAGGCGATCTTTATTCGCATGTGCATCCGAACGGCGGTGGCATACCTGTTGGTGTGGGGCGTAGCGACGCTGGTGGGGCGTGTTCTCCTGCACGGGGCATCCGCTTCGCCGAGCGGCTGGTGGGCCTGGGGCGGATTGGGGTTGCTCGGCGTCTTGGGTTGGTCGGCGTGGTACGCGCGGTGGCGTGTGCCTAGCCAAACTGTGATTCGGGCGATGCTGGATCAGCAGCAACGGCTGGGCGGATTAATGATGCTCGACCGGGACGTGGGCGTGTCCGCTTGGTCGAGAGGCGTTGCGAACGTCGAACCGTTGCGTGTCCGTTGGCGGGGAGGAGCGTCGTTGGCGAGCTTCGCCGTCGCTTTGGCGTTTGTGCTCGGGGCGGGCTTGATTCCCGTTGCGGCCGGAGGGGCGGACCCGACCCGATTGAATCTCGAACGAACGCTGGAAACCTTGAGCGAGCAGATCGCGGTGCTCGACGAAGAATCCGTGCTCGACGAGGCGAAAGCCGACGCCCTGCGTGACGAGACCGCCCGCGTGGCCGACGAGGCGAGTGCCGACGATCCGGTGCGGACGTGGGAGGCGCTGGACCACCTCGCCGAGCAGTTGCGTCGCGAAGCGGCCGACGCCCAAGAGCAGGCCCAACGCGACATCACCGAAGCCGGCGCGGCCGGGGCCTTGGCCGAGGCGGTCCAGCTGGCGGACGGTCAACTCTCCGAAGCGCAGCTGGCCGGTTCGATGGATGCCCTGGAGCAGTTGATCGGCGAGGCGATGAACGGCCAGGTGCCCCCGTGGGTGCAGGACGCGATGGCCGATGCGATGGATGTTGGCCTGGATGCCGAGACGCTGGAAAAGCTCCGCGACTTGATGGACGGGCGCGAAGCCGAACTGGTCGAGTTGATGGACGCCTTGCAAGGCGTGGGCCTCGGGCACGGGCAGTTCGGCGAGCCGGTCGAGTTCGATCCCGAAGCACTCAAGGATTGGTTGGCCGAGCAGGGCGATGGGCAGTGCAAGGGTGGCTTGATTGCCGGTGTCTGCAAGTCCGGGAAATGTCCCAGACGCGGAGGCATCCACCGCGGCCCAGGGCACGCCGAGTTGACTTGGAAAGATCCCGCGAACCGCGAGGAGGCGTCATTTGATCCGCAGGTGCTGCCGCCGTCGGGCTGGCGCGACCCTTCGCAGTCCCGGCAACTGGGCGTGAGCCGAACGGCGCCGCAGGTCGAAGCGACGGAGGGTTCGACCGGCGGCGGTCTGACGCACGTCACCAGCGAGGGCGGCACCGCATCGGACGTAACAATTTTACCCAAACACCGAGGAGCGGTGCAGCGATATTTCGAGCGTGTCGGTTTAGACCCAGACAATGGCTCTCGCTAAAGCGTGAACCTCGGCCTCGTCTTTCGCGTTGATGGGTTCATGTGGTGGTGTAAATTGCGATTGGTCTGCTTCCGAGGTCTTCAATTAGGAAACGCATGGTCAGTACGGGCGAACGTCTGCTAACCCCCGACGAAGTCGGTCCGGTGGTCGAACAACTCACCGGCGTCTTGCGAGAGCTAGACGGCGTCTTGCTCGGACAGCCGGGGTTACACCGAATGGTTTTGGTCGGGATTCTTAGCCGAGGGCACATCCTGCTCGAAGGAATGCCGGGCGTGGGGAAGACGGCGATGATCCGCACGCTGGGACAACTACTCACGCTGGACTTCAACCGCGTGCAGTTCACGCCCGACCTGATGCCCAGCGACATCGTCGGCAGCCCGATCCTCGAAGAGCAGGACGGCCAACGCCAGATGGTCTTCAAGCCCGGACCGGTGTTTACCAACATCCTGCTCGCGGACGAAATCAACCGCGCGTCGCCCAAAACACAGTCCGCGATGCTCGAAGCGATGCAGGAACGCTGCGTCACGACGATGGGCCAAACGCGCACGTTGCCCAGCCCGTTCTTTGTGCTGGCTTCCCAAAACCCGATCGAACTCGAAGGCACGTACCCGCTTCCCGAAGCGCAGGTTGACCGCTTTCTGTTCAAACTCAACGTGCCCCGGCCCAGCGCCGAAACGATGGAACGCATCATCGACGGACGACGCCGTGGACAGGAGCCGACGCCCGAAGGTTTGGTCGATGCGGCCGGGCTTGAGCAGCTCTTCGCGGTCATGGATCGCGTCGTGATGCCCCCGGCGGTCAGCCGGTACGTCGCCAATCTCGTGGCTGCCACGCATGCCGACGATCCACGCGCGCCGGAACTGATTAAAAAGTACGTCACCCATGGCGCTTCGCCGCGGGCCGCGATCGGTATGGCCGAAGCGGCGCGCGCCGTGGCCTTGCTCAACGGCCGGCCCACGGCGGGTTTTGAAGACGTCGACGCGGTGGCCGAGCCCGTCCTCAACCACCGGATGATTCTCAACTACCAGGCCCGCTTCGACGGCGTGACGCCCGGCGACGTGGTGGCCACGCTGGTTGAGAGTATCGACGCCGTGGACGCGGGGCTGCCGCGCGACATCCAAGTGGAGGCCGGGGCATGACGGGGGGATACCCGGCGATCGGCTTACGCATCCTGATGATGGTGGTGTGCTCGGCCTGGAGTGTCCTCGCTTGGTCGGGCACGCAGGTCTACGGCACGGTGGACGTGGCCGTCGAGATGCCCGAGGTGGCCGGCACGGGGATCGGTTACCGAGCGGCGTCGGTGGTGCTCTCCAACAACGGGACCGCGACCCGCGACATCCGCCTGGAATTTCCCGCGATCTCGTGGGACTACGGTTACGGCGACTATCTGCGTTCGGTGACGCGCAGCTTCCGCGTCGAGCCGGGCCAAACCGTTCGGGCCGAGATGATCATGCCGCCGCTGCCGATCAACGGTGAGGACGTCGCGGTGTTTATTGACGGCAACCGGCAGCGCCGAGATGTGGATTTACGCATCCAAACGGATCACTATTCGGGCGACAACGAGATCGGGGTGCTGGTCAGCCGAGACATCAACCGCCCGGTCCGGGATCGGCTGGCGGCGTCCGTCGAGCGGCACGCCGACGCGTTGCGACGCGGCGGAGGCACGGGGTGGAGTTCTGGACGCAGGCTCGGCCGGGCAGAGGTTTCGATCCTGCTTGGCGAACCGATCGTGCAATGGAGCACGGCTTGGCAGACATATACCGGCTACGGTGCGGTGGTCGTCAGCGAACGCGATGTGCGGACCATGCCCACGGCGGTGGCGGCGGCCTTACGGAAGTACGTGCTGGATGGTGGGCTGATGCAGGTGGTCATGCCATCGCCCGGCATGCCGGTGCCGCCGTCGTGGCCTTCGGTCAACGGGCAGGATGTCTCGCCCGTTAAGCAACGCGGCTCGGTATCCAGACCCCTCGGACTCGGACGCGTCGAATGGATGTCGAGCGACGTCGTCGCGGCGTGGCCCGACGATCAAGGCGAGGCCTGGGTCGAGGTTGTTCTTGCTCGGACTAGTCGACTGACCACGAATTTCACCGCTGAGCAGGCCGACCGAGCGTTGCCGGTGATCGAACAGTTACAGACGCCGGTGCGCGGCTTGCTGGTGGTGATGGTCGTCTTCGCGATCTTGATTGGGCCCGTGAACGTGTTGATCCTGGTTCTGATCAAACGCCGTATGTGGCTGCTCTGGACGGTGCCGGTCATCGCCGCCCTGTTCTCGGGACTCGTCGTGGTTTATGCACTGCTCAGCGAAGGCGTCACGCCCAGCGCGCGGACCCAAGCGGTCACTTGGCTCGACCAGACGACACGTGAATCCGTCACGGTGGCCATGCGCGGCTACTACACGCCACTCACGCCCGGCGACGGGCTCCGCTTCGGGATGGAAACCGTGGTCATCCCACAGGTCGGATTAAACGATTATTTCTACGGCAACCGAGGCGGCGGCGCACGCACGATCAACCTGACCACCGAACAACATCTTTCGCGCGGCTGGGTGTCGGCCCGGGTTCCGACCTACTTTGAATTGCGGACCGTCGAAACGCGTCGCGAACGGCTGGTGTTCGAACGGCTCGAAGACGGCGAGTTGGCGGTGACGAACGGGTTGGGGGTCGACGTTGAACGCCTGCAAGTCATTGATCACGACGGACAGGTTTGGTTCATGGATGCCTTGCCGGCCGGACAGAAGGGCTTGCTCGAAGCCGGCCCGAACACCGACACACTCGGCGGCGCGGACGGCCACGCGGACCTGGACGATTTCGGTCGATTAGCGTTGAACCCCGCGGACCACATCGCCGCACCGCAGGGCTGGCAGTTCGGCCAGAGCGCACGCGTGCGTGGCACGGCCAAGCCGGGCACCTATGTCGCGCTCATGTCGGCTAGCCCGTTTGTTGCCGACGGACTGGCCGAGCTCGGGCAGCACCGCGTGGCCGCAACGGTCGTTGGGGTCTGGAAGGAGGCGCGCTGATGCGGGTTTCGGTGAACAGATTACGGAAAGCATTCGGCAAGACGCTCGCCGTGGACGACCTGTCTTTCTCGTTCGAGACCGGCCAGGTCTTCGCGTTCGTCGGGCCCAACGGCGCGGGCAAGACGACAACCATGCGGATGATGGCCACGTTAGACACCCCCGACGGTGGCGGGATCGACTTCGACGGCTTGGACGTGGTTAGCGATCCGGAGAAGGCCCGTCGCATGATCGGGTACATGCCGGACAACCTTCCGACGCACCGGGATCAAACCGTCCACGACTACCTCGACTTCTTCGGTCGCGCTTACGGGTTGCGTCGCACCGAAAGGCTGCCGCGTCTCGAACAGATCGAGCGGTTTACCAACCTGGAAGGCATCCGCGACAAGATGCTCAAGGCGCTGAGCAAGGGCATGAAACAACGCGTGTCGCTCGCGCGGGCGCTGATCCACGACCCGCCGCTGCTGATCATGGACGAGCCCGCCGCCGGCCTGGACCCGCGAGCGCGTGTGGAACTCCGCGAGCTCATGCGGGCGTTGACCGAACGCGGCAAGGCGATCTTCATCAGCTCGCACATCCTGACCGAACTCGCCGAGGTCGCGGACGGCGCGGTCATCATCGAGAAGGGTCGGCTGCTGCGGGCGGGCACGCTCGAAGAGATTGAGCGTCACGGACGTAACCCCGAAGAGCATCACCACCAGATTTTGGCTATCCGCGTGCGTGAAAACGCCGAGCATATGCACCGGGCGATACTCGAGATGGCGGGTGTCCGCAGTGTTCGTGACGCGGGGCGTCACATCGAGGCCACCGTGGAAGGCGACGAAGAAGCCGTGTGCGAATTGCTGGCTGAACTGCTGAGACGGGGTTTCCGCGTGTTGGAATTCAAGCAGGTCGAAGCGGACCTCGAACGCCTGTTTATGGACGTCACGAAGGGGGACGTGCAATGAGTGTCGTGGCGTCAAGTATGTCCCGGCTGGTTGGCCTGGGCGGCTGGATCGACGACCGGATCAACCCGATCGTCGTCAAGGAACTCCGTCAAGCGGTCAACTCCCGGTTCATCATCGGCGTCTTATTTCTCATGCTCACGGTGCTGGTGATCGTGCAGATGCTGTTCGTGATGAATAGCACGACGATCGGGACGGCCGGTAGCGAAGACGGTGCGTCGCTGTTCCTGATTTTCCAGGGCGTGTTGTTGGCGGTGTGCATGCTGGCCGTGCCGATCTACGTTGGTGCCCGGCTGACGGCGGAGCGTGCGACGGCGACGTCGGACCTGCTGTACGTGACGACGATCCGGCCGACGTCGATCGTGTGGGGCAAGCTCGTGGCGGGCATGACGGTGACGCTGTTGGTGTTCAGCACCTGCGCTCCGTTCATGGTGGTGACCTACCTGTTGCGGGGCATCGATCCGCCCACGGTGTTGTTCGTGCTTGGGTTGGACTTCATGATCGTGCTCAGCGCGTCGATGCTGGCGATCTTCGTCGGCGCGTTGCCGGTAGGTTGGCCGGTGAAGACGCTGCTGGGCATCGTGCTGCTGGCGGCGAGCGTGGCGGCGTATATGGGCGTGACGTCGTTCGTGATGTTCGAGGTCACGGTCACAGGCATGGGCTCGGCGTTCGACGACCCGGAGTTCTGGTGGGGCATGGCCGCGGTCGTGTCGATCTGGCTGGCGGCGCTGGGCGTGATCTTCTTCTTGACCACCGCGATGATCACGCCGGCGGCAGCGAACCGGGGCTTGCCGATCCGGCTATACGTGTCGCTGGTATGGCTGGGAACCTTCGCGCTCGCGGCGTTCGTCGCCCGGTACTACGGCGAGGTGGAGGTTCTCATGGTCTGGGCGGGGGTCCTGAGCTTCGCGATTCTGCTGCCGGGCATCGTGCTCAGCACGAGTGAACGCGACGTGTACGGCGCGCGTTTGCGACGCGGCATCCCCAAGACGCGATTGTTTCGCTTACCCGCGTTCCTGCTTTACAGCGGCGCAGCGGGCGGTCTGCTCTGGGGTTCCATCCTCTTCACCTCCTCGCTGGTCCTAACCACGACGCTGGGGATGTGGGTCGGTGAATCGAGCGCCTGGGCGGGCTTCAGTTCGGGGAGCGGTTGGCGCGAGCGGCACGGCGCGTTCCTGTGGAAACTCGCGACCTGCGGCCTGTTCGTCTGGGGCTACGCGATGCTCGGCGTCACGCTGCGCCGCCTGCTGCTAAAGACGCCCAAGAGCCAGCTTACGACGGCGGGCCTGGTCCTGGCGACGATGGCGCTCGCCGCGGTGGTGCCAGTGTTCATCGCCTTTGCCATGAACCCGGATCGCTGGGACCTCAACGAGGAGATATGGCTCATCCTCAACCCGGTTGGCGCGATGGTCTACTCCGTTAACGGCGGGTCGCGGATGCAAGAATTCCACTGGCTGCTGATGGGGATCGGTACTGTACTGGCGGCCGTAGGCACGCTGGTGAACGTGACCTGGTTCTGGCAACAGGCTGCGGCGTTTAAGCCGTTGGATACGCCGGCGACCCCGTCCAACGAAGCAACCGCCACGGAGCAGCCCGATGGATGAGTCGTGGCGCGCGCCGATGAGCCGGGCGTTCGCGGTCGGCTTGGGCTGCGCGCTGGGCGATCCGCGCCGGAGCCCGCGCGGCGCCGTGGGCGAGAAGCTCGGCGTCCGCGTCGGCAGCTCGTTGGAGTTCATGGACTACCGGCCGTACGAGCCGGGCGACGACCTGCGGCGCGTGGATTGGCCCGCCTTCGCGCGGACAGACCGGTTGATGCTCCGGCTCTACCGCGAGGAGGTCACGCCGCATGTGGACCTGCTCGTTGACGACTCGGCGTCGATGGCGCTGGCGGAAACGACCAAAGCCACCGCGACGCTCGGCGCCGCGGCCTTGATAGCTGGCGCTGCGGAATCATCACGATGGTCCCGCCGGCTCTACGGCATATCGACGCAGCTTCAAGCCAACGCGAGGAACATCGCCGGCACGGAAATCCGGGGCGGCAACGCCGAACCCGCAGGCTGGGATTGGCCGGGTTTCGGTCGGCGCGCTGTGCGGGGACACCTCGGCGCGTTGACGCTGCGTCGCCGCGGCCTGCGGGTCGTCGTGAGCGATTTGTTGTTTGCGGGAGACCCGGAGTCCATCGTGTCGCGTTGGGCCGACGGCGCGGCCGGGCTGTGGGTGGTGCAGGTTCTTGCCGAGGCCGACGCCGACCCCGGCGCGGCCGGCGGGTTCGACGGCGACGTACGCCTGGTCGACGCGGAGGACGGAACCCTGAAAGAAGTCCGCCTCGACCCGTCGGCGTTGCGGCGTTACCGCGGAGCTTTCGCCGCGCACATGGCCCGATGGTCCGAAGCGCTGACGCGGGTGGAAGCTCGGCTCGTCACCCTGACCGCCGAGCCATGGGTCAAGACGTGGGACGTGGCGCCGTTGGCTTCGTCGGGTTTGCTGCGTGTGGTCTGAGCGGAGTCGCTGTAATGCCGGTCTTGGGTTTGCCGTTGGCGTTGATCGGATTGTTGGCGTTGCCCGCGCTCGCCGGGATCTACGTCTTGCGGACCCGCTACCGCCGACGCACCGTCTCGACGCTTTTGCTCTGGCACGCGGTGGCGCAGGCGACGGGTGGGGGCCGAAAAGCGAATCGCATGCAAACGCCTTGGGTGTTCGTATTGGAACTGCTGGCTTTGCTTCTGCTCATCTTGGCAGCGGCGGCCCCGCGTTTCTTGGCGTCGGGGCAGCGTGCCGCGGTCATCGTGGTGCTGGATGACTCCTGGTCGATGCAGGCAATGATCGAGGGACAGCGCACCGCACGCGATGCGGGCGTGGATGCCGTGATTGACGAGTTGGCGGGCCTGGGCCGTTATTCAGCCGGCTTCATCCTTGCGGGCGAAGAACCGGTCCGACTGAGCGAATCGGCGAGGAACGCGGCCGAGGTTCGGAACGTGCTCAAGGCTTGGCGGGCGACTTCCGTGACGAGCGACTTGCCGGCCGCGATCGCGTGGGCTCGGCAGACCGGCGGGGTCGGGGCGCGGGTGCTGGTGATCTCGGATCGAATGCCAAAAGAACGTTGGCAACCGGACGAGGATCGGGAAGCGAACGATTCGTCGATGCCCGGCGACGTCGTCTGGCCAGCGCCGCCTTTCGCGGTTCAAGACAACACAGACGTGCGCTGGTGCGCAGTCGGCGAAGCCAACGACAACGCGGGTGTGATTCGGGCCTTGCGCTCCATGGGGAACGACGGGCGCGAGGTGATCATGGTGGAAGTCGGCCGGTACGGCCAGGGCTCGGGAGAGCGGGAGGTGCGGGTCCGACTCGATCTTTGGAAGGGTTCGCCACAAGGTACGACCGCTTGGGCGACACGAACGCTTCGGCCGGCCGACTGGACCACGCTGCACCGCACGTCGGTGTCGCTCGCCGCCGGTCAGACCCAACGGTTTTGGTTCGAGCCGCCCGCAGCGATGCAAAAGGGCGGCTTACTGCGGGTCACCGCCTCGATGGCCGGCGACGTTTTGAGCGCCGACGACGTCGCGTGGCTGGCGGACCAACCCAAACCGCCGGTCAAGGTCGCCACACGCATCGCGGACGAAGACTTGAGGCGATCGGTGGTCGCTGCGTTAAGCGCCACAGGCTCGGCGGAACTGGTCGACGATGCGCAGACTTCGGAACTCGTCCTGTCCACGCGGCCGGTTCTTTCGGCGGGCACCGGCCCACCGTTGCTAAGCGGAAACCCAAGCGCGCCCTGGGACCTAGTTCTGCTTACGCCCGACGAATCCCTGGAGAGTCGGCCGTTTCTCGGTCCGTTCCTGTTGAACGGCCGGCACCGTCTCATGCATGGCGTTTCGCTATCGGGCGTGGTCTGGTCCGCGAGTCCGGGAAGCGCCGTCGAAGCCGCGTTCGCGGGCGCGGACGTGATTGCTTCGGCAGGCGATGTTCCTCTCATCGCGGTCCGCGGTGGGGGGCGTGGATCTCGCACCGTCTTGGTGAACTTCGATCCGAAGCGATCGACGGTTCTGCAGACCGTGGCATGGCCGGTGCTAGTGAGCAACGTGGTCAACGCTCGGCTCGAAGCCCGTCCCGGCTTGTCTGTCGTCAACACGAACGTCGGCGTTGCGGTCGAACTCTCCTTGGCAAACGACCCGTCCGCGCCGCTGAGCGCAGACGCCGAGCATGAAGAGCCAATCATCGCTCGGGTCCAACGGCTTCGTGATCTCGGAGACGTCGCCATCGAAGCATCCCCCGCAGAGATCACAATGCGCGACGGGCAGGCGTCTTGGGTCCCTGCGCATCCCGGGGTGTACGCCATCGAATTCCCGGACGCCGAGCCCCGTTTTGTTTCGGTAGCGGGCGGTTCGTCGTCCGAATCCGACCTGCGTAACGCGAGCCACGGGGAAGTGGGCGGGTTGAATGCGCAGGTCATGAGCCGGCCGGAGTATCGAAGCTTCGGCTGGCTGTTCGGTTTGGCGGTGCTGGGCTTGATCGCTTTGGAAGCCTGCGTGTTGCGGGGCGGCATCCCAACCTTGGGCAAGCGTTCGGGGACGACCGCCTCCGAACTAGCGGGGGTGGCGATTTGAGCCTCCTCGCCCCGTATTGGCTATTGATGCTGGTGCCCGGCGGGTTGTTGTGGTGGTGGTTGCGTCCTGCGGCGGCTTGGAATCGTTGGCTGCGTTCGCTGTTACTGGTCCTTGTGGTCATGGCGATGTGCGAACCAATGTGGTTCGCGCATCGGCGTGCGGGCACGGTCGTCGTCGTCGCGGACCTCAGCGCATCGATGCCTTTGGATGCTGAAGCGGCTCAACTCGAAGCGATCGGACTGCTGCACGACGCGTTGGACCCAAATCGTCACCAATTGGCCGTCGTCGCTTTCGGCCAAGAGGCGGCGGTCGAGTTGCCTCCGGGGGTGGACCCGTTGCCGCAGTTCGTCACCGCGGTCGGCGGGGGCGCCTCGGACCTTGCCTCAGCCCTACGCCGGGCTCAAGCGCTGATCGCGCCCGATGCGCCCGGCCGGGTTTTGCTGATCTCCGACGGCCGGTATACCGGGGGAGATCCATGGGCCGACGCCGCCTCCATTGCGGGGCGCGGCGTCGCGATCGACACCCGCACGCTGTCGCGACCGGCGGCGGGTGACGTGGCGGTGTTGGACGTGCAGGCTCCGGATTCGGTAGGCCCCGGCGAAGCGTTCATGGTCACGGCTTGGGTGGTCACGCCCATCGCGCAGCCGCTCGCGTATGAGCTTCGACGCGGTGAAACGCGGGTCGCTTCGGGTCGGCGCGAATTCACCGCGGGCACGCACCGCCTCCGCTTCCGCGACCGCGTCCGGACGCCGGGTTCGTCGGGCTATCGGCTGGAACTCTCGCCGATCGCCGACGCGTCGATCGATGACCCGGCCCCGGAGAATAACGTTGCACGGTTTGTCGTCGGCGTGGAAGGGCTGCGTCCGATCCTTCACATCACGCGGACGCCCGGTGCGCGACTTTCTTCGCTGCTGGCCGACGCGGGCCTGACCGTGACCACCGCCGCGCCCGACGAACTAGACGGCACAATTGATCAACTCGCCAACCACGAAGCGGTGGTCTTTGAGAACGTCGCCGCCGCCGACTTGCCCGTCGGAACGCTCGGAGAACTCGCCGGCCTCGTCGAAGAAACCGGCACCGGCCTGTTCATGACCGGTGGGCAGCGCTCGTTCGGACCGGGCGGGTACTTCAACTCGCCGATTGATCCGCTGCTCCCGGTTTCGATGGAGTTGCGTCAAGAACACCGCAAGCTCTCGATGGCGATTGTGGTCGCGCTGGACCGCTCGGGTTCGATGGCCATGACCGTGCCCGGCGGACAAATGAAGATGGACTTAGCCAACCTCGGTGCCGCCCAAGTGCTGGACCTCATGTCCCCGATGGACGAGTTCGGCGTCATCGCGGTCGACTCCGCGCCGCACATCATCGCGCCGCTGTCGCCCGTGACCGACAAGGACGATCTACGCAAAGACGTTCTGTCGATCGACAGCATGGGCGGCGGGATCTTCGTCTTCGAAGCCCTCGAAGCTTCCGCGCGGATGTTGTCCAACGCGAAAGCCGGTACGCGGCACATCATCTTGTTTGCCGACGCGCAAGATTCCGAAAACCCGGCCGATTACAAGCGGCTTTTGGAGCAATGCCGGAAGGCGAACATCACCGTGAGCGTGATCGGCCTGGGGTCCGATCGCGACGTCGACGCGGGCCTGCTCCGTGACATCGCCGCGCGCGGCGGCGGACGCGTCTTCTTCACCAACGACGCCCGCAAACTGCCCGCACTGTTCGCGCAAGACACTTTCGCCGTTGCGCGCTCGGCGTTTGTAGACGAGTTGACGCAACTCAAGCCCACGGCCGGCCTGAACGGTTTGATGAACAACGCGGGCGCCACGAACAACAGCAACCCACCCACGGCCGGTGGATACAACCTCACCTACCTACGCCCCGAAGCCTTGCCCGCAATGGTCACGGAAGACGAATACAACGCCCCGTTCGTCGCGACGTGGTCGGCCGGACTGGGCCGGACCGCCGCGCTGACCGGCGAAGCCGACGGCCGGTTCACGGCCCCTTTGGATCAATGGTCCGGGTTCGGCGAACTGATCGCCTCGCTCACCCGCTACGTCGCGCGACGCGGCAATGAAACCATGGACGGCGGCGGGGACTTGCCCGACACCATGCTCGCCCGGCGGCGCGTCGACGACGGCCGGCTCGTGGTCGAACTACTGCTCGACCCCGATCGCCCTACGTTGGCGTTACCGGCCGAGCCGACCGCCCGCGTCCTGATCGTTGAGCCCGGGGTGCCGCCGCGCCGCGTGGCCCTGCCCCTGCGTTACGAGTCGGCCGACGTGATGTCGACGGCATTGCCGCTCCGGTCGACCCAAACGGCCGTCGCCGCGCTGGACCTCGGAAACCTCGGCCACGTCGCGCTTCCGCCCGCGCGGCTGCTCTATGACCCGGAATATCGACCGATCGGCCAACAGGATGCGCAGCGCGGCGAGAACACCCTCCAACGACTCGCGTCGATGACCGGCGGCGTCGCACGCCTCGACCTGCCCGGCATCTGGCAGGACCTGCCCGAATCCCGTCGAGCCATCTCCGTCGCGTGGGTGTTTTGGCTGCTTGCGGCGCTCACGCTGCTGCTCGACGTGTTCGAGCGACGCACCGGCTGGGTCTCCGGCGGGGCCCGCGCAGTCCTCGGCGAACGCGCGAACTTCGACCTCGACGCCGAAGACGCCCAAGCCTCACCAGGCATCACAGGTTGGTTCAAACCCAAGCCCCGCAAGCCCAAACCCATCATGACCGGCACCGCCCGCCCGTTGGCTTCCGGAAACAAAGCCGAGGCACCGCTCAAAGCGTCGTCGTCGAAACCGAAAACGCCACAATCGCCGCGACCCAAACTCGACGATGCTTTCGAAGTCGCCTCCCAGCGCAGCCGACGCCGCACCGGCGAAGACAAATAAAATCAACCGACGACTCAGCCGCCGATGCGGATCGTCACGCCCTCTCGGCCGTGGTCCTCCGCCGTGACCGGTACCTCAAGGAAACGCTTCACCAACTCCAGATGCGTCCGCGTGTGCCGGCTCAGCGTCTGCGCGCGATACGACCCGCCGCCCGCGATCGCCATCAGCAGCAGCAACTGGTCCGCGAGGTATTCGCCCACCGGGGCCAGGCTCTTGAGGTAACGCTGCGCCTGCCGCACCGCCGCGTTCGCGACCACCTCCGCCTTTCGGCCGACCTCGCCGAACCCCGTCAACACTTCGCAAACCCCGGGGGCTTCGTCCGCGCCCGCCGATTCGATCTCCAGCGTCACCAGGTTGCCCGGCCCGGGCGTGTTCTTCATCTCGGCGACTTCGCAAGCCGCTTCGTCCCAGCCGAGCTTGCGACGCACGACCTTCAACTCCCGCTCGGCGATCTCGCGCGGCAGGTTCGCCACCGTCGCCACCGCGCGGCGACGCACGATCTCACCGCGCTTCATCAATTCAAACCCCGTGAGCTTCCCGGTTGTCGCCGGCTCGATCTCGACACGCAACGCCCCGCCACCCGCCGGGAAAAAGCCCGGGCGTTCCAGCGTCGCGGTCACGTTCGGCCCCATGTTGTTCAGCAGCGGCAGATACGTCTTGGCCAAGAAGTCGAACGGCGGCGCGAACGGGTTGTGCGTCCCGCCCTCGAGCGTCACCGTGCTCCGGCCGTCCGCCAACACCAAGGCCGGCAACACCGTCTGCAACACTAGCGTCGTGCTGCCCGCCGTGCCGATCGAAAACCGGTAATCGCCCGCTCGCACGCTTCCCGGGTTGAACGACAACACCGTCGAGCGCAGCGCATCGCCCTCCGCTTCGCCCCCACACACCGCCACCGCCGCGCGGACCCCGGTGAGGTGCTGCCGCATCAACCCCGGCTTGCTCCGCCCCGCCCGGATGTTCTCGATCCGGAATGGCTGCCCGGTCACCATCGACAGCGCCAGCGACGACCGCAGCACCTGTCCGCCGCCCTCGCCTTGGGAGCCGTCAATGGTCAATTGTTGGGTGCTCATGAATAAAAAACTTCACAAGGTCATCACTCGATGTTTTTCCACGTAGGACATTGTGTCTTATCTGATTGCTTCGAAGACCTTGAGCGATCCAATATGTCAAGCTGCTCGCACTATCACGCGTCGTTCCAATACGGTGATAGAAGGACGAATTGTCGTTAGCTAGGTGCACCTTGTTTAGCAAGTCGGATATGCCTACGAGAATCGAAGAAATGTCAGCACGACTAAGCCTGATGTAGCTCGCTTCTTTCGACGCGTCTAGATCACGATGAGCAAGTCTTTTATGCCGGTACCATAGGACTTGTTGCGCTTCCCGCCTTAGTTTGTTGATTCCGTCATTTAACTCGTCTGCCAAAGCAATATGCCCTGATCGCTTGACCAATTGTTGAAGATATGAAAGCGTGAGATTTTTACTTCCTTTCATTGATGCAGGGTCAAGCAATCTTGCAATTCTTAAGTAGACAGCATCTTGAAGAATCCGCTGCAAATCGTGAAAGAGATGGGGCGAAGAAGAGTTCAATATGTCGATTCGTTTCTCAGAGTGTCCAAACAGCCCTGTAAACAGATTCCACTCATCAAAGGTGAACGTGAGGTCGCGATCGAGGTCATTCAATGTATCGAGCACTTCATTTGAAAATGTGTCCTTTTCAGTCATCGGCTTTGCTCGCATCCTTGATCACGAACCGTGCATCCAATCGTGCGACTTCCGCCGCGAGTCCCGCAGACTTCACGGAATCTAGAACGTCGTCGAAGTTCTTGTAGGCATCGGGGGCTTCGTCGCGGGGGTACTGGCGGCAGTTGGTCAGGATGTCGCGCTGCGCGAACGAGTCGTCGATGGTTTGCTGATCGAGCGTCCGCGACGCGTGCTTCCGGCCCATGCGTCGGCCCGCGCCGTGGTTGACGGAGTACAGCGACGCCTCGGCCCCCGGCAGCGCGACCATGACGGCCGAGCCGGACTGCGGGTCCCCCGGAAGAAGGATCGGATGGCCCGTCTTCGCGAAGGGCGTGTCCGCGAGCGCGTGGTGCCCGGCGGGGAACGCGCGCGTCGCGCCCTTCCGCATGACCCACGACGGTTGGTTGCGCACGATCTCCTTGCGGGCGATGTTGTGGCTGATGAAGTACACGAGTTCGCCCTGCACGCCGGGGATCACTTCCTGGAAGGCTTCGAGGACGAGCGCGTTGATGAGCATGTGGTTGATGGTCGCGAAGTTCGCGCCCAGGGCCATGTCGTCGAGATACGCGTCGGCCTCGGGCGTGCCCAACGGCGCGTAGCACAGCTCGCGGTCGGCCCCGGGGAACGGGATCGCCCAGTCGTTGAACTTGCCTTGGAGCGCGCGGAACTGACCCATCGCGAGGTCATGGCCGAAGCCGCGCGAGCCGCAGTGCGAGAGGAAGGCGACGTGGCCGTCGCGCAGGCCGAAGGCGTCGGCGATGTCGCGTTGGTCGTCGTGAACTTGCACGACTTCGCATTCGCCGAAGTGGTTGCCGCCGCCGTAGGACCCGAACTGTTGGACCTTGTTGGCGAAGGAGCGGAACCGGCCGGTCTCGATGAGCCGGTCGAGTCGTTGGTAGAGCGCGTCGGTGGTGTCGTCGTGGCCGACGTGGGCGGCGTCCTCGCAGCGGTGCCGCCATTGGCGGGGGATGTCGAGCATCTCGAGCGTCTGCTTGGTCGCGCCTTCGCAGGCGAGCACCCGGCCGATCTGGTCGTGGACCCGGCGGGACTTGGGCGCTTGGCGTTGGCCTTTGCCGGCTCCGGTGGGCACGCGCTCGCAGATCGCGTCGATGAGCGCGCGGCGAGTTTGTCGGTCGGCGATCGCGTCTGCTTGAAGATCGAACTGCAGCAGGGACATCGAGCACTTGATGTCCACGCCGACGGGCCCGGGGTAGATGTGGGTGGGCGAGGCCATCGCGCAGCCGACTGGCGCGCCGTAGCCGACGTGGGCGTCGGGGTTGAGCACGAGGTCGGTGACGCCCGGCGCGGTGCGGGAGTTGATGGCCTGGCGGAAGCAGTTGGCATCGAAGGTTTCACGGATGGCGGCGTTACCGATCACGGTGATCGGCTCGCCCTGACCTTTCGCCAAAGGCAGGACCGCAGTGGCGTCGCCGGTGGGGACGAGGGGCGAGGTGTCGGGGGTGGTGGTGGTCACCACCCGAGCGGGCTTTCCAAAGACGATGTTCGCTGCTGGAGACTGCAGCCGGTCG